>JAZURG010000110.1:0-24814 GCA_045606145.1 Faecousia sp.
GCATCTATCTGCCCGGCAAGTTCGGTGTCAGAATTGAGGATGTGACTGTTTACTTGGAGAATGGTTACGAAGATATCACCCACAGCCCCAAGAATTTGATTATTGTGTAAGAAAATTTCCGGAACCTATTGCATTTTGCACTTATTTGGGTTAGAATATATAAGCCAATAATATGTACACAAAACGCCTTCCGCCAGGGAGGTACTTAGGAGGATAATAGAAATGATTTCTGCAGGCGATATTCGTAATGGCATTACCTTCGAAATGGACCGCAAGGTTATGCAGGTCATCGAGTTCCAGCACGTTAAGCCCGGTAAGGGTGCTGCTTTCGTCCGTGTGAAGATGCGCAATGTTATCACCGGCGGCGTGACCGAAACTTCCCTGAACCCCTCTGCCAAGTTCCCCACTGCTTTCATTGAGAGAAAGAAGATGGAGTACTCTTACAACGACGGTTCTCTGTACTACTTCATGGACCAGGAAACCTACGAGCTGGAGCCCATCGACGGCAGCGTTCTGGACGACAGCTTCAAGTTCGTTAAGGAAAACGATATCTGCACCATCATGAGCTACAAGGGCAAGGTCTTCGGCGTTGAAGTTCCCAACTTTGTTGACCTGGTGGTTACTGAGACCGAGCCTGGCTTTGCCGGCAACACCGCTACCAACGTTACCAAGCCCGCTACCGTTGAGACCGGCGCTGAAGTTAAGGTGCCTCTGTTCATCAACGAGGGCGACAAGATCCAGATTGACACCCGTACCGGTGAATATCTGGGCCGTTCCAAGTAATGTAATCTGATTTAAGGAGAACCGTTATGACGATTTCTGAAAAGGCCGCTTACCTGAAAGGCCTGATGGATGGTCTGAATCTGGACACCGAGAAGGCCGAGGGCAAGATGATCGCCGCCATCGTAGATCTGATGGGCGATGTTACCCGCCGTCTTTCTGATGTTGAGGAAACCACCATCGCCATTTCCGATGAGCTGGATGAGATCGAGGAAGATCTGGATGCCATCGAAGACTTCATTCTGGATGAAGAAGATGACGAGGATTGGGACGACGAGGATGACGATGACTATGACTTCGACGATGAGGACGAAGACATGGACGAAGGCTTCGATTTCGGTGATCCCGACACCACCATCTACGAAGTAGAGTGCGCCTGCGGCAGCATCATCAACTTTGATGAGGAGACCCTGGAAGAAGGCAGCATCGTCTGCCCCGATTGCGGCGAAACTCTGGAGTTCTCTCTGGAAGACGAGGACGAAGACGAGGAATAATCTCCCAAAATGAACACTGCCGCAGCCATCTGGCTGCGGCAGTTTTTTACATCGAGCCGCCGCTGACAATGTGTGCGCGGTACTGCGGATACTGTTTTTACTATAATAAATGATCGTTTATGCGACCAATCTATCAATCGATATCGTAGGGGCGCTCACTGAGCGCCCGGTGATTTTGCTTGCAAAATCACATTGCCAAAGGCGATAACTATTTGATTTCCTACGGAAATCCCACAATTGCTGTGCAATTGTGGGCGGGCGATCGAAGATCGCCCCTACAAGATCGTCGCCAACGGCGACACCTTAACTTTCAATTTTCAATTAAGCAGCATTACTGCTGCGCTAAACGATCATTTAGCGTGGTATCTATCAAATTGACCTGTTTTGCTTTATAGGTATCTTGACTATCCGCCGTAGCCGTAAACGGCGGTATCCTCTATGGCATTGGCACGGTAATCCCAGCGATACAAAGCCGTTTGCGTGTTAGGAAAAACGCCGGTTGTTAATCGTAACCAGATGTATTCTCCGGAGGCATCAGCGGACACCGTGCTGACGCTGTTACATTTCGCGGCTATTGTTAAGGAAGAAGTACGTCGTTTAGTAGTCAGGTCATAAAGATCCAGAATGATGACAGCTTTGTCATCGTCGGCACTTACTGTGAAGAAGCTGTTCAACAGGGGTATGACAGTGGCTTCATAGATCCTCATTCCATGATTTTCCGGGGTCATATATTTGTAGGTGCCATCCTGCACGACCAGATGCTCTGCATAACCCATTGTCGCGCGGCCCAGATAGTAACCGTTACCCCAAGGCTTGAATCTGGTAATGTTGCTGTCCATTCCTAAGAAAGCACCGGTTTCTACATTGATAAAGGCGCAGTAATCATCCCCATTTTCTTTACCCCAATAGGACAAAACAGAACCTTCGAAACGAAATCTGCTTAAGGAGAAGATCTGAGGACCGTGAACGGGGATCACCCGCTCTTCGCCGGTCTCGATATCCAGTTCACCAATGGTGTGGTAGTCTATACGGTAGTAAGCTTTGGTGCCATCCTGGGAGAATTTCATATCTGATACGTCATCGTTGACGGAAACACCCACCCGCTTGAGCACCTGAAGATCCATGTCGAGGAATGTGATTTGACGATCACTGAGCGAATAATAAATAATCTGATCCTCTGTGACAGTGACAGTGTTAGCACGATTCGTATCCGTTATACTTGCCAGTACACTGCCGTCTTTCGAGGAACGAACCTGATACCGTCCTTCTTGCGGTGTACACAGCAGAATATTTTCGCCGAACGGATACGCTTCATGATATACTTTCGTGTCCAGCGGCAGGAAGCGAAGCGCACCGGAAGTTCCAGCAACAGGGCTACCAAAATGAACAATGACCGGTTGGGTTGCCTTCGGTGCGGTCGTTTCAGGGGGAAGCGTAGTGGGTGGCGGTGAAGTGGTTGTCGGCGCGGTTGCCTGGGTAGGCTCGGTGGTGACTTCTGTGGGCGGGGTGGTTTCCACACCGGGGGATTCGGTATTGCAGCCTGTACTCAGCGATAGAATCATTGCCCCGAGGAGCGTAAACGATACAAAACGCTTCCACATATTTTGATCCTCCTTCGTATGTGTTTATCCGAATTGTGGGATCTTTGCCGGGGAGGGTTATCCGCCGTAGCCGTAAACGGTGGTATCCTCTATGGCATTGGCCCGGTAATCCCAGCGGTAGAGATTCATGTCGTAGCTGTTGTATTGGTTGCCCACCTTCATGCACATCCAAATGTACTCTCCGGAAGGATCCACAAATACCTTCGCGGAGGATCCAAACTCTCCTCGCAGATCCACTGTTAAGGAAGCGGTGCGCTGCTTGGTGGCCAGGTCATACAGATCCAGTACCACTTCTGTTTTTTCGTAGTCATAGCTTAAGGTGAAGAAGCTGTTCAATTGGGGCAAGACCGTTGAATAACAGCTTCTTTTTCCATGATCCTTCGGAATCATGTATTTGTAAGCGCCATCCTGCACCACCAGCCGCTCGACGGTGCCGTTGTACGCACGGGACAGATAGTAGTTGTTATCCCAAACCTGCAAGCCGGTCATATTGTTGTCTTTTCCCAGATAACCGCCGGTAGCTAAATTGACAAAGGCATAATAATCGTTGCCGTCTTCTTTGCCCCAATAGCGCAAAATCGTGTCGTCAAAATACAGACCGCTCAAGGCCCAGATCGAGGGGCCATATACGGGGATCACCCGTTCTTCGCCGGTTTCAATGTTCAACTCAACAATGCTGTGGTAGTCCGTGAAGTAGGCCTTGGTGCCGTCCTGAGAGAACACCATATCGGATACATCAGCGCTGGCGGACACAGCCACCGATTTAACCACTTCAAGATTCCTGTCGAGGAAAAAGATTTTTTGGGCGATGAGGGAATAGTATATGATCTGATCCTCTGTGACAGTGACAGAGTTTGCCGGATTGGCCTTATAATTTTTTGCCAGTACACTTCCGTCTTCCAGAGAAACGATTTGATACCTGCCTTCCACAGGCTGGCACAGCAACACATTTTCCCCAAAGAGGTATGTTTCGCAATGGATTTTCATACCCAGCGTGAGGGAGCGAAGGGCGCCGCCTGTTCTTGTACCCGTAGTACCCATGGGAAATTCCTTCGGTGCAGGGGGTGCGGTGGTTTCCGGAGGGAGGGTAGTGGGTGGCGGTGATGTGGTAGGCGGTACGGTTGCCAATGTAGGTTCGGTGGTAACTTCTGTGGGAAGGGTGGTTTCCACACCGGGGTTTTCTGTATTGCAGCCTGTACTCAGTAATAGAATCATAGCTCCAAGGAGCGCAAACGATACAAAACGCTTCAGCATAATACGAACCTCCTTTTGTATTTGTCAAATAAATCATATCATAGAGCAATACTTCTTGTCAACAACTAGAAATTCACAAAAATACCGGCTGCCCACAGAAAATGTGGCAGCCGGTTTTATGCACCTTGCCATTTACCGGAAGAACAAACGGGCTGACAGGGAAGCCATAAAAAAACCCACAAAGTCCGCAAACAGCGCGGCTGGAACGGTATAGCGGGTCTTTTTGATCCCGGCGGCACCGAAATAGACGCTGATGGTATAAAAAGTGGTTTCGGTGGAACCCAGCATAATGGCCGCGGTTCTGCCAATCAACGAATCGACTCCGTGGGCAGCCATCAGCTCTGCGCCGACAGCCAAAGCGGCACTGCCGCTGATGGGCCGGATTAATACCAGCATGGCAGTTTCCGGCGGGATTCCCAGAAAGTTCATAACCGGTGCAAAGAATCTGCTGATCAGATCAATGGCACCGCAGCTGCGCAGCATGGTCACGGCTGTCATCAGAAGGATCAGCGTGGGTACAATGGAAAGCAGGATCTGCAGCCCGTCCTTTGCGCCTGTGAGCATAATATCGTAAGCATTTTCCTTTTTGCCCAGAGCGACGGCACAAATAAGAAACAGCAGCAGTGGAACGATATAATCAGTCATGCCGCCATACCTTTCCCAGAAGACATGCTGCCGCAACCCCCAATCCTGCGCTGCACAGGCTTGTCAGCCACACGGCGGGCAGAATGTCAAAGGGGGTTTGACACCCAAGGCTGACCCGTACCGCAGCCACATTGGCGGGGATCAACTGGATGGACGCAGTGTTCAAGACAATCAGCCTGCACATCTCGTCGGTTGCCTCACCGGGACGGTCATTGCGGGTCATCCGTCTGACGCTGAGAATTCCCATTGGCGTGGCGGCGTTCCCCAATCCCAACAGATTGGCACAGATATTTGTGCTGAGGCTGGAGCGCAGAGCGCTGTCTGTTTTGGCGGAAGGGAACAGCCTATACAGTATAGGCCGAAGGAGTCTGGAAAGCTGCCGTGTCAGGCCAATGTGCTCCATCAGCTTTCCCGCGCCTGTCCACAGGCAAATGGAGCCTGCCATGGACAGAGCCAGGGTCACACCGGCCTGAGCGCCTGCCGGCACTGCTGCTGCGATTTCGGTGCCTGTACCCAAAATAAGTGCAGAAGTTAAAGAAACTGCCAAAATTCCGGTGTATATCCAACTCATGACCATTGTATCACCATCCCCTGATGTACAATATGCCGAGAATTCCATTTCTTGCCTATGCAAATACGACAAAAATCGATTACATTTGAAATAATGTTTGACAGAGAAAGTGATTCAAATTATAATAATTATAAGGCGATAATGCCTCAAAACGGAAAGGAAGCGGTCAATATGAAGGCAACAGGAATCGTTCGGAAAGTCGATGAATTGGGGAGAATCGTGCTACCGATTGAGCTGCGCCGTACATTGGATATCGAGGAACGGGATCCCCTTGAGATCTATCTGGATGGTGACAAGATCGTTCTGCAGAAGTATGAACCTGCTTGCTTGTTCTGCGGATCGAATCACGGCTTGGTAAGCTACAAAGGTAAGAATATCTGCAGTGATTGCGTAAAAAGTATTTCCCGTCATTAATAATATGCCGCCGCACCGAAGTGCGGCGGCATTGTTTACGGTAAATTCAAAGCGGCATCATATACCACATTTTTTGGCAAATTGAGTTCCTTTGCCGTTTGCTTGATGGCGTCCTTGCGGCTGAGTCCCTGCTCCATCAGTTTCGCTACATGGGCAGCGGCATCTTCTGCCGTTGCTTCTTCTTTTTCTTTCACAGCGGCACCGGCTACCACAAGCACAAATTCTCCCCGGGGCGGCTGCTCCGTGTATTTGGCGATGGCATCAGCCAATGTGGTGCGGACTACTTCTTCGTGGAGCTTGGTCAGCTCCCGGCACAGGCTGATGGACCGGTCCGGACCGAAAACATTTGCCATATCCTCCAGTGTGGACAGCAGCTTGTGGGGCGCTTCATAGAAGATCATGGTCCTGGTTTCCTCCGCCAGAGCTTCCAGATGCTCCCGGCGGCTTTTTTTGGCGGTGGACAGGAAACCCTCAAAACAGAATCTGCCGGTGGATTGACCGGAAATGCTCAGCGCTGTGATCACAGCACAGGGGCCGGGAATGGCGCAAACGGTAATACCGGCTTCCGCGCACTGCTTTACCAGATCCTCGCCGGGGTCGGAAATGGCGGGACTTCCGGCATCGGACACCAACGCACAGGTCTCTCCCGCAAGAATGCGGTCCAAAATTACATTACCTTTGGCGGCCTTGTTATGCTCAAAGTAGCTGACAAGGCTTTTTTTAATGCCCAGATGATTGAGCAGCTTCATGGTCACACGGGTATCCTCTGCGGCAATGAAATCCGCCTGTTCCAGAGTTTCCTTGCAGCGGATAGAGATGTCTCCCAGATTGCCGATGGGGGTGGGTACCAAATACAACATTCCGGCCATGGTCAGCCTCCTACAAGTGATATATTTCACGGTAACGTCCGGTAGGCGTACCGTCAGCTTCGTATAGATTCAGCGATTCCCAGATAAGTCCGGGTCTGGCGCCTTTGCGGCATTGCACCAGGATCAAATTTATATCATCCGATGCCTTATGCCGCACAAGACACAGCCGCTTGGCTTCCATTTGATAGCGGGCAGCGGTGACACAGATTTCACAGAGCCTTTCCGGTTTGTGAACCAGGAAAAAATCACCGCCGTATTTGACAGCCCAGGAGGCACTGCAGAACAGATCGTCCAGAGAACACCGGTCTTCACTGCGGGCGATGGGCAGCGACCTGCTGGCCGGCCCTCCGGTAAAATAAGGCGGATTGGAAACACATACGGAAAAGCTGCCGGGCGGGATCAACTGCGGTACAGTACGCAGATCGGCGCATATACTCTCCATCCGCTCCGTAAGATGGTTACGGTTGATGTTATCCAGAGCGGCCTCATGGGCGATCTGGTCCAATTCGATGCCGGTTACACGGCAACGTTCATCTCTGGAACAAAGCAGAAGTCCCAGTGTGCCGCAGCCCGCACCCAGATCCAGAACAGACGCGTCACGGCCAAGGCGCACAAAGTCCGCCAGTACCATGGAATCGGTACTGAGGGGAAACGCACCTTCCGGAAGATGCAGCGTATACTTGCCGTGCAGCAGCTCCATGGGAGTCCTCCTTAGAAAAAATCGACCTGTGCGGTCGGAGTGGTCCGACGGCACAGGCCGACTACGGATGTAGAAGATTATTCTTCCTCAATAGCCTCGACAGGGCAGTTGTCAGCACAAGCGCCGCAGCTGACGCAAACATCAGCATCGATGACGTACTTCTCGTCACCCTCAGAGATAGCCTCAACGGGGCAGTTGTCGGCACAAGCGCCGCACTTGACGCAAGCATCAGTAATCTTGAAAGCCATGATTTTTCCTCCATATGTTTATTGTTGGGCATTTCGATATCAATGCACCTTTATTCTAGCATGTATTTTCGAAAAAGCAATTCCTTTTTTCAAATTCCTTTGTATATTTTTCGTACCCGGTGGCGAGAATTTTCGGGAGGGGGGTGCTGCATGTGAATTATGACCAGGGATCGCTGGATTTGATACTGGGTGCCGCGGACGGCGCCCGCCGTATGGGACACAGCTATGTGGGCAGCGCGCATTTGCTGCTGGCACTGTCCAGATCACCGGGAATGGCAGGCCTTTTGGTCCGCGGCACGGGTCTGGATGAAAATTTGATACAGCCCGCAATCGGGGTTTTGTACGGTGTGGGAACGCCCGGCCTGCCCCTTCCCCAGGGAATGACGGCGCAGATGAAAAGGATTCTGCGCTGTGCGGGAAACGAGGCCAGAAGTATTGGAAGCAGAGAAGTACGGCCACTGCACCTGCTTCTTGCGCTTCTAAGACAGGAAAAATCCTCGGCAAAGGAGATCCTTCAGCTTTGCGGTGTGGACAGCGACATTCTATTTACAAGAACGGTTGAATATATCCGTTGGGAAACGGTACAGCCATTGAAACGGAAAAAGGAGGGGACGGCAACGAAACTGCTGGAACAATTCAGTGAGGACCTGGTGCAAAAGGCCGCGTCCATGGAGCCTGTGATCGGAAGAGATCGGGAAATCGATATGGTCATCGGTATCCTCAGCAGAAAACACAAGAATAATCCCGCACTGGTCGGAGAACCGGGGGTGGGTAAGACCGCCATTGCGGAAGGTCTGGCTCAGCGAATGGCTACGGGGAATGTGCCGCCGCAGCTGAAAGAAAAAAGATTGGTGAGCCTGAATATGGCCAATCTGGTGGCGGGAACCAAGTACCGCGGTGAATTTGAGGAGCGGCTGCGGGATGTGCTGGCGGAGATCCGCCGCAGCGGCGATGTCATTTTGTTTGTGGACGAGATGCACACCATCGTGGGAGCAGGTGCCGCGGAAGGTGCTATCGACGCGGCGAATATTTTCAAGCCCGCCCTTGGCAGAGGCGAGCTGCAGCTGCTGGGCGCCACGACCATGACCGAATATCGCAAATACATTGAAAAAGACCCGGCACTGGAACGGCGGTTCCGGCCGGTGACCGTGGAGGAACCGGACAAAGATGCCACCATGGCGATTTTGCGGGCATTACGTCCCGGGTTGGAACGGCATCACGGCATGCGGATCACCGATGAAGCTATGAAAGAGGCGATTCGGTTGTCACAACGGTATTTGCCGGACCTGTACTTGCCGGATAAGGCAATTGATCTTCTGGACGAAGGCGCGTCTCACGCAAGTATGGAAGGTCTGCGCAGCGGCCGCTGCGCACGGATGGATCTGGAGCAGGAACTGAGTGAAGCGGTGCGGGAAAGCCGCTTTGAAAAAGCGGCGGAGCTTCGGGACAGAATGCAGCGGATGGCGGCCCGCCCTCAGGAATCCAGACACAGCCGTACAGTGACAGGGGCGGATGTGGCCTGGGCGGTATCCAGCCGTACGGGGATACCGGTAGGCAGGCTGACGGCCAACGAACGGGAGCATATGCTCAATCTGGAGCAGGCGCTGCAGCGCAGAGTCATCGGCCAGGAGGCGGCGGTAAAGACTGCCGCGGAAACGGTCAGAAGAGGATTGTGCGGCATCCGGGATGAAAACCGTCCTGTGGCTTCTATGCTCTTCACCGGTCCTACGGGCGTGGGAAAAACGGAGCTTTGCAGAGCCTTGGCGGAGGAACTGTACGGCGCCAAGGATGCCATGATCCGCCTGGATATGACGGAATATATGGAAAAACAATCGGTATCCCGGCTCATCGGTGCTCCTCCGGGCTATGTGGGATATGAAGAGGGCGGTAAGCTGACGGAGGCTGTGCGCCGCCGTCCCTACTGCCTGGTGCTTTTGGATGAGCTGGAAAAGGCACATCCGGATGTGCTGGGCATCCTGCTGCAGATCATGGAGGAAGGGGTGCTGACAGACTCCACAGGCCGCCGTGTCAGCTTTAAAAATGCCATTGTAGTCATGACATCCAATATTGGCGGCGAGGTCCGTTCTGACGGTTTGGGATTTCGTCCCGCTGGGCGCACGGGAGAAACAGAAGCCGCGGTTCGCCAAGCCTTCACACCGGAGTTTTTAGGGCGCCTGGATCAGCTGATCTGTTTTCAACCGTTGTCCGACAGCGCCATGGAACAGATTACGAAAAAGTATTTGCAGCAGTTGAGCCAGCGAAGCCAGATGCTTGGAATGCAGCTCTGTCTGCCGGAGGAATTGCCCGGCCTGATCCGCTGCAAGTCCGGCGCGAAGGGCGGTGCGCGGCAGCTGCGACGCTTGGTGCAGGAACAGGTGGAGGGTCCTCTGGCGGTGTTTTTGCTGAAGAGCGGGAAGAAACACGCAAAGATTTTTGGCAAAGTGGAGGATGGACAGCTTCTGTTCCGGGAATGACTATTTATTAGAACAAGTGTTCAAAAATAAGAAAAACGGGTAAAATTTTGCTGTTTTTCTGTAAAATTTTTGGGAAAAAATATTGATTTTTTCGAGCCAAAGCTGTATACTGAACACACATGGAGCAAAATGGTAGTAAAGTGGAGTAAAATGGTGTGGAGGTGAGCAAACGTGATCGGAAAGTACCCTGCGAAACTGGACGATAAAAACCGTCTTTTTGTACCCGCAAAGCTGCGGGCGGAACTGGGCAGTGACTTTTTTGTAACGCTGGGTGTTAATTGCGGTCGCCGCTGCCTCACGGTTTATACTGCTGCCGATTGGGAAGTGCTGGGTCAAAACTATAATGCGCTGCCCATTTCACAGCGCTCAGCCGCTACCAGTCTGATCTTTATGAATGCTACGGAATGCACCCCGGATAAGCAGTTCCGTTTTGGCTTAACACAGTTTCTTTTGGACTATGCCGGGATCCAGCGGGATGTGATGATCGTAGGCAGGGCAGGCCAGGCTGAGATTTGGGATGCCAAGGAATTCGCTGCCTTTGAAGAAGAGAATCTGACCCCCGAAAAGCTGCTGGCATCTTTGGAGGCAATTGGTCTATGAGTGAATTTCATCATGTATCCGTGCTGCTGCAGGAGTGCATTGACGGTCTGAATATCAAGCCGGACGGCATCTATGTAGACGGCACTTTGGGCGGAGCCGGTCATTCCTCCCAAATCGCTGCCCGGCTGACAACAGGCCGTCTTATCGGTATTGACCGGGATCCGGTGGCGCTGGAGGCAGCCGGAAAACGGCTGGCACCTTACGCGGACCGGGTGACTCTGGTCCATTCGAATTTCTGCGAGATCGCGCAGGTTCTGACAGATCTGGGCATCGACGGTGTGGACGGCATTTTGCTGGATCTGGGTGTTTCCTCTCCGCAGTTGGATGAGGTCAGCCGTGGATTCTCCTATATGGGGGATGCCCCGCTGGATATGCGCATGAATGGGGAAGATACCCTCAGCGCCTACGATGTGGTAAATACCTGGCCCTATGAAGAGCTTCGGCGCATCCTCTATGAATACGGTGAAGAGCGCTACGCACCCCAGATCGCAAACGCGATTTGCCGCCGCAGAGAATCCGCACCGGTTCAAACGACTCTGGAGCTGGTGGATATTATCCGCGGCGCAATGCCGCCTGCGGCTCTGCGGGAAAAGCAGCATCCTGCCAAGCGCAGCTTCCAGGCCATCCGCATTGCCGTCAATGACGAACTGGGCAGTGTGGAACAAGTGATGAAAGATGCCATTCCTTGTCTGAAGCCCGGCGGAAGACTGGCTGTGATCACCTTCCATTCTCTGGAGGACCGTATCGTGAAGAACGGCATGGCGGCAGCGGCCAAGGGTTGCACCTGCCCGCCTAACTTTCCGGTGTGTGTCTGCGGAAACAAGCCGAAAGTGAAGCTGATCTCCAGAAAACCCATCGTGTCCGGGCAGGAAGAACTGGACAGAAATCCAAGAGCGCGAAGCGCAAAGCTTCGCATTTGCGAAAAACTATAATGCTTAAGAAAGGGGAGAACCGCTTTGGCACGCAGACCGGACATTGAATATATCCGCTACTACACCGACGGCAGTGCCGCGCGGCAGCTGGAACAGAAACCCCGGAGAAAAAAACGCCCCCTCCCCAAAGTCAAAAAGCAGCCGCAGTACATCCTGTACATACAGCCTATGGCCATCGTTGGCATTGTGCTCTCTGCGGTTATGCTGATTATGATGATCGTGGGTTCTGTGGAACTGTATCATGCCCAGAACCAGAAACGGGCCATGGAGGAATATGTTCAGATCATGACCCGTGGGAATGCGATAGATCGTGCCATGTACGAAGAAAGCCTTGATATGCAGACCATTGAAAAATCTGCCCTTGCCCTGGGGATGATCCCACAGGAACAGGCAAAGCAGATGACAATATCGGTCCCGATGCCCGAAGTTCAGGAAGAACCCGGTTTTTGGGACAGGGCGATTCTGTTTTTGGAAGGTTTATTTGCATAAAGACGATACCGGTCAATACAATTAGGATAGCAGGTGACAATGGGCGGTGAGGATTTCCTTGCTGCCCATTGATGGCCTTATACGAATTCTTGATTAAACCCAGTAAAGTTTTTAAACAAGAATTAGTATTAGTACAAAAATGTACAACCTAATGAAAGGCCGGTGGATATGAAAAAGCGAAAACAGTACCAAAGAGTGCGGCTCGACAGCGGACAGCACAGGCGGATATTCCTTGTGGCAGTGCTTCTGGGCGGGGTGCTGTTTATCCCTGTGGCGCTTCGGCTCTATCAGCTGATGGTGACCGATTACAACTACTACTCTCAGCTGGCGCTGCGAAATCAGACCCGAAGCACTGTGGTTACACCGGACAGGGGTGTGATCTACGACAGAAATATGAACGTTCTGGCAGGGAATCAGAGCGTGGAAAATGTGTATCTGGATCCGCATGAACTGAAACAATCCAAAGCGGATATTCCGAAAATTTCGCAAGTGCTGGGGCAGATTCTGCAGAAGGATCCGGCGTGGATCCGGGAACAGGCGGCAGATACCCGGATGCGCTACAAAAAGTTGGCTGAGCGCATCAGCGAAGAAACTGCCGCCGAGATTCGAAGCTTTATCAATGAAAACCAGATTTCCGGCATTCATCTGGAACCCAATACCCAGCGCTGCTATCCCTACGGGAGTCTGGCCGCACAGGTCATCGGCTTTACAAATGCCTCCAACACAGGCTCTGAGGGAATCGAAGCGGCGTACAACAGCTTTCTGGAGGGCAGTGCCGGACGGGTGATCACCACCAAGGGCAACAACGAAATGGATATGCCCTTTTCCTATGAAAAGTATGTGGAATCCCAACAGGGATGCAGCGTGATACTGACACTGGATGCCACCGTGCAGGCTTGCCTGGAAAAGCAAATGGAAGCGGCAATCGCCCGGTATGATGTGCAAAACGGCGCTTTTGGTATGGTGATGGACGTGGATACCGGCGAGATTTTGGCAATGGCCACCTTGGGCAGCTATGATCCCAACCGATATCTGGAAATATATGATCCGGCGCAAGCATTAGCGCTGGAGCGGCAGCGGCTGGAATATTTGACACATCCTGTGGAAAGCGAGGCCTATTCAGAAGGAAAGCAAGCATACCAGCAGGCGCTGCATCAGGCACGGCTGAAGCAGTGGAGAAACCGGTGCCTTTCCGATGGGTACGAGCCGGGGTCGACCTTTAAGGTGCTGACCATGGCGGCTGCCTTGGATTGCGGCGCGATCACGCTGGAAACACCTTTCTACTGCAAGGGTGCCGAACAAATCCCCGGAAGATCCCAGCTTCTGCATTGCTGGCGTTCCGCGGGACATGGCTCGGAGAAAACACCACAGGCATTGCAGAATTCCTGCAATATCGCCTTTGCCCATATCGCGTTGAAGCTGGGCGGGGAGCAGTTTTATGATTATATACAGCGCTTTGGCGTGTTGGAAAAGACGGGCATCGACCTTTCCGGTGAGAGCAAGGGCGTATTCTTTGACAGGGAACTGGTGACCAACACCGACAAATGGGGAACTGCTTCATTGACCTCCGGTTCTTTTGGGCAGACCTTTAAGCTGACACCGCTGCAGCTTGTTCGGGCCATTGCTTCTGTAGTCAACGGCGGGTATTTGATGGAACCATATATTGTTTCTGAGATCCTGGACAGCCAGGGCAATACGGTGCTGCGGCAGGAGCCTACGCTGGTCAGAAGAACTGTCAGCGAAGAAACATCGGCGACAATGTGTTCTTTAATAGAGTCGGTGGTGACTGAAGGCACAGCTAAAAATGCCGCGGTACCCGGCTATTCCATCGGCGGGAAAACCGGCACCAGTGAGAAAATAGATGTGTTCGATGAAAACGGCCAGCGGGTGCTGGATAAAATTGTTTCCTTTGTAGGGGTTGCGCCCATGGACGATCCGCGGTATATTGTATTGGTAGCGTTGGATACCCCATCAAGACAGACAGGGATCTACATTTCCGGCGGCGTTATGGCAGCACCCACTGTGGGTGCGGTGATGGCGGATATCCTGCCATATCTGGGAGTAAAGCAAAAGGACGGCGGGCAGGACGCTGCCGCCCAGCAGGTCATACTGGAAGATGTAACCGGGTTGCCTGCGGAGCAGGCACAGAAAAAACTGACAGCAGCGGGCTTGTCAGCTGTGACAGAAGGCTTTGGCTCCACTGTTGTGACCCAGATCCCTTTGCCGGGGCAGAATGTTCCGGCAGGAAGTCAGGTGCTTTTATATTTAGGAGAAATCAATCAGTAAAATTACCCATGGGAAGACCGCATGCAGCGGTTAAGGAGGAACTGTTATGAAACTGAAAGAATTGCTCAAAGGCATATCCGTTTTGGAAGTAAATGCCAATCCGGAAACGGAAATTGAAAATGTTGCCTATGATTCCAGAAAGGTAACCCCCGGCAGCCTGTTTGTGGCTATCACAGGTTTTGCTTCCGATGGCAACAAATATATCCCCATGGCATTGGAAAAGGGCGCGAAAGTGGTGGTCACTGCCCATAAGCCGGAGTCGGACATTCCTTATGTACTGGTGGAATCCGACCGCCTGGCGCTGGCGATGCTGGGCATCAACTATTACGCAGACCCCGCAAAAAGCATGACCATGATCGGTATTACAGGCACCAACGGCAAGACCTCTTCCACATTGCTGCTGAAGCATGTTCTGGAAACTGTCAAGGGTGCCAAGGTTGGTTTGATCGGAACCATGGAAAACCGGATCGGCGATCTGGTGATCCCCACGGAGCGAACTACTCCCGAAAGCTTTGATCTGCAGGGCCTGTTTGCCCGGATGCGGGATGCCGGCTGTACCCACATGGTTATGGAGGTTTCCTCCCATGCCATCTCTCTGGACCGGGTAGGCGGTGTTCACTATGATGTGGCAGCCTTTACCAACCTGACCGAGGACCATCTGGATTTCCACGGCACCATGGAAAACTACTGCGATGCCAAGGCTGAGCTGTTTGCCCGCTGCGGCAAGGCCGTTGCCAACTGTGATGATCCCTGGTTTGACCGGATCGTCAGCCGTGCCCAGTGCCCTGTGCTGAAAACCTCCGTGGCAGGCTCCGGTGATCTGTGCGCCCGGGATCTGGAAATGCTCTCCGACGGCATTTCCTTCACGGCCATCTGCGGCGAAGAACAGGCGAAGGTCCGTCTGCCTATCCCCGGTAAGTTTACCGTTTATAACGCACTGACGGTTCTGGGTATTGCGCTGCAGCTGGGTATCAGCCTTTCGGATGCAGCCAAGGCTCTGGAAACTGCCGAGGGTGTTAAGGGCCGTGTAGAAGTGGTCCCTACCCCCGGAAAGCCCTATACCGTCTTGATCGACTATGCCCACACTCCTGACGGCCTGGAAAATGTTCTCAGCTCTGTCAGAGATTTCTGCAAGGGCCGTCTCATCGCTGTCTTTGGCTGCGGCGGTGACCGTGACCGTACAAAACGGCCGATTATGGGTAGAATCGGCGCAAAACTGGCGGATTTGGCGATCATAACTTCGGATAATCCCAGAACGGAAGTGCCTATGGATATCATTAAAGATATCGTGGCAGGCCTTTCTGAGGACACGAAAAACTATGAAGTCATCGAAAATCGTATCGAAGCCATTCATCACGCTATGGACATTGCGCAAAAAGATGATATAATTGTACTGGCAGGTAAGGGCCATGAGACCTACCAGGAGATTTGCGGTGTGAAGCACCACCTGGATGAACGGGAGGTTGTGGCAGAATACCTGTAACCTGAATCTGTCAGGTAAGGAGGAACTACCATGGGAAAGATTACTCTGGCACAGGCTGCGGCATGGTGCGGCGCCCGTGTGGAGGAGAAATATAAGAATGTCACATTTCTGGGAGCCAATATGGATTCCCGGAAGCTCCAGCCGGGACAGCTGTTTATTGCGCTGGTAGGGGAGCGTGACGGGCATGACTATATTCCAATGGCAATGGAAAAGGGCGCGGCAGCGGTGCTTTGCTCCCGTCCCTGTGGAGATATTCCTGCCATCGTTGTGGATGATCCCCGTCTGGCACTGGGTGCTATAGCCCGGGAAGAGCGCAGGCGCATCGGTATGCAGGTGGTGGGTGTCACAGGCTCTGTAGGCAAAAGCACCACCAAAGAGATGATCGCTTCCGTTCTGGAGGGTACCTACCGCGTGGAAAAGACACCGGTGAATCAAAACAACGATCTGGGTATGCCTATGGCTATTCTTTCTATGCCGGAGGATACACAGGTGGCTGTTCTGGAAATGGGCATGAATCATTTCCGTGAAATCGCCTATTTGTCCGGTATCGCGCAGCCCGATGTGGCAGTAATCATCAATATCGGCACCATGCACATTGAACATCTGGGCTCCAAGGAAGGTATTCTGAAAGCCAAGATGGAGATTTTGGAGGGCATGAAGGAAGACGGCAAGGTGATCCTCAACGGAGACGATCCGTTGCTTTGGAGCCAGCGTGACCAAACGCCTATGAAGATCCATTATTTCGGCACTGAAAATGCCCAGTGTGATGTAAAGGGTCAACAAGTGGCGGAAGCGGAAGAATATATGACCTTCCGTGTCGTGGCAGGGGAGCAGGATTTCCCTGTTGAGCTGAATCTGGAAGGCAAGCACTACATTTCCGATGCTCTGGCAGCGGTCAGCGTAGGCCTTGCCATGGGCATAGAGCCTGTGATAATTCAAGAAAAGCTTTGGGGTTTCCGGAACATGGAAGGCCGCCAGGAAATCTTTGTAAAGAACGGCTATACTATCATCAAGGATTGCTATAACGCAGGCCCTGAAAGCATGGCAGCTGCGTTGGAAGTGCTGGGTAAAAAGGAAGGCCGCCATGTGGCGGTGCTGGGTGATATGCTGGAGCTTGGCGCCTGCACCCAGGCGGAGCACTACCGGGTAGGCCGCATTGCCGCGGAAAAGGCGGACATTCTGCTGGCCTTTGGCCCCAACGGCATGAGAACCCTCAGTGGTGCCATCACCGGCGGTATGTCCGAGACCAAGGCAATGGCCTTTGAAGACCGGCAAAAACTCATTGCCACGCTGAAGCGCATGGCAAAACCCGGGGACGTGCTGCTGTTCAAGGGCAGCCGGGGTATGCGCATGGAATTGATACTGGAAGGATTCCTGAAAGAGAATTAACATACATAAGCGGAGGAAATATACATGACGAGAATGCTTATAACAGCAGTGGCAGGCTTTGTGCTTTCCGGTGTGATCGGCTACTTTCTGCTGCCTGTTCTGCGGGCGCTGAAGGCGGGCCAGTCCATTCGGGAGCTGGGTCCTACCTGGCACAATAATAAAGCGGGCACCCCCATGATGGGCGGTTTGATGTTCATCTTTGCGGCCATTATCTGTTTGCTTGGAAACCTGTTTACCATGGAAGAATACTCTGTGTTCTATGTGCTGGTATTGAGCCTCTGCTTCGGTTTCGTAGGCTTTTTAGATGATTTTTACAAGATCAAGTTTAAGCGCAATCTGGGCCTGACGGCTATGCAGAAGGCCATGCTGCAGATGGCGGTTTCTGCCATCTACCTGTATCTGCTGTACCGGCAGAATATCCTTACCTGCGACATTTATATCCCGTTTTTTGATGTTACCTTCTATCTGCATCCGATTGTGTATATTTTCTTTGCCATGTTTGTGATGGTTGGCTGCGTCAACGCGGTGAACCTGACTGACGGCATAGACGGTCTTTCCAGCTCTGTAACCATCCCTGTCATGGTATTCTTTGCCGCTGCGGCTGCCTGCATGGGAAAATGGGATCTGGCATTGCTGCCTGCGGCACTGGCAGCGGGCCTTGTGGCATATCTATTTTATAACTGGCACCCGGCAAAGGTGTTCATGGGTGACACCGGCTCTTTGTTCCTGGGCGGTGTGGTGTGCGCTCTGGCCTTTGCGCTGGATATGCCTCTGGTTTTGATCCTGGTTGGCTTTGTTTATATTGTTGAGACCTTGTCCGTCATTTTGCAGGTGGGTTATTTTAAGCTGACCCACGGCAAGCGTCTGTTTAAAATGTCGCCCATTCATCACCACTTTGAAATGTGCGGCTGGAAGGAAGAAAAAATCGTACTGACCTTTACCGCTGTGTCGGTGCTGATGTGCCTGTTGGCCTGGTTCGGTATTTCCGGAAGAATCTAGGAGGAATCTTATGGCGATGCAGAGATCTGCTCTGTATGCCAAAGAGAACCGCTCTTCGCCTTTTGCGCGAAGAGAAGACAATGTAGATATCCCGTTTCTTGTTCTGCTGCTGATGCTGCTGGCTGTGGGGCTGGTCATGCTCTACTCCGCAAGCTATGCCCAAAGTGAATATGATACAGGCTATGCCATTTCCACCCGATACCTGCAGAAACAGGCGGTATGCGCCGGGATCGGTCTGGTGGCAATGGCCTTGTTATCCCGGATCCCGGGAGATTTCTGGCTGCGGTTTGCCTGGCCGCTCTACGCTCTCAGTATCCTTTTGCTGCTGAGTGTGCTGGTGGTGGGGGAGTCAGTGAACGGTGCCCGCCGGTGGATCAATATTGCTGGACTGCAGTTTCAGCCGTCGGAAATCGCAAAATTTACCATGATCGTGCTGTTTGCACGGCTGACCAAAGGCTTTGGTCCCAGTGCCAGAGAATTCCGCTACGGTGTGATTGGATTTGGCAGCGCCCTGCTGGGCATTCTGGTGCCATTAGCGCTGGAAAAGCATCTTTCTGCCATTATGCTCATGGGCATGGTGGCGGTGGTGATGATGTTTGTGGCCGGTACCCATCCTAAATGGCTGCTGGCCGGTGCCGGTGCCGCTGCTGTATTCGTGGTCGTTTATATTACCTTTATGGGATATGCCGGTGACCGGGTCACCGCCTGGCTCCATCCGGAAGCGGATCCGGGTGATACGGGCTACCAGATCCTGCAATCTCTCTATGCCATTGGCTCCGGCGGTGTTTTCGGTCTGGGACTGGGCAAAAGCCGGCAGAAATATCTGTACCTGCCCTTCCAGTATAACGATTACATCTTTGCGGTGATCTGTGAGGAGCTGGGTCTTGTGGGGGCGCTGGTGATCATTGTGCTGTTTGCGGCGCTGATCATCCGTGGTTACTGGATCGCGCTGCACGCTTACGACCGGTTTTCTACTGTGCTGGCGGCGGGTCTTGTGACACTGATCGCGGTGCAGACAATTCTAAACTTATGTGTAGTTACGAATCTTCTGCCTTCTACCGGCATTGCGCTGCCGTTTTTTTCCTATGGCGGAACGGCACTGGCGGTGAATCTGGGGGAGATGGGGATCGTATTGGGAATCTCACGAATGAGAAATCAAGCAAAAAGACAGGAGGAACTCCTATGAATGTGATTTTTACCTGCGGTGGTACCGGAGGCCATATCAATCCGGCCATTGCGGTTGCCAATATATTGAAGGAACGGCATCCGGACGCAAACATCCTGTTTATCGGTGCTTCCGGCCATATGGAAGAAAAACTGGTGCCGGGTGCGGGCTATGAGCTGAAGACATTTCCTACTTCCGGCATGAGCCGCAAGCTGAACCTGAAGGGCATCAAAGCCAACATCAAGTCCGTTTCCAATGTGATCGGTGCGGTTAAGGGCTGCCGCAAGATCATTCGGGAATTTAAACCCGATGTGATCATCGGTACCGGTGGCTATGCCAGCTTCCCAGCGCTGATGGCGGGCCATATGATGAAGATCCCCACCTGTGTCCATGAGGCCAACGCCATGCCTGGCCTTACCACAAAAATGGCCGCGGATTGGGCGGACCGTGTGCTGATCTGCTTCCCCGAAAGCGCCAGGCACTATAAGCATCCCGAGAAAGCGGAAGCTGTCGGTATGCCTGTGCGCCGGGAATTTATCTTTGCTGATAAAGAAACATCCAGAAAGGAATTGGGCCTGGATGACCGCCCTGTGATCGTGTCCACCTTTGGCAGCCAGGGCGCCAGAGCTATGAATCTGACCATTGCCGAGGTGCTGAAGCTGGAGCAGGAAGAAGGCTTCCCTTATCAACATATCCACGGTGTGGGCAGCTTTGGCTGGGAATGGTTCCCGGAGAAGCTTCGTGAACTGGGTGTTGACAGCGACAACGCTGCGCTGGACATTCGGGAGTACATCTACAACATGCCTACGGTCATGGCAGCGGCGGATGTGATCGTCAGCCGTGCAGGCTCTTCTGCCTGTAATGAGATCGCTGCCAGCGGAACACCGTGTATTTTAATTCCTTCTCCCAACGTGACCAATAATCATCAGGAGAAGAATGCCAGAGCCATTTCTGACCGGGGCGGCGCGGTGCTGCTGCTGGAAAAGGATTGCACACCGCAGGCAATGTACGCGAAGATCAAAGAGATCCTGTCCGATTCTCAACTGCGGGACCGGATGAGCACTGCCTTGCGGGGCGCCTGTGTTCTGGACAGCGCGGAGCGGATCTGTGACATTCTGGAGGAGCTGGCCGCCACACGAAAGTAATCCCCAAAGGAGAATCCAATGGATACCAAGAAAACAAAGCAGACAGCGCCAAAGAGCCGGACGACACGGCCGGCAGGGACCGCTGCCAAAGGCACATCTTCCGCAAAAACACGAAAAGATGCTGCCTCAAAAACCAATAACCGCACGGCTTCTCAGCGCCGCAGGCCTGCTGCGCAGACAGCAAAACGGCCCGCAGAAAAGACCGCGTCAAACCGCCCGGAAAAAAAGGCGGCACCGGCTCAACCCGCACCGGAGGTGGTTTATACCCCTGCGAAGCCTTTCAACCGGGGAAGATTCATTCTGCAGTTGGCAACGTTGGTGGCTGTGGTGCTTGCGCTGTCTTTTGGCATCTCAATTTTCTTTAAGGTTGAGGTCATTACCGTTGCCGGTGCGGAAAAGTACGATGTATGGACGGTAAAAGAGGCCTCCGGTATCGAAATCGGTGATAATTTGCTGAGTTTCGGTGAAGCAAAGGCAGCCGGTAAGATCAAAACCGCCCTGCCTTATGTAAAATCTGTGCGAATTGGAATAAAATTACCCGATACGGTAAATATTGAAATCAAGGAACTGGATGTGGTGTATGCCATCAAGGATGCGGTGGAGCAGTGGTGGTTGATCACTTCCGGCGGCCGTGTGGTGGACAAAGCGGACAGTGCCACAGCCGGTGACTATACCCAGATCTACGGTGTCAGGCTGGCAAGTCCCGTGGCAGGCCAGCAGGCAGTCGCACAGGAAGAGGCACCGCCTGAAACAACTGATGATGCGCTGACCCCTACGCTGGCACCGGTCGTAAGAGCCGGCGACCGGCTGAAAGCGGCACTGGATATTCTGCAATATCTGGAAGAATGCAGCATCATCGGTGAGGCCGCCAGTATAAATGTGGCCGATCTGGGCAATATGGAACTGCAATACGGGCAGCGTTTTCTGGTGAAGCTGGGAGACACAACGCAGTTGCTTTACAAAATCAAATTGATGAATGCCGCCATTAACGGCAAGGATGAAAATAACAGCCTGAAAGACTATGACAGTGGTGTTCTGGACATTTCCTTTACCATAAAAGAGAACCAAGTGATCTATCAGGCATCAGAAGAGTAACAAATTATTGGGCACCTCTGAAAACTCCGCTTCTGCCCAAATCATCAAAAAAGTAGTTTTCAGAGGTTTCCGGTTAAAAAAGTTCGACGAAAAACGAGATTTTCTATTGACCATTTCGCTTTTTGCGGATAGAATAATAGGGTACAATTATAAATATGCGCAGAAGAGGCTATTGCGGTTCCTTCTGCCAAAGGATACATAGGAGGAAAGCACAATGGCTGATTTTCAGGAACGCGTAGTTAAGATCAAGGTAATTGGTGTTGGCGGCGCAGGTAACAATGTTATTAACCGCATGATCGAATCCGGTGTAGGCGGTGTTGATTTTGTCGTGGTAAATACCGACAAGCAGGACCTTAACAAGTCCGTATGTAAGAACAAGATCCAGATCGGTGAGAAGCTGACCGGTGGTATGGGTGCCGGTTCCAAGCCCGAGATCGGCCGTCAGTCCGCTGAGGAAAGCCGCGCTCAGATCTCCAAGATTCTGGAAGATACCGATATGGTCTTCATTACCGCCGGTATGGGCGGCGGCACCGGCACCGGCGCGGCTCCCATCGTAGCTGACCTGGCTCATGAAGCTGGCATCCTGACCGTCGGTGTTGTCACCAAGCCTTTCAAGTTTGAAGGCGCCAACCGTATGCGCCAGGCTGAGGCCGGTATCGCTGAGCTGGGCGGCAAGGTTGACTCTCTGATCATCATTCCCAACGACCGTCTGAAGTATGTCACCGACCAGAAGATCACCTTTGCCAACGCATTCGGCATTGCTGACGATGTTCTGAAGCAGGCTGTTACTTCTATCTCCGAGCTGGTTGGCTTCTGCGAGAATGTAATCATCAACCTGGACTTTGCTGACGTTTCCGCTGTTATGAAGGATGCTGGTCTGGCTCACATGGGTGTCGGCACCGCCAGCGGCAAGGAAAAGGCCGAGCAGGCTGCTCTGGCTGCCGTTTCCAGCCCCCTGCTGGAGACTTCCATCAACGGCGCTACCGGTGTTCTGGTGAACGTGACCGGCTCTTCCGAGCTGACTCTGGATGATGTAGAGACCGCTGCCAGCATCGTGCAGGAGAACGCAAACCCCGATGCCAACATCATCTTCGGTGCTACCTGCTCCGACTCCTTCCAGGATGAGATGCGTGTTACCGTCATCGCTACCGGTTTTGAGAAGAAGCCCGATGTCAATGTTGTGCTGCCCGGCGCTGCTGCCGCTGCTGCTGAGGCTCCTGCCAAGACCGCCGATGTAAGCGAGATCGACGAGATCTTCAAGCTCTTCAACCGCTGATTTGAATTTGCGGCATCCCGGGTTATCCCGGGATGCCTTTTTCTGCGAAGGAGGAAGCGTATGAACGCGTACGGCGCTCTGGCTGCCAGCTATGACCGGCTGACCAATGATGTGGATTATAAAGCCGTGGTGGATTTCTACTTTGAGATTCTGGCCCGGGAAGGCTTGAAACCCAGAACCGCGGTGGACTTGGCCTGTGGAACAGGTTCTGTGGCGTTGCTGCTTGCCCAAAGAGGCTTACGGGTGACGGGTGTGGATATGTCGGAAGAAATGCTCTGTGAGGCCTCGCAAAAGGCGCAGGAGCAGGACAACCAACCGATGTTCGTATGCCAGAAGCTGCAGCGGCTGCGGTTGCCCCGGGGCGTTGATCTGGCGGTATGCGCGCTGGACAGCCTGGACTACATCACAGATCCTGCCGATTGCGAAGAAGCCATCCGGCGGGTCTATAAGGCGCTGAATCCCGGCGGCTGCTTTATCTTTGACGTGAATACACCGGAAAAGCTCCGGGCCATGGACGGTCAGGTGTTTCTGGACGAGGACGATGACGTGTACTGCGTCTGGCGGGGCGAGTTTGACGAACAGACAAATATTTGCTCCTACGGCATGGACCTGTTTCAACGGGAAGAAGATTGCTGGTACAGAAGCTTTGAAGAGCATAAAGAATATGCCTATTCCGAATCCCAGTTGCGCGGTTATCTGAAAGCTGCGGGTTTTACTTCCATCGCGGTGTATGCTGACCGCCGGTTTGAAGCGCCTGCTCCCGGGGAACAGCGGATCTATATAAAAGCAAGAAAGGGTAAGCTCCTATGAATGATTATTTGGTACGCGGTATGACCATGGACGGCTTTGTGAAGGTCGTGGCCATTCGCTCTACGGAAATCGTGCGCCGTGGCGCCCAGATCCATAAAACTACACCTAATGCCACCGCGGCTTTTGGACGGGCCTTGACGGCTGCTTCCATGATGGGCAATATGCAGAAGGTGGATAATGGTTCCATGACCTTGCAGATCAAGGGCGGCGGCCCCATCGGCAATATCGTGTGTGTTTCCGACCCTGTTGGCAACGTCCGGGGCTATGTGTATGAACCCAATGTACCCCTGGTGGAAAAATATCCCGGCAAGCTTGATGTGGGCGCCACCGTGGGAACCGACGGCACCTTGACGGTGATCCGTGACCTGCAGATGAAAGAGCCTTATGTGGGCAGCATCCCGCTGGTGTCCGGTGAGATCGGCGACGATGTAACGGCATATTTTGCCCAGAGTGAGCAGACACCCACAGCCTGCGCTTTGGGTGTCCTGGTGGACCGGGATCTGTCCGTGAAGGTAGCCGGCGGCTATCTGGTGCAGCTGCTGCCCGGCGCGCCGGATGAGGTCATCGATAAGCTGGAAGCCGGAATTCAGCGTGCCGGTGCTGTGACCACCATGCTGGAACAGGGACTCAGCCCTGAGGATATTCTGGGTCAGGTCTGCGGCGATCTGGGCGTTGTGTTCATGGAAACGACTCCTGTGGAATACAAGTGCTATTGCAGCCGTGACCGGGTCACGTCCGCACTGATCAGTTTGGGCAAAAAGGAATTGGCCGAGATCAGGGAAGAGGGGAAAACCTTCCCGGTGGAATGCCAGTTCTGTGATACCGTTTACAGCTTCACTCCGGATGATATCGGCGAATTGCTGAAAAAAGTTTAAAGAATTGCTGTTTATGGTGGGAAAAACAGTTGTTTGAGCGTGTAAAAATTTTTGATAAAAAATCGAAAAAAACGCTTGACAAAATGGCTATCCAAGGGTATAATGTGTCCTGTCGCTGAGGTGTGCAACACATAAAAGCGGAACGGGAGCATAGCTCAGCTGGGAGAGCATCTGCCTTACAAGCAGGAGGTCACAGGTTCGAGCCCTGTTGTTCCCACCA
>JAZURG010000111.1:0-15178 GCA_045606145.1 Faecousia sp.
CCCGCCGAAATACCGCACTTTTGGCGGCGGGACCAAGGCCCCGCCCTACAAGTTCTATCGACAAATGCCGCAGTAACGATACCGAGCGGGCTCCGGGAAGTAACGATTAGTACCGCACCATGCACGAATTGGCTGCGGGCAATGCCCGCATAAACGATCATTTACATAAGCATATTCCAGCCCGCGGGAGAATATCCTTGACCAAAGCTTTTTGGGAGGGGATGGACATGGGTGTGCGGTTTACCGACCTGCAATGCAAAGAAGTGATCTGTGTTAACGACGGAAGGCGGCTGGGGTTTATTACCGATATACAGGTCGAAGTGCCGGAGGGAAATGTTTTGGCGGTGGTGGTGCCGGGACCGTGCCGTTTTCTGGGCATCGCGGGCAGGCATGATGATTTTGTGATCCCGTGGAAGTGCATCCGCCGCATCGGACCGGACATTGTATTGGTGGACATCAAGGTTGATGAGTGCAGGGTACCCCGGGGAAAGCCGGGGTGGCACTTAGGTGGGTAAAAAGTTGAAAAAATCCCAAATTTTTTGAAAAAAGTACTTGCAAAATGGGAATGCTTCTACTATAATGGTTCAGCATGGGCAAAAAGGCCCATGACACTATCAAACCACACACCCGGTGATCGCACCCCCAGTGCTTTTCATGAAGCGGTCAGTGCGAAATGATCGGGGTGGAGGACAAAACAAAAGGAGAAAAATCAAATGGCTGTCGTATCTATGAAGCAACTGCTGGAGGCCGGCGTACACTTCGGTCACCAGACCCGCCGCTGGAACCCCAAAATGGCTCCCTACATTTACACCGAGCGTAACGGTATCTACATCATTGACCTGCAGAAGACCGTTAAGAAGCTGGAGGAAGCCTACAACTTCGTTCGTGAAATTTCCGCTAACGGCGGTAACGTCCTGTTCGTCGGCACCAAGAAGCAGGCACAGGATGCCATCAAGGAAGAAGCTGCCCGTTGTGGCGGTTACTATGTCAACTCCCGCTGGCTGGGCGGTATGCTGACCAACTTCCGCACCATGCGTTCCCGTATCGACCGTCTGGCTCAGCTGAAGAAGATGGAAGAGGACGGCACTTTCGCTATGCTGCCCAAGAAGGAAGTCATCAAGCATCAGGGCGAGATCGCTAAGCTGGAGAAGTATCTGGGCGGCGTTAAGGAAATGAAGAAGATCCCCGCCTGCATGTTCATCGTTGACCCCCGCAAGGAGCGCAACGCTATCGCTGAGGCCAAGAAGCTGAACATTCCCATTGTGGCTATCGTTGACACCAACTGTGACCCCGATGAGATCGATTACGTGATCCCCGGCAACGATGACGCTATCCGCGCCATCCGTCTGATCGCCGCTGCCATGGCATCCGCTGCTATCGAAGGCCGTCAGGGTGAGGATGCAGTTGCTGCCGAGGCTGCTGAAGTCGAAGCTCCCGAGGCTGAATAAGAAAAATGATATACTGCCCGGAGCATCCGGGCAGCAACCACAAATGATTTAGGAGGATACCAAAATGGCATTTACTGCTCAGGATGTTAAGAAACTGCGTGAAATGACCAACGTCGGCATGATGGACTGCAAGAAGGCTCTTCAGGCTACCGACGGTGATATGGATAAGGCTGTTGACTGGCTGCGTGAAAAGGGCCTGGCCAAGGCTGCCAAGAAGGCTGACCGCATCGCTGCTGAAGGCGTTGCATACGCTACCGTTATCGACGGTGTCGGTGTTGTTATCGAAGTCAACGCTGAGACCGACTTTGCTTCCAAGACCGATGCTTTTATGGGCCTGGTTAAGAGCCTGTGCGAGATCGTTGCCAAGGACGCTCCCGCTGATGTGGAAGCTCTGAAGGCTTGCACCTACCCCGGCACCGAGCTGACCGTTACCGAGAAGATGCAGGAGCTGGTTATGTCCATCGGCGAGAACATGCAGATCCGCCGCTTCGCCCGCTTTGCTGAGAACACCAGCGTTGCATACGTGCACGCCGGCGGCTCCCACGGTGTTCTGGTCAACCTGGCTGTTGAGGGCGACATCGACGCTACCGAGATCGGTAAGAACGTCGCTATGCAGATCGCTGCTATGAAGGCTCAGTACTGGGATAAGGCTCAGGTGCCTCAGGAAGTTGTTGACAAGGAGCTGGCTGTTCAGGTCGCTCTGATGGACAACGATCCCAAGATGGCCTCCAAGCCCGCTCAGGTTAAGGAAAAGATCGCTGCCGGTAAGATGGCTGCTTTCTTCAAGGAGATCTGCCTGCTGCAGCAGGAGTTCGTCCGCTCCGACCTGTTCCAGGGCGACGTGGCCGGCTACATTGCTGACGCTGCCAAGAAGCTGGGCGGCAAGGTCACCTTCGTCGACGCTATCCACTACACCAAGGGTGAAGGCATCGAGAAGAAGGAAGAGGACTTCGCTGCTGAAGTCGCTGCTCAGATCGCTGGCACTGCTAAGTAATTTCTGCTTACCAAACACAACACCCCAACCGATTCCGGTTGGGGTGTTTTTTGTGTATCGGAGCGAATACTCCGACACACCGCGAAAATCACTCTGTCTCAACGGCTGCAGGGACATTTTGATTTGTCCGCGGGAAAAACGGGAATTAAGGCCGCCGGAAGCTTCGTGTTCTTAACGGAGAACCGTAAATTAATGATTTGTAGGGCGCTGGCTGTCTCCCGCCGCAACCCAATAAGCAACCGCAGCTCCCATGATGACAGGTGCTGCGGTTAACAATTCGATATATTGGAATTGGCCTACTTCTTGTGTTTCTCAACGATTACACCTACTACAATTGAGATGAGGTAAATTACACCCCAGATTGCCCATCCGTAGTGGCCGTGCCCGATAGCAGTTCCTTCGGGATATGGACCAAAAATCATGCCTGCCACAATGCCTACAATAAATCCCGCTGTAGTGACAGCCGAAAACTTAAACTTACCCCAAAGAGAGGGAAGTACAGAAATTGCAAGTGCATACCAGAACAGATTACTACTGAGCAACCAGCCATACAGATAACTATGCTCACCAGTTGGATTGATAGTAAATAACCAACCAATCAAGTTGCCCTCACCAATATCACACCAGATAATTCTTCCTGTCAGATATAACACCAAATATACAGCAATATATCCAAATGTGATATAAACATTTCTCTTCTTCATACAATCATACTCCTTAGCCAAATCGGAATTTGATGATTAGGTTGTGCTTAAAGTACTACTCTCATAAACATAATTTATGCTATCTCCATTCCCGTCTTTTTGATTGTGGTGATACTTAAATCCAGCATTTTCAAATGCCTTTTGCGATGCTATATTGCTTGGATATATTGCGGCTTCACTTTTATGTATTCTAAAACCAAGAATTCCTTCATTGTTAAGAAGTTCTTTGAGTAGTGTCGAGCCTTTTCGTTGACCTCGTTTTTCAGGCGCAACCAATACTTCCATTATAATTGTTTTGTGTTCGTGCTGGCAAAAAGCAATGACAGCAAAAGGGTTATCGTCTTCGAAAGTGACTTTGCACCAGAAGTTCTCTCCAAGAACAAATCCATCTTCGTTTGTCCAATATTCATAAAAAGCCCGAAAGCCCTCGTCTAATCCCGTAGAGTTGACAGCACTTTCATCCAGCCATTTTTCAACGAAACGCATTGTATTGGGATTATAATCATACCAAGCATAATTCACAGCACACATTCTCCTTTTGTTGTTACAATAGGAATTCTAAAAAATCAAACTTGTCGAACTGATTGTATCACAGATAAATCCTGTTATCAATATCCATAGTATGCTGGATTTCGGCGGGAGACAGCCAGCGCCCGACGGTAAGATGGTGCTGATTATTCGTTAAGGACACACCTCAATCCCGGTTGGGGTGTTACTTGACGTGCAAGAACGTGCCGGAGGAAAACTCCGGCACGTTTCGTAAATCATTCTGTTAGTGCATTTTGCTTTGTTCGCGGGAAGAATACGGGACTTAACGCGGACAGAAGCAGCATAAAAAGTGTTGCGATCAAAAACAGGCTTCGTATTGATAAATACTGGGCAATTACACCACCAATCAGGGAGCCTGCGGTCGCGCCGAGACCGGAGGAGGCAAGGGTCCAGATGCTTTGCGCCGTCATGTTGCAATCCTTCGGAACGATCTGGCAGATATACGGTGCCACCGAGGACCACTGAAGTCCAAACCACACAACACTGCCGAAGTAGGTAAGAAGAATGAGGTAAGGGTTGTCTGTAAACCAAACCGCAAAACAGCGGAACGCTGCCGCAAGGGCGATCATGAGGAAAATTTTTCTGGGGGATGTGTTGGCGATCTTTGCGCCGAATACAAGCATCATACCCCACTCCAGAAAACATTCGACGCTGATCATGATGCTCAGGTGCTTGATATCTCCGCCCAGAACGTCCGTATAGTAAACGGGGAAAAAGACCACGTTTACCGAAGAGACCGCATACAGAAAAAATGTGTACAGCAGAAAGAGCACATAGCGTTTATTGAAAAGTCCGGCGAAGCGGAAGGGTTCCTTCTCCTGCTTTTTCTGGGGTGCTTCTTTTGGCGCGGTTATGGAGATCGCTGCCGAAAGAGCGGCGAGCACAGCGATGTAGTAGAAAATATCCGTTGAGGAGGCATAACCTACAACGCCCAGAATAAGTCCCACCAGCGCATAGCCGAATGTGGAGAAGGACCGGACGGATCCAAAGGATAGGACGAGTCTATCGGCACTTTCTGTTGCAATGGAGTCGATCAGCGGCTGGTGTACCATGAAGCAGAAATAAAACAGGAATACGAAGATATACAGCAGCAGAAGATTCATTCTCGCAAACAGAAACGGCAGGGAAAAGAGAGCCAGAAGGATAAACGATAAGGTAAGAATGCTGAACTTGCTACTGCTGTGATAGGCGATCCTGGACCAAACAAGCTGGGAGACCATGATCACGGCAGAGCCGAAGGCCATGACGTTTCCCACAGTCTGCTCCGTGGCAAAGGGGAGCGACGCTACATAAACGGACATAAAGTTCTGTACAAGGCACTGCAACCCCCACGGCAGGGTATACAAAAGTATAAGCGCGCCGGTAAATCTTTTTTGCATTATACGTTTGTCACCTCATAGGTATTCTTGTTATAGTCAACGGTTATCACGGTGTTATTGGAATAAGTAACCGCATACACGCCATCAGAAAGCTTCTCGTGCTTCAGCATAAGCGCATATGCAAGATGACGGAGGGTTTTATACTCATCGTACATCTGCTTCAAAACCTGAACCGCCATTTCAAGCTGCTCGTCCGTTGCACAAAGCAGATCGATATTGCCCATCCAGTTGCCGCAGCTGTCTTCCACATCATCTACGTATTTGGAGTTGATGTATCCCACGGGACGACCGCCGAATTCGATAAACTTGAGGCGGCTCTTTGGATCCTTGATCCCGTAGTTGACCGTTTCCGTGGAGGGATTATAAAGAATGGAGCCGTGGAAAACAAGCTGCCAGAAGGGAATGGTTTCGTCGCAGATCGGATGCTGCTCTCCGTAAAGGTTATAGCTGGTGTACAGCACATAATCCATATGATCGGACAAAAAGTCGAAAGGACCCTCGGATGCGAAGCCACCGAAGACATCGCGTGTTCTGTCTGCAATATCGCATATGACCTTTCCTGACTCTTTTGCGGTGGACGGATGGATATCACTGTAACAGTTTTTTGGCGGGAAGTTGGAGAGTACATCAATATAGTGAACGCCCCGGAAGCCCATACCGCTGAGTAAGTCCAAATGCTTATAGGTAAATTCAGGCATACACTGGGGGCAAACATGATAAGGCAGACCGCCGCCCCAGGGGATGGAATCTGTTGAGTAATTGCCGTCAGCGTTGACCACAAGGGCATTTTCACTCCAACAGTCAGCAATTTCATACATATCCGTGCTGTTGGTGTGTACGGTCATCTGATAACCGAGGGATTGGCCGTATGCACCCAATGCTTCCAGTTCGTCCTGTCCGCCGATGGATTCTTCAATGGGTAAAAGCTGCGGCCATCTGCCGTCGTGGCCTCTAGTTTCAACACCCACAAGGCAGACTTCTGCTTTATCAATGCCTGCGGATTTCATAGCATTCAGAATATCCTTTGCCCGCTCACAAGTACACCCAACCACGACCGCAGGTTCATTTTCGAGGGTCTGATGCAGAACACGTGACGGAACCGGCTTCCATGCCATGCGGATCCGAAGCTCAATGGAATCCGCAGCATACTTTAACTCGTCCGATTCTTTCACACGATCCTTCAGCCAAGTGGGATTTTTGATGCTTCTGTAAAGCGCTGCCATGTCGTTATAGTCGCTGCCCTTGGGGAGAATATGGTATTCCACCGTCATATCCTCGTACAGATTCTTGCCATTGAGGAAGAAACGGGGATAGATGTAGAAGGTGCCGTTGTTTACACCCACAACGATCTTATATTCAAAGGTCATACCGGTGACAATCGCAAAGACCGTACGGTCAGATGTTTTAAAACCGAAAACGGGCATCTGGTTGCTGTCGGAGATGTATTCGCAGTCCGGTCTGCCGGTAAAGCGGCACAGCATCGTTCCGCCTTCTTTGGTGCCTCTGGGGGCAATGGAGTAGCCCTCGGGGTCCTGACCGCTGGTAAGAAACTCGGGGCAGAAATCCAAGAAGCATATATCTGTGGGAAGGTCCTCTTTTTTGATCGTTGCAATGATTTTGTTGCCGATCTCAGTAACTTTTGCAAGCACTTTTTGTTCACCGTTGATTTTACAAATACCGTTGTTCATCAAATCTATCAAACCCTTTCATTTGAAAAATTTTTAGTTTTGACTTCTGTAAATGTATTGTAATTATGATGGAAACACATTACAATGAGAAAACAAATATCAAATTTGACTTTTCATTCCCTTAATTACAGCGAGGTGCGTCGATATGCTGAAAACTTACGGCCCAATTTCTAAAAAATGGAATATTGCTGAATATGAAAGCCTAAGAAGTGATGAGTTTCAATTTATCTGCAACAATCTTGTTCTTGAATTAAAAGACCATAATTATTCAAAAATACAGGAGGGTTTTGTAAGTAAAACGCTGGTAGATCGGGATTTTCATATGCGCATCAACTCAATTCATTTTTTGATCTCCGGAGCCGCAGTGATTGATTTCGAGGGAATGAAAATTCCAATTTCAGCAGGCGATATTTTTGTGATCGGAAACAATGTTCGCTGTAACTGGGAATATACCTGTAATTCCGTTGAGATAACACAGCTTTTTTATCTACAGCTAGGCAATGCCGAGGACCTGTTTTCTTCACTGAAGCAGCCGTTAATTTTAAATAATAGGCAGTATGATACGCAGAGAATGCAAAAGCTATTTGAAGAAGAAACACTCTATTGCGCTGTTGAAATGAAAAATATCACTTTTGCGTACGTTACGGAATTTATGAGAATTGCGGGAATTGATCTGAGAGAATATTTGGATATTGTCAGAAAATATGAAAAGATCTTTTCATATATAAACGATCACCTCAGTATGCGGTTAAAGCTCAGCGAAATTGCCGAAGGTACGGGTTATTCCATTGGGTTTTTAACAAAGAGCTTTGTGAAGGATAATAAGGCTACGGTGAAAAGCTATATCCATAACAAGCTGATGGCACAGGTGGAACAACTGCTTATTTATTCGGAGCTGCCTGTTTCCGATATATCGGAGCAGCTTGGTTTTTGTGAACTGTCATACTTTACGAGATGGTTCAAAAAAAAGAAAAGCTGTACACCCAGTGAATACAGGAAGTATATGCGACCTGAGTTTAAAATCATGTAAACTACAAAATGCAAAAAACATCCGGCAAATTCCGATAAAGGAATTTGCCGGATGCACTTCAAAAATACTTACGGTTGGCCGGTTGCATCCAATGCCCGCAGCACATATTGGCTGTCAGTGCGGATCCGCTTGCGGTACACCAGTATAAAAGCGACAATCTGGGCAGCAAAGGTAACGGCCCAACTGACGGGATAGGAAACATACAGCCACCAGAGGGTGTGGAACTGAGGAATCTGAAAAATAGTAAAAATCCAACCCAATCGAATGCCGCATATACCCAAAATGGAAATGACCATGGGAATCAGAGATGCTCCCACTCCCCGCAGGGCGCCGGTGGTAGTGTCCATCAAACCACAAAGACAATAGGTAAAGCAGACGACAGACATTCTTAAAACGCCGTAGGAAATGGCCTCCGCGGAGTCGGTGATATAGATGGAAAGCAGCTGAGGCGCGAAAGCATAGGCAAGCATGCTGGTGCTGAGTCCTATCACAGTTGAGCAAATCAAGCAGAGGAAGAGCGTTTGTCTGGCGCGGTGATATTTATGGGCACCGACATTTTGACCAACAAAGTTTACAGATGTCTGACTGAGGGCATTCATTCCCACATAAACAAAACCTTCAATATTGCCTGCGGCCGCATTGCCGGACATGACTACCTCACCAAAGGAATTGACAGAGGATTGCACGATTACGTTGGAAATAGAAAACAGGGAACCTTGGATACCTGCAGGTAAGCCTATGCGGACCATTTTCAGAAGCTGGGACTTATAAATACGCAGCTGTTTCAGTGATAACTTGCAGGCGTCGGTCCGGCGCATCAGCTCTATGACCACCAAAACAGCGGAAATGGCTTGTGAGATAGTGGTTGCCAGGGCCACACCGGCCACATTCATGTGAAGAACTGTTACAAAGAACAGATTCAAAAGCACATTGATTACACCGGCTATTGTTAGATAGATCAGCGGACTCTTGGTATCGCCTGCTGCCCGGAGGATGGACGCGCAGAAGTTGTAGACCATGTTAAAGGTCATGCCACTAAAGTAAATGCGCATGTATAAGGAGGAGAGGGATAGCACGTTGTCCGGTGTGTCCATCATCCGAAGCAGTGCATCAGAAAAGGCAACACCCACAATTGTCAAAAAAACACCACTGACCAGTGCGGCGGGCAAGGCTGTGTGCACCGTTCGATGTACCGCCTGATTCTCTTTTGCGCCCAGAGCATGGGCAACGCAGACACCTGCACCAACAGACAATCCTACAAACAAATTGACCACCAGATTGGTGATTGCACCGGTTGCGCCAACTGCGGCAACAGAGATGCTGCCGCAAAAACGGCCCACCACTACAAGGTCGGCTGCATTAAACAGGAGCTGCAGGATGCTGGTTAGAATAATGGGAATCGTGTAAGAGATGATATTGGGAAGCAAAGGACCTTCTGTCATGCTTCGGTATTTTTTCATAGAAATCACCGTCCTCATGGGCATTATAGTCATTCTTCCAGAAAATGCAAGTCCTTTCATAAAAAAACGGCAGAGAAAATCTCTGCCGTTTGATGGGTTAAGCTTTGCGCGTTTGTAGGTTGTGTGCGTTAACATGCTTGCGGAACAGCACCTGGAAAGCAAGGAGCTGACCCGTTAATGTGACTACCCAACTGAGCGGGTAAGAGATAAACAGCCAGAACGGGGTGTGGAACTGAGGAAGCTGGAAAACCGTGTAGACCCAGCCCAAACGCACCACCACCATGCCCAGTACGGAAATGTACATAGTGGTTTTGGATTCGCCCAAGCCCTGCATGGCGCCGGTGGTGGCGTTGCTCAAGCCGCTGATGGCGCAGAACCGACAGATCACATTCATCTGCATTACGCCCAGGGCGATGGCCTCGGGAGAGTCGGTGATGTAGATAGAAAGCAGCTGGGGCGCAAAGGCGCAGGCCAGCAAGCTGGCCGGGATGCCGAGGGTGGCGACGCAGCCAAGACAGATCAGAAGGGCTTTTTTTGCCCGGTCGTACCGGTGGGCGCCGACATTCTGCCCCACAAAGTTCACGCAGGTGGTGGAGAACGAGCTCATGCATGCCCGTACGAAACCCTGCACACTGCCTGCCGCAGCGTTGCTGGATATCAAAACCTCACCAAAGGCATTGACGGAGCTTTGGAACAGCACGTCAGAGAAGGAAAACAGGGAGCTCTGAATGCTGGCAGGCAGGCCGACGCGGATGATCTTCAGAAATTCAGCCTTATAAATGCGCATTTTTTTGAAATAGAACCGGCAGCTGTCTTTTCTGCGCATCAGTGAGACTACGGCAGGAACAGTGGATACCAGCTTGGACAGAGTCGTTGCCAGTGCGACGCCCGCGACATCCAATTCCAGAACCGTCACAAAGAAAATATTCAGAACCAAATTGGTAGTGCCTGCCATCAGAAGATAGTACAGCGGGCGTTTGGTGTCTCCGGTGGCCCGAAGAATAGCTGCGGCAAAGTTATAGACCATGTCAAGGGCCATACCGCAGAAGACAATACGCATGTACATGGCGGACAGGGGAAGGATGTTTTCAGGCGTGTCCATCAACCGCAGTGCCGGCTTGGCAAAGATCAGACCAACCACCGTCAAAACCAATCCCACGGAGAAAGCCGTGGGCATAGCGGTATGGACTACCCGGTGAATGGCAGTATCATCCTTGGAACCCAAGGCATGCGACATGGAAACGACGGCACCTGTGGAAAAGCCGCTGAACAAACACACGATCAGGCTGGAGATTGTACCGGTGGAACTGACCGCGGCAATGGAAAGACTGCCGGAATACCGGCCTACCACCACAAGATCCGCGGCATGGAACAGAAGGCTGAGAAAGGATGTCAGGATCAAAGGAACCGAAAAAGAGATGATGTGGGAAAGTAACGGTCCTTCTGTCATGCTTCGGTACTGCTTCTTCATGAAAACCACCGCCTTTACGGGAATTATAGCCTTTTCCTGAAAAAAAGCAATACTATTTAGAAAAAAACAGAGAGTATTCGGAATCAATTTCCCAATGGGAAAGACGAAAGGGGCGGCAAACAGCCGCCCCCTGTAAGGATTCGAAAAATGCTTACTTGTCCAGATGCACGTTCAGGTGAGGATAGGTCATGGTGACACCCTTTTCATCAAAGAGCTTCTTGATATTTTCATTAACATCAAACAGGGTGGTCCAGTAATCGTCAGCGGTGCTCCATACACGAAGCACATAATTGATAGCGCTTTCGCCGTAGCTGTCAACAGCGGCAAAAACAGGCTCGGAATCCAGGATCGTGGGCACATTACCGGCTTCACGGAGGGTTTCCAAAACAAGCTGAATGGGGCTGTCGTAGGAAGCGGACACGGCTGCATCCACACGGCGCTTACCCAAAACAGTGTAGTTTACGATCTGAGCAGAGGTAACGGCACTGTTGGGGATGGAAACCACTTTGTTGTCGGGGGTGGTCAGCTTGGTGTAGGTCAGGCCGATCTCATTCACACTGCCGCTCTGTCCGGCTACTTCTACATAGTCACCGGAGGCAAAGGGCTTGGTGTACAGCAGGGTAAAGCCGCTGATCACATTGGTCAGCGCGTTCTGCACAGACAGGGAGATGGCCAGGGTCAGCACGCTTGCCAGGGCAACAATGCCAGTTACATCGATACCCAGCTTAGAGGCAACGATCAGTGCCAGCAGGCCGTAAAGAACGACACGGATTGCTGTTTTAATCAGCCTGTGGGCAACTTTTTCCAACTTGGATTTTTCGAGGAATTTGGTGACGATGTTGAGTACGATGCGGATCAACAGTACACCGATGGCAAACAGGATGGCGGCGGGCAGAACGGACGCAACCAGAAAAGTGCCGATGCCGGAGAGGAACATGGTCAGCTTTGTAATCATAGAGAACACTCCTTTTTTTAGAATAATATTATTATAGTGGCATAGAACGCAAATTGCAATAATACTTAAAGAGTTTTTAAGAATTCTTCCCCTTTCATCTTAAGAAATTCATTGGTATAATAAGAATGTAAATTGATCCATAGGAAAATGAGGGGAATTCACATGTACAATGTTTTGATCTGTGACGATCAGCCGGATATCGTAAACGCGCTGAAAATATATTTGGCTCCGGAGGGTTACAAGCTCTTTGAAGCCTTTACGGGAGTGGAAGCACTGGAAATCGTGCAGAGGGAGGATATTCATCTGATCCTGCTGGATATTATGATGCCCGGTATGGACGGTATTACCGCTACGGCCAGGATACGGGAATTCTCCAATGTGCCCATTATCTTTCTAACGGCCAAAAGCGAAACGGAGGATATGGTGCTGGGTCTGAATGTTGGTGCCGATGACTATATCACGAAGCCTTTTGTGCCGGTGGAAGTGCTGGCCAGAGTCCGCTCTCAGCTACGCCGCTATGCCAAGCTTGGCAGCCGGGTAGATGAAAGCGCTCATGTGCTGACAGTGGGTGCCATCACTCTGGATGATGCCACAAAGACTGTTTCAGTTGACGCAGATCCGGTTTCACTGACACCTATCGAATACAGTATATTGCATTTGCTGATGAGAAACCCCGGCAAGGTCTACTCCACCAAGGCCCTGTACGAAGCGGTGTGGCAGGAAGCTGCCATCGGCAGTGAGGGCGCGGTGGCGGTGCATATCCGGCACCTGCGGGAAAAAATCGAGATCAATCCCTCGGAGCCCCGGTATTTAAAGGTGGTATGGGGTCAGGGCTATAAAATAGAAGGGGGCAGGTAAATGAAGTACCATATCGCGTTTAAATTTCTGGCGATCCTTCTGTGCGCCGCATGCCTGCTGGTGAGTGTGGCGGCGGGTATCGGTATTTTTGCTTTGGCGGAATCAGGCTTATATAATCAAACAGTGGATCAACTGCGCAGGGATAACCAGGAATCCAGACTTCGCTTTATCGCGGAAGATATTGCCTGGGATTATGTCATAGAAAATCTCAGCAATCTGCCGCCGGAAGCCATGAAGCATTATGTGCGGATTCATAATAATGTGGATTGGGCAGGGGGTAAGGAAATATACTACCGTCTGCAGGATCTAGAGGGGAATTTGCTGGCAGGGCATATGGATACCGCCGCCATCAATGGTGTAAACACTTACCCTGTGGATATCTATTCTATTGTATATCCTACGGTCTTGGGATATCAGTGCATTGATCCTTATACCGGAGGACTTATGAATCCGGCAGAACCTCCAAGTACTACAGAACCGACCATTTGGGTAAATGAAGAATCGGTTCCAACCCTGCCGCCCATGGAAGGCGATTGGATCGCGGACACGGCAGCACCGGGAGATGAAACTTACGATTGGTTTGAAAACTGGGGCTATGAGGATCAGGACGGTTTTCATCAGTATCGGCTGGGTATGCGTTCTGCACCTAAGTATACGGTAACATTGTATCTGACAGACAGTGTTTACGAATTTGAAGACCACTGGAGCTGGGAGCTGGCGGAATTTGGCTATACCCACCGCTACAATATTATTTGGGTGTTGGGCGTTTCCCTTTTGCTGTTTGCCGCAATTTTTGTTTATCTGTGCTGCGCGGCAGGCAGAAAACCCAAAAGCGAAGAAGTATGCCCCGGCGGCTTGAACCGTCTGCCGCTGGATCTGTATGCTGTCTTAGCCGGCGGCGCGGTCTTTGGTGTTGTGATTCTGGGATGGGAAATTTTAGAGAACTCCTTTGATTGGTATGATCCCCAATGGATGCTCATCCCGGCGGCTGCCGCAATGGCATTTGTTGCCTGCCTGATCGCGGTGGCATTCCTCTTTGCCTGCGCTGCCCAGTTCAAAATGAAGCACTTCTATTGGGCCAAGCACAGTGTCACCGGTATGGTGCTGGTGGTGGCCTATAAGCTGCTGCGCTGGTTCCTGCGAAAATTGGGAAGCGGGATCAAGTGGCTCAACGGAAAACTTCCGGGTGGATTTAAAAAGCTGTTGGGAGCGGGTAAAAAATGCTTTGAAATACTGGTAGACCTACTGGGCGCACTGTGGGGATTGTTTGTAAAAGCGGTAAAGGCTGTTTTCTCGTTTATTGGTAAAGTGCTGCGTGCTATCTGGAATGGCGTGCAGTGGTTTGCACGAATGCTGCCGCTGACCTGGCAATGGATGCTGGTAGGCCTGGGTATGATTTGCGTTTTGCTGGTCTGTTTTAGCCTGCACACCATAAGCAGCACATTTTTGGGCATTGCCTTCTGCATTTGTCTGGTTATGTACGGCGCTTACTGCTTTGGCATCCTGTTGGAAAGCACCAAGCGTATGAGCAAAGGCGAGCTGGATACCAAGGTGGAAGATAAGCTGCTGCTGGGCAGCTTCGAGGAGTATGCCGCGCATTTGAACGCGTTGGCGGATGTGGCAGTGGAAGCGGCAAAAAAACAGATGAAATCCGAGCGGATGAAGGCAGAACTGGTGACCAATGTGTCCCACGACATCAAAACACCGTTGACTTCTATCATTAACTATGTGGATCTGCTGCAAAAGGCCGAGTCTCAGGAGCAGGCGGAAGAATATCTGGAGGTTTTAAACCGGCAATCTCAACGACTGAAAAAACTCATTGAGGACCTGATGGAAATGAGTAAGGCCTCCACCGGTAATATGGCCGTGGATCTGATGCGCGTGAATGCGGTGGAAGCCATTAATCAGGCGCTGGGTGAATTTTCGGAAAAGCTGGAAAAGGCGCAGCTGACACCTGTGTTCAATCCGCCGGAGGAACCGGTGATGATGACCGCAGACGGCAGGCTGACCTGGCGGGTGCTGAGCAATCTTTTGGGCAATGCGGTGAAATATGCTTTGCCCGGCACACGGCTGTATATTGATCTGGTGGAGGTAAACGGACAGGTGCTGATCTCGCTGAAGAATATTTCCAGAGAACAGCTCAACGTCAGTACCGAGGAACTGATGGAGCGGTTCGTTCGGGGAGATGCATCCCGTAATACCGAAGGCAGCGGTTTGGGTTTGAACATTGCCAAGAGTTTAATGGAACTGCAAAAGGGGCAGCTTCAGCTCTTGGTGGATGGCGATCTGTTCAAGGCAACGCTGATCTTTATGCAAAACTGATGTTTACAAATTTGTCGATTTTTGTTTTTAATTGAGTCACGGTGTGTTCAAAAGCGAAAGGTATTTTAATAACAGAAAGGTTGCGGAAGCCGTGAGCCGCTTCCTTTCACCTCTGTAAACCTCTTTTCTACCTCTCTTCTTTCCAAACCCCAAGCGGACCCGCCCGGTGTATCACACCGGTCGGTTTTCTATATTGCAGCTATAAATGATCGTTTATGCGGGCAGTGCCCGCGGCCAATTCGTGCACAGTGCGGTACTAATCGTTACTTCCCTAACCCGCTCGGTATCGTTCTTGCGGCAATTTTCGATAGAATTCGTAG
>JAZURG010000112.1:0-35430 GCA_045606145.1 Faecousia sp.
ACCCAAATCAAGCGCCCTACCAACTGGGCCACACCCGGATAATTAACTATTCAATTAGACCGTTTAGAAATTTTCGTTCCAATTGTGGTCAAATAAGTGGTCATCGAACCAAAGGGGGATCATTTATTGCACAGGGGAAAGCGGATTTTGCTTAGAGCTTCAACAGGTTTTTCGATTGAGGTTGTGACAGGCGGTTTCTACTCTGTCAAACTCCCAAACCAGGCGCCCTACCAACTGGGCCACACCCGGATCAATTTGCTGATCCTCACGGAACAACATGACACATTATACATGACTTATCCCAAAAAATCAATCAAAATATTTTTGTGTAATGAATATAAGTAAGTAGTCATATACCAAACAGGCATTCTAACTGTATATTCTCCACGGCATGGCAAAAACTATACCAAAGGAGTGATATTGATGGACGGAAAAGAACTTGCTAAGCAAACTCTGGATCAGATTCCCAAGACGAATTCCAACGCAAAGCAAATTGTCGGTCTTGTGAAAGAGGGAGGCAGAATCACCGGGTATCAGCTTTCCGACAATTCCATTGTGGAAAAACAGCAGGCAGTTGATATGGCAAAGCAAGGAAGAATCGCCGGTGTCGGCATCGCCCACCGTGGAGATACCGAATACCTGAAATCCATCCCCGACGGAAGCGAGAACAACAACCTTGGCAACCTGCCCTCTGTTTCTCCCGAAATTCAAGGATAACCCAGGCCGGCAGTGTGCATTAGGCGCTGTCGGCCATTTCCCTTATCGGCAGTCTTTGGGGGAACCAGAAGCTCCCCTCTCCTGTTCCATTTCCAGACACTCCACCTGCTGGCCCATCAAGTGATAATACTTCGGTTTCTCCAGAGGCACCTCCCGGAAACCAACTGCTTTGTAACAGTAATATGCTCCCGGATTATTGGCCAAAACACCCAGTGTGACCTTCTTTACTTTTAGAATTTCAAATGCATACCGCAGGGCCAGCTGCAGCATCTGCTGTCCATACCCTTTCCCCCGCAGGGAGTCGTCCACGATCACAAAGCTGAATCGAAGGATCCTCTTTTCCGGATCGGTAAAGCGCATAGTCAAATGTCCAACGATTTTATCTTCACAAAATGCGGTCATGGGATAGAAATTATCCGGCTGTGGGCAATCTCCATTGCGCAGGAAGTATTTATGGTTCATATCCGCAGGGGTAACAGGGTAATTCGGATAGCGGTCTGTTGCCCACTTACGTAGCGTCTGTTCATCCTTGACCCAAGATAGGATTGCATCCGCATCACTTGGTTTATAGGGTCTGAGTCTTAATTCCACTTCGTCACCTCGTGTGTTCATGCAGCATTTTCTTGCCGGATGTATAGCCGGTATTTACTTCCCTGTAAAGGCTTTCATAAAACGCTTCTGCGATCTCCCGCCGCTGCCGTGCAAGCTCCGCGCCCTTGGCGGTATAGAATTTATCGTACAGCTTTTGCAGTTTGAATTTATACTCCCGGAAAAAGGATGGACCCATATCCTCTGTGCCGTCGGATATCTCACCGTTGGGCAGCACATGGTAAAGAGGTTCTGCCATATCCCCCTTATACATCAGCGTACGGGCAATGCCCAGAGCGCCGGTCACATCCAGTTTGTCCGCATCGAACAGGATCTTCGCTTCCAGACTTTCCGGCTGCCTGGATTTACGGAACCGGTGGGTCACAATGCAGCTTTTCACCTTTTGGGAAAATGCCTCATCAAAGCCGTTTTCGAGCAAGAAGCCATATGCCTTGTCGCCACCCACCATGGCATGGCACAGCGTTGGATCCGCAAACTGCTCCTTTCTGCCCACATCGTGAAGAAGACAGGCGGTGATCAGCACATCATAATCGACAGCAGCATCCCCTTTGGCGATCTCCAATGCATTATACAATACCCGGTAAATATGCTCCTTATCGTGAGCGCTGTCTTCCATGCAAGAGAGCATATAATCTTCCAACAGCTTGTATATTTCTTTCGTCATAAGCCTCTATCCTTATTCTACCATATGTGTCAAAGCGCAGCGATGATGAACCTTTTGAGATTACTCAATTACCTCTTTCAGGAATATTCTCTGCTCAAAAGCACCTCGCTGGGCGCGTTTCTCTTTACGAACGCAGGTCAGTTCATCCCAAGTATAGCCTCTGGCTTTTACTACTGCGCCCATAACCTCAAGCAAATCGGCCAGTTCTTCCAGTTTTTTACTCCGTTGATATTCCGCCAGTTCTTCGTTCAATTTTGCATCCAGCGCTTGCATGTAGGCATCATTGGTCAACACCTCGGTTATACAGGTTCCCCCAGAGGCTTCAATAATTTCCGGTATTCTGTCCCTCACAAGTTTATTATGAACCGTATGCTTCTTCATAGCAGTTATCCTCTCTAGAGCCTTGGCATGATAATAGTCAAATCCTTTGCACAGGCAATGATTCTTCGCAGCAATCTCAGCGGACACAATGTCAAATAGATATTCAATGGAGGCAAGATTAGAACCGCCTTGGATTTTCTCCACCAGATATTCCGTTGGCAACTGCCCTAACCGCCTTTGGAACATTGCTTCAAACACCTTTGGATCTTTACTTACCGGTGATGTTTCATGTTTCATAACCGTTTTCGATATACTGTCCTGTTTCATCATTGCACCTCCTGTCACGTTATTACTATAGCATATCGAACAGTCGTTCGCAATAGTTTTATTATCTATTCCTTCTGCACCCACACAAGTTCCTTTGACGGGATCATGATATAATTATCTGCACCTTCCCCCACACGCAGATAAACATTGTTGATTCCGGACTGAATAATTCTCCTGGCACAAAGCGGGCATGGTTTTGCTTTATGGATAGAATTGTCCCCTGGGTTTATACCAACCAAATATAAATCCGCGCCGATGGTCTGTTGTCGGGAACAGTTCAGCAACGCGTTTTCTTCCGCATGGATCGCTCTGCAAAGTCCGTAGCCTTCCCCCTGGTGCATATTTCTGTCTATTCTCGGGCAGGTTCCCAAATCACAGCAGTTTGCAAATCCCCGTGGTGCCCCGTTGTACCCTGTGGAAATCACCACATCATCTTTAATAATCACCGCACCGTATTTTCTTTTGAGGCAGGTGCTTCTATAAGCAAAGACTTCGGCGCAATTCAGATAGGTATCGATTTTGGAAACGCGTTCTTTGTTCATTGGACGAACCATATTGCATCGTTCAGAAAACAGGTAATCCAAAGAAATGTGCAGTTCCTTTGCCAGAATCAGCAGTTTTTCCGTCTCGGGATAGCCAATACCCGATTCCCATTTTGAGATTGCCTGTCTCGAAACCAACAGCAGCTCAGCCAGTTGCTCTTGTGTAATATTCCGTTCCCTCCGAATGTACTTTAAATTATCAGCAAAACTCATGGATATCCCTCACCATTCTAATAGCTAACAGTAATTATACGAGACACCAACCGAAAACGCAACCAACTTCATTTTGCTTTTGCGCAACTTAAAGTAGAAATCGTACAATATAACCGATAAGCGCAGCCGCTTTTTGCGGCTGCGCTTGCTTGACTTATTGCGTTTTTCGCTCGGTGTAAATAGCATAGTGATCAATGAGGATACCTTCTGCCGAGCTGGCCAGGCTCTTCCAAAGCTCGTCCCAGGTGGCATGCTCGTCGTGGGTCAGAACATACCGGTTCATCAGCGGCGCTTTTGTGTATGATATGACATAGGGGCTGACCGTTTCGTATTTCATGAGATACTCGTAGGTCCGTGTATTGCCATCGGCAAACGTAAGTGTGTATTCTTCCCCGTCGAAGCTGAGTTGATATATATTTAGATTAGGATAATCCTGGATCGCCGCCTCGTAGTAAGCGTGGTCACTACTCATGTTTTCCCATTCCTGGTAACGGGCTACGGTAACCGATGCGGCCTTTCCTTGCCGGGTCAGTTCATAGAATGCATTCCATGTATCCTGACCATGGGTAGCAATGCCGTTTTCCATGACCACATAACCTGCCCGGACAGCATCCGCAAGCGCCGTATCGGCGCATCTTTGTGGTGGGCTGTACCGGCAAAGCCACATTCCATTGGTCACAGAGCTGGCTAATACAACCGATTTGTCCGGGTATTCCTTCAGCGAATACACTTGCCAGGCAACCCTTGTACGAATACCCGTCTGCATATTTCTGAGAGTTTCCGGTTCCAGGAATTTGTACATCAGCTTGTCAGTGGTGAAACCCGCAGGTCCCATATCTGTCAGTTCATAGCGGTAGGTTTTTCCGTCCATGGGCAGCAGCAGAAAGCCTCCCTGAAAGCCGTGAAACCCCGTGTAAGTGGGAACCATCACGGTCTGCCTTGCCAGAAGATACAGCCAGTTGATGGCAGGATTTTTGAGATCCGGGTCACAGTAACCGTAAGCCAGATACAGCTCCCCGTTTTTCTGCTGCAGAACATAATAGAACAGATTCTCCTGTTTATAGCTCACCTGCCAGGCCCTCACGGTGTTCTCTCGAATGGCAGATGCGGATTTCCCATCCAGCCATCCGTAACCGCTGTTACTCATAAACAGTTCATCAAAGGTGTCCTCCGAAAGCTTCATTTCAGCAAGCATTCCCATATCTGTCCAGTTTTGTTCATGAGAATGCTCTGTAACCGAGTATAGATGCATGCTTTCATCGAACTTGTATTTCGGTGTATTCTCCCCTGCTACCATGGTATAGCTGATAGCCGGATTCTCATAGGTCACCTGTACAACAACGTAGGGCTGACCGAAGGCAAAGCCTTCTGTGGTGGGTATCTCCGTATTGGGTGCGGGAGTGTCCTTTGTGAAGCTGTTTTCGTAGATATCCAGGAATTTCGTGACAAAACGCGCCTGTTCCCGTGCTTCATCCGGGCCGGATGTGGTTTGCCAGCCCAGCTTCTTATAAGCGCTGTAATTCTTGCCGGAGATGGGTGCCAGGCCGTTCTGCTCCTGAATCAGTGCAATTCCCTCCGCGTAAAGGGTTGTAAAGGTATCAAATGCTTTACGGGGATCCTTGAAAACGGCCCGCCCGTACCGGTCCGCGCCGATGGCAAAATCTTCGCTGATGCTTTCATAAAACTCCGGGTCTATAGAACCAAGGATCCCGTCTCCCCCTGGGATATAATCCCGAACCCACGGATTTCGGATATAGGGAACAGGGTCTGTCAGAAAGCACACCGCCACCACCCCGCAAAGGATCAGCGCCAGGAGCATCACCCAGAAAGCAGGCTTACGGTAGTTCATAACAGATTTGACCCGGGCCTTTACACCCACTTCCCCAAAGGCCAACGGACAGGCCGCGATGCTGCGGCGATTGACGCTGCAAGCCACCAGTGCCTGAGAATAATCCGCCTTGGCATTGTTGTCCATTTTTTGAATGACCTTTTCATCGCAGGCCAGTTCAATATCCCTGCACAGCAGGATATATCCCACCCACATTAAGGGATTGAACCAGTGAATCGACAGCAGCAGAAAGCCAAAGGGTTTCCACCAGTGGTCTTTCCGGCGGATATGGGACTTTTCATGGGCAATCACATGCGCCAGATCCCGCTCATCCATTTGGAACGGCAGATATATCTTCGGCTTGATAATGCCCAGCACAAAAGGAGAATCCACATTCTCGCTTTGAAATATATTTTCTTTCAGCAGCACCGCTGTAGCGACTTTGCGCCGCAGCAGCAGATAGCTGACCCCGGTGTAGACCAGCATCGCCGCGATCCCCAGAAGCCACACATTTCCCAAAACCGGAATAAGAATCTGCAAGGGGTTGGCGCTGGCAGCAGGATTCGGTGTAAAGGACGCGGAAATGATTGGATTGACCACTTGATCCAGCGGCGCAATACCGGTGGAAATTCCGGGTGTCCGGTCCATCATGATACCCGGGCTGACGGTTTGGGTACTGGGGATCAGGCTCAGAACACTTTCAATGGAAAACGGCCAAAGCAGACGAACCGCCACAAAGCCCCACAGAAGAACGCTGATCCATTTGGGTGCCTGTTTCAAAAGCAATCGCAAGAGCAGCACCGCGATCACCAGCCAGCTTGCCGAGATACTCATATTGACGATCTTCAGAAAAAACTCACTCATGGTCAGCCTCCCTTCCGGATGCGGTCGATCATCCTCTGTACTTCGTCCAGCTCCTGCTCGGAGATGTCCTGCCGCTTGGTAAAGGCAGCAACGAAAGCAGGCAGGGAGCCTTGGAATTTCTCTGTCACCAGTTCATTGATTTCCCTTGCCTGGGCATCCTCTTTGGAAACCAGGGATACAACTGTGCCGTCCTCGTTTTTCAGAACCCCCCGCTCCCCTAACCGCTTGATAACTGTATAGGTGGTTGTGCGCTTCCAGCCAAGCTGCTCCTGGCACAGTTTTACCAGTTCCACCGCGGTCACCGGCTCATGCTCCCACATGATCAGGCAGAAACGGTACTCGCTTTCGTGAATCTTCGGTGTTTCCATATCATCCATCTCCTTGTCTACTCCGTTAGACTATATCTGTAGTCTACACCATTAGACAAGCCTTGTCAATAGCATTCACAAAATTGTTACAACTATTCATCCGCAGTGTGATTTATCTATTTCCCTTTCTGTGATATATTTCATTCAGAAGCTGTAACAAAAGCGGTTTTCATTCGTCTTATGGATGAAAGGTGGTGAGAAAGTGACCGAGTTTGAGGAAGTCTATCGGCTCTATTTTCAGGATGTCTACAAGTACACGCTATCCCTGACCCGAGATGAACACATGGCAGAAGAGATCACGCAGGAAACATTTTTCAAAGCACTTCGTTCCATTGATCAGTTCGATGGCCGGTGTAAGGTTTACGTGTGGCTGTGTCAGATCGCCAAGAATACATACTTTACTCAGTACCAGCGGTCGATCAAAGCGGAGCAGCTATCGCCGGAACCAAAATCCAGCAGTTCTTTGGAAGAGCGGTTGGAAAACCGGGAAATGGCCTTTTCCATCCACAAGATTCTGCACAACATGCCGGACCCGTTTAAGGAAGTATTCTCCCTGCGAGCATTCGGCGAGCTGTCATTCAAGCAGATCGGTGAATTATTCGGCAAAACAGAAAGCTGGGCGCGGGTCACTTATCACCGTGCAAAAATGAAGATAAAGGAGGAACTGCAATGAGTACGCAATGCAAAATTATAGAAGATCTGTTGCCGCTGTATCACGACGGCGTTTGCTCAGAAGAAAGTCGGGAGATGGTCGACTCGCACCTGGCGCAGTGTGAGAATTGCCGCAAAACGCTGGAACAGATCGACGGTGAGCTGCTGTCACCGGCAGCAAAGGATACGGATATCAATCTCCTGAAAAGTATTACAAAACAGTTCATTCTCAGCAAGCGGAAAGCCTTGATTAAGGGCGTTGTCATCACCTTATCCTTAATTCTGGCCATTTTTCTATATAATACCATTCTATGGTACGTACAAGAGTACAGCTACTATGCGCCATTTACGGAGGGTCTTACGCAGATACCGCCCGATCCAACACCCGGAACTGTCCGCTTCTATCAGAAGTGGGATGATGCCTACACGTATTCCGTCAAGCTACCGGATTTCTTATCCAGAAACGGCGATGCAAGAATCTTAAAAAATGACAAAGATAGTGCGCAGGTTTTTGAGGCAGGCATCGGCCGGAAGGATAGAACGACCTATTATTTCCTTGTCAACATTCTTCGTGAAGAAACAAAGGAGCATCACGCCTTTTACATTGATTGCGATCTCAATCTGTATCAATGGAAATATCGCTACAAATCAGACAGTGAGATTGCCCAGATTCAAGCCGAACTTGACGAGCATAGGGAAGAAATCCAGGAAATGGTCAATGCCGCAAAGGCGGTGTGGCCCTTTATTCAATAGGAACCTCATCACAAACAAACCAGTCCCGTCTTCATATGGAGACGGGACTTTTCATTGAGGGTAAGGTATACTATCAAGCGCAATGCCTGTGGTATAATTCATTGGGATACTAAAACGTCCACCAAGCACGCTTGGAAAATTTCCCAACCAACAGTTGCATATACTATTGCTGTCCGATGCAGGCACTCCGGGCGTCACAGGCATTCTGAAGGTTTTATTAGCTTTCCTTAAGAATCCATAAACATGATTGCTCTCGAGAGCAAAACGTAGTATTATGACACCGCCCCGGACAGAAAGAAAAGGAGATGTTGCAATTGTTAGATTCTTTCTTTGCATCCATTGCCTGCCCCATGGAGCAGCCACCGGCATACGGCACTTTCCATATTCTATTTACCTTGACCGGCTTTGCTGTCTGCGTTTTTACAGCTTGGAAATTGCGCCATGTCACCGACAAAGCGGCAGGACGCATCCTGTTTTTCTGTGGTCTTCTGCTTTCCCTGTCAGAGGTATTCAAGCAGTTTTTCTGCTACTATGTCATTGCGGATAACACCTATCACTGGGGTGAATTTCCCTTCCAGCTTTGCAGCGTTCCCATGTATATGTGCCTGTTTGCGCCGTTTCTCAAGCCCGGAAAGCTCCAACGAGCTATGTACAGCTTCATGGTTCTGTACAACCTGCTGGGCGGTGCCATTTCTTTTGCTGAGCCCTCGGGCCTTCTGCATGGGTACTGGTTTCTGACCATACACTCGTGCATGTGGCATATGCTGCTGGTATTTATCGGACTGTTTCTCTGTTTTTCCAAGCGGGGCGGCAATCAGAAAACTGATTACCGCAGCGCCACCTGGGTTTTCATTGCATTATGCGGCATTGCCTTCGGGCTGAATTGCTTCGTGCAGTTGGGTTTGGGAAAAGAAATGAACATGTTCTTTGTAGGTCCTGGTGATTCGCCGATCATCGTGTTCAAGCAGTTCTCCCAGTGGTTCGGCTGGTATATCAACACGCCTATCTATATGGCTGCCGTATGTTTCGGCGCATATATTGTATTTCTTTTGATTCAATGGATTCAAAACAAAAAGGCACCGATTGCCAAAATGAAGGCCGTGACCAGATCCTAAAAAAGGAGCTGTAAATTAACGAATATTTATTCTATTTTCATTCATAAAGCAGACTTACGGCGGGAGTAACCCCCCGCCCTACGGTATCTCAGGTGAGATGTTGGTAGGGCGCTGGCTGTATCCCGCCGATTATTGTGAATATTTTTACGGGTTATTTTACAGCCCGTTCTGCTTTTCCAAAAATTATTACCAAGCCGCCTGTCTCGTTTAGTTATTTGCGGATGCAGCGGCGGAGGATTGCGCAGCCATCACACAATCGATGGTCAGCACCACGGACAATGCCACGATCTCGTCCTGCGGATTGGAAATATCCAGTTCGTAGCTGTCGCCCCAGGTCATCCATTCTTTGCTGATAGACACGATGTGGTAACCGTTTTTGGTGATCTCATAGTCATGGGCCATGAAACGGCCGTCGATCTCCCAGCCAAGGCCCTCGATACTGTATTTAGGGAACAGGAAGGTAAATTCTTTTTTGATCTCCGCCACCTGCCGGCCACCGCAGAACACATAGTATCGGGGCATCCAGCTCCATACCTCCTGCTTGATAAAGGCCACCTCGTTGCCTGCCATATCATATACATGGAGCTTCTTGCCAAAGGTGAATATCTCACCTTCCACATAATACCGGTCCCGGCCCATTTCATCCTTGACCGTAAATTTATCGCCCCAAGAGAATACTTTTTGTTTGATGTACAGCTTCATAGATATTCCCCCTTAAAGTGGCAGAAGAAAACCGATACCTATAAATACAGCTATGCCGCCGCCAACTCTGGCAACTGTCAGCGCGGCATCGGAAGGCTCGAGATTCTTATATGCCCAGCCACGGAACAGATACCACGAGGTCTCGGGCGCAACCAGTTCAAAGATTCCGAAGGCGATCAGTATCAGACCGATAAGCACCTTACCAACATTGCTCTGCTTTGCATCTGCCTCATTCAAGCCCTCTGCCGCTGCCACAGCGTCAACGAGCGTATTGCCGCGTACATAGAGCTTTTGGACAAATATCCCTTCCTCGTAAGCATCGCTCCAGTCGCCGCTGCCGCCGGATTCTGACCCGTTCCACCAAAAGGCCCCTCCATTAGGATAGGTAATTGTCATGTTGTATGAGGTTTTATCGCCGGAGAGTTCATATTGGTAGGTATACTTACCATCCGAAATGGTCTTTTTCGCAGTGTCCACCTGAAGCGCAATGCCATTCATGTTAGTTTCATAAACAGTTTTTTGCGTTGTTTCCTGAATTGTTTTTTGTTCTGAGCAGCCAATCAAAGAAGCAGCCATCAGCAACATCAGAAAAACAATAAACAGCCGTTTTTTCATTGTATACCTCCTTACATTCTCTCAAATCCAGAGACCGTTTTTCCCGGAATGCGGGCTGTTGTCACACACATGCCCTTAGAATTCCAAAGGCAATGCACAGCAAAATAATCGGCAGTGCCAGTGTGATGCCGCCCCAGAAAATGAAGCAAACGATCAACAGCGGCAGCGCAAATATCATAAGAATACTTGCGACGACTTTTGCCAAGCCCCACGCAACCTTGATCATAACACCAATAACTTTGACCAAAAGCCAAACAAATGCAATGATTACCAGTAAATTAAACATTTCTTCTCCTTTTATGTGCGTTCAAAACCAAGATGCCGGGTTCCCTGGAAGGTCAGCTTCCACCGGGTATTCCCGAAACAGCTTAGCAGTACGGTACAAATAAACCAGCTTCAAAATGCACACTACAATCAAGCCAATTGCAGCGGCAAGGGTCACGAGTGCGCCAAGTGTGGGAATGATCACGATGATCAGTATGCTGCCGAGCATGGCGCCGTACATACCAATGTACCATTTCCAGAGCGAGGACCACTTTTCAGACAGTTCATTATCTAAACCGGTGAGTACTATGGAATGCGCAGTAAACTCATTATACTCTCCGACAAAGGAGACGATTGCTGCAGGAATGGAAATCAGAAGCGTCCCGGCAGGAATCTCCGGACCACCGGAAATACAGGCAATCAGCACACTTACCGCTCCGCCAACCAGTACACAGATACCGGCTGTACGGTACCGTTCTTCTTCGGATGCAAGTCTGATTAGAATGAGTCCATATACGAAAGAGCAAACTGCGCTCAATACTTGACCGGGCACAAACACGGACGGAATGGTGCCTGCAATATTTTCGTTTGTCATAAGGGAAGCAATAGTGCTGGGGATAATCAGCCAGAATAAGATCCAAAGCCACTTACCCAGCACGGGTGCGCGTTTTACAATAATGGCAACCCTGTTTTTTTCTGCTTCAATACTTTTTAAGCGGTATTCCGGCATGCGGTCTTTGCTGCGAAGCGTGCTGCAGTTTCCGTTGAAGCCACAGGTAGTGCATTCTTGATGTCCTTTGCTTCTACAGCATTTTGCCAGTTCACAGTCGCCACCATATTGCCTGCCGGGGCCGGTTTTGCAACCGGAGCAATTCAGTGATTCTTTCTGTGTACATTCCGCACAGGTCTTTCCACAATAGGTTTCTGCCATCCTAATCCCTCCTTATAGTATTCTGTATCCGGACTCGCATAGGTGATAGACGGAAGACATCTTATCCTCCTGCGTCTGGAATGTAAGCTTCTCGTAGCCTTCCGTATCCCGGAAGGTAATAATCCGTTCCTCTTTATTTACCCAAGCGGCTAACACAGCTTGCTCTTGGTCTTCTTCTTTCATTGATCTTGATACCTCTCGCTGGTATATGCATCCAGCTTTCTCTCAAATCCCAAATATCGGGTACCTTGGAATGTCAGCATTCCTTTATCGCCTTCGATCAGCATCCCAAATTCATGACCCGCCACATGCAGCTCCATCCGGTCGCCACTTTCAACCTGGAAGGTTACGTAGTAAGTAGTAGACGTACTTGAATGGTGCATCCCGGTTCCATGATGATTATGGTGATGATGGTGAGACACATTGGTCCGCTTTGCTACGATGGTCGCAGGTACGGTCAGTTTGGGAGAATTGTTGTTCTTGTTCCACTGGCTGATGCCCTTCACCGCAATGGCAATAAACGTACCAATCGCCAGAACGAACACCAGTGGAAATAGGATCTGAAATACCGTAAAACCGGTTCTGAATCCGGAAAATCCAAATTCCATACCCATTTTCTTTCCTCCTGGTAGCAAGGCCCTGCATTGCTGCAAGGCCCCACCGTATGTTTTACTCGTTATCCGATGTATCCGCAGCGCTTTGTACCTGAGGTACGACTACCACCGGGGACTGATTGTCAGCGGCCAGCTTGCCACCGAGAGCGCCCATCAGCAGGCTCTTCAGGTCAATGCCCATACCGGCAGAGATACCTTCGGTGATCTGGGTGGTAGAGTTGACAATATCGCCCACCAGCTTGGCGGAGTTGCCCTCGCCGTACATGGTGATCTTATCGACCTTGCTCAGAGGCTCGGCAACATTCCGGGCGATCTCGGGCAGAGCAGCCATGATCATTTCCACCACCGCGGCTTCGCCGTACTTCTTCATAGCTTCAGCCTTCTTGACGATGCCTTCGGCTTCTGCCAGGGCCTTGGCGCGGATAGCTTCTGCTTCTGCCTTACCGACGGCGGCAATACCTTCGGCTTCCTGTTCCTTGGCAAAACGCTGTGCTTCCGCCAGCTTCATTTCAGCGGCAGCCGCCTGTTCCTGCTCATAGCGGCGGGCTTCCGCATCCTTCTGGCGCTTGAAGAGGGCCGCCTGCGCTTCCTGCTCCTGGCGGTAACGTTCCGCGTCAGCCTTGGCGCGGATCTCAGCATCCAGGGTCTGCTTCTTGACCTCAACTTCCCGGGCCTTCAGTTCGGCTTCCCGTTCGGCCTTTGCGATATTGGCATTGGCAGAGGTGACCTCGATGGTTTTTCTCTGCTCCTGCTGCTGGATGGAGTAAGCAGCATCGGCTTCGGCCTTCTTCACATCGGATTGCTGCTTCAGCTCTGCCTGGCGGATAGCAAGGCTGGTCTGCTTTTCAGCGATCTCCATGTCCGCCTGGACCTTTGCGTCGTTGGCTTCCTTGGCGGCCTGGGCCTGGGAGATAGCGATATCACGGTCAGCCTGGGCTTTTGCGATGGCAGCGCCCTTCTTGATTTGGGAAATGTTGTCAATACCAAGGTCCTCGATCACATTGTTCTGATCGGAGAAAGACTGGACATTAAAGGAGATCATTTCCAGGCCCATCTTCTGCAGATCGGGAATCGCGTTTTCCTGCACCCGCTCACCGAAGGCCTTGCGGTCAGTGACCATTTCCTCCAGCCGCATCTGGCCGACGATCTCACGCATATTGCCTTCCAGGGTATCCTGCACACGGCGAATGATCATTTCTTCGCCTTCGTTCAGGAAGAACTTGGAGGCCAGTGTCATCATTTCCTCACTCTGGCCGATGCGGATCTTAACGGTAGCATCGACTTTCACATTGATGTACTCGGCGTTGGGAACAAAATCGGTAGTCTTTACATCGACGGAGAACATCTTCAGGGAAAGCTTATCCAGCCGTTCCAGGAAGGGGATCCGAACACCGGCTTTACCGATCAAAATACGGGGTTTTCGGAAGCCGGAGATGATGTATGCCGTATCCGGAGGGGATTTCACATAGCCGGATGCAAGCAGCAAAACGATTGCAACAACTGCGATACCAATACCAATTAAATATTCCATGGGGTTCTCCTTTCTTTATTCGGGGTCTGCTTATTATTTCTTTCCGGCAGAATCCGAGTTAAGCTGTCGCTCGGACCGCGCCGGGCAGTTTATAACGACAATTCCAAACATTTCCGCATATGTGGGACTTTCCTTCAGTTTTTCCATTAACCGAATGGTAAGGATCCTTTCTCGAGTACCCACTGTCATCACTTCCTTTTTGGGATACGGGAACTCTGCCGTTCCTGCTATGCCAATATTATATGAGAAGCAATGGAGGAAATATAGGATCAATTCCGCAAATTAGGGGGTCCGTTTTCCCCCTTTGGAGAAAATTACGCTTTCTTAAAAGCTTCATACTGCTCTGCGTCTATGGCTCCGGTGTCCAGCATCCGCTCACACCAAAGCTGCAGTGTCTCAACAGCAACCGAAATCTTCTCCAGTTCTTCCTGTATGTACACAAAATCCGCCAGCTCATCGCCGGAAATATGACCGTCCACGGTGATTTCAATGAGCCGTTCCTTCTTTTTCTGCATTGCATTCAGAGAAGCAATGGTCTCCAGCACAATCTGGGACAGGTCCTTGACCTTGATCTCCGGCACATACTGGGCGCCGATGGGACACTGGTTGGCACAGTAGTAGTTGCACAGGGACGGTTGCTTATACTGGTCGGACATCAGCAGCACCTCGTCCGGGTGGGGCATGGAGCGTTCACTTTCGATCTTCTCGATCCGCTCCGGGGACATGGTGACCAGCAGGTCGGACGCTTCCTCCCGGGTCAAGTCCAAGGCTTCCCGTGTGCGCTGGTAGATGTTCTTATTCTCTTTGGTAGATTTTCTTGCCATATTCTGTCCCTCTCTCATGCGCATATGTTTTTCTGATTATATCATATTGCCTATACCATTGTAAACACGCAATTGCTTTTGTCCTGCCGGGCATTTCGCACTGTACCCCTTGCCTTTCGCCTGCTTTTCTATTATACTATCTGTAGGATTGTCGGGGAGAGAGAAACATGGGTAATTTTGTTGTTATCGATACGGAAACCAACTGGACGGACCAGGTCATGAGTATCGGCACTGTCGTTGCCGATGACCGGACCTTTGCGGTCATTGATTCCAAATACCACATCCTGCCCATTGAATGTCAGATCGGCGGCATGTACGAAAACACCCTGTTCATCGAAACTCCTGTGCAGCCCATGCTCTGCACCCGGGCAGAAGCCATTGCGGATCTTCGCAGTTGGTTTCGGTTCCATGGGGTGCGCTCTATTTTTGCCTATAATGCCTGCTTTGACCGAAATCACCTGCCGGAGCTGCGGGACTTGGATTGGTACGATATCATGCGGCTTGCAGCATACCGTCAGCACAACCCAAAAATACCTGCTAATGCGGATTGCTGCTCCACCGGGCGGTTAAAACGCGGCTACGGTGTAGAACCAATGCTCCGGCTGCTCTCCGGTAACCGTACATATCACGAAAGCCACAACGCGTATTTTGATGCCTTTGATGAACTGGAAATCATGCGGTTGCTCCGGTATTCCCCGGAACAATATGCGCCTTTATAAAACAATCTTCCCCTGCAAGGGAAATACGAACAGTAGGAGTAGACTTTATGAATTTTAAAGGATTTGACCCCCAAAAAATGGATGAATACAGCCAGCAGGCAAAAACCCTCTACGGAAAAACCGATGCCTACAAGGAATATGCTCAGAAGGCCAAAAACCGCACCAAGCAGCAGGAAGTGGATCTGGGCGCACAGGTGATGGCGTTCTTTGCCCGTTTAGGCCATATGCGACCCTGCGCCCCGGACAGTGAAGCTGCCCAAAACTGGGCAAGAGAATTGCAGGAATTCTTTACAGAGAATTTCTATACCTGTACGCCCCAAATTTTGGAGTCTCTGGCAGAGAGCTACGCAGGCGGCGGCAGCATGACCGAAAATATTGACAAAGCAGGCGGCGCAGGTACCGGTGCCTTTGCCAAAGAGGTCATTGACATCTACATCCGCAAATTCGACGAAGCATAAATAGTTATAGGAACAGGGTCTGTTGCCAAAAGCAACAGACCCTGTTTTTTGCTGTTGTAAATGATCGTTTATCGTAATTAGGAATTAGAAATGAGGAATTAGGAATTAAGGATTTATCATGCAAGACAGTGCAATTCCTAACTCCTAATTCCTAAATCCTAATTTGGCCCTTAGGCCGGTAAACGATCATTTTCCGCGTTTCACTGGTCATATTCGGTTTCATAGCTGCCGGCAGCCAGAACATGCCCGCAAGTGCAGATCTCATCACTGGCCAGAGTTCCGGTCTTTCCGATAGGGCCGCCCATCAGCACGAACACCTCTACATATTCACCGCATTTGGGGCACTTCACTTCCGTCAGCCTGGGTGTCCCCTTCCCTTCCTGGCAACCGTTTATCAGCATAGCATTTTCTCCTCATCAGCAATCCGCAGCGGGTCTACCCTGTATGCTTCATCTACCAAAATATAAGAAAGTCCACGGGCAACGCACTGGGCAAGGTTGTATTCGTTTTCGGCAATCAGCTCTTCCCGATTCAGATCAGAATCGTCCAGACGATATTCAATGACGCATGCCTTTGCCAAAATATCCGAAAAATGATTCTCAATGTAATTCCTTGACATTACGAGGCACACATATTGGATTTCTTGCAGATATTCCTCTTCAAAATCCTTCTGCCAGTCAAAGGGAATATAGCAGCCCTCTACGATGAGATTCTGCTTGTTTTCAATAGCGGTTTTCACCATTTCCCGGACGATGGGCCAGAGATAGTCCGTCAGCTTATCATCGTCCATGGGAGTTAAGCTTGTCTGACCGCTGCGGATCAAACCCATTTTCAAATGATCGATAGACAGATAAGGATACCTATACTTCTCAAGCAATTTCTGCGCGTATGCTGTTTTTCCGGCATGGGTCGCACCTGTAATCAAAATAATCATCAGAAAACACCACCGTTGTATTTCTTCTGTACCCGGATGATTGCAGCGATACCAATCGCAAAACCAATCACAAGAACCGTAATCGCGCCCCACACTGCGCTACCACCAAACAGAGCAATCGCCCCGCTGAGTGCCATAGCGCCTGCCATCACGCCAACGGCCCGTGCGAAAGCCTTTCCATAAGCTGTTTTGTCTTTCACCCTGGTTTGATGGTAGTCGTGGATCAAATTGGTGTTTCCCCTGCAGATCATCACCGCCACCACAGCAAACAAAATAGCCGTCAAGAACATAATGATCGCATACACTGTCATAGACTCACCTCTTTTTTATTCTACCATGCAAAAAGCCACCTTGCAACACACTTCTTTTGATGATATACTGATGCTGCAGGCCATGCCTGACAACATGTAAGGACTTGTTGCGATGGATATTATCATTCGGAAAGAAACCCCTGACGATTACCGTGCGGTAGAAAACTTGACCCGCGAGAGCTTTTGGAATGTCTATAAGCCGGGTGCGGACGAACACTATTATGTTCACATGATGCGCTCCCATCCCGATTTTTTACCGGAACTGGCCTTCGTGCTGGAAAAGGACGGAGAAATTATCGGTAATATCATGTACACCAAGGCATGGCTGGAAGATGAAAGCGGCCAGAGAAAGGAAATACTTTCCTTTGGCCCTCTGTGCGTCGCGCCGAAATACCAGCGGCAAAAATTGGGAAAGATCCTCATCGAGCATTCTTTTGATGCTGCCCGCAAGATGGGCTACGATGTCAATATCAACTTCGGCAATCCCGGTAACTATGTCAGCCGCGGATTTGTCAGCTGCAAAAAGAAAAATGTCAGCTTTGTGGTGGATGGCAATTTCCCCACCGCTCTGCTGGTCTGTGAGCTGGTTCCCGGTGTCCTCGACGGTAAAAAATGGATGTATATCCCCAGTACCGCCGCCGATTGCTGCGAAGATACTGCCGCCGTGGAAGCATTTGATGCCACCTTCCCGCCAAAGGAAAAGGCACGGATGCCCAGCCAGGAGGAATTCTATATCTATAGTCATTCCTCAGTGGTAAGATAAGGAATCATGATGATTCTAAAAAAGTCCCCCCGTTTTTTTCGTGGGGGGGACTACGGTCAAGCAGGTTTATTAAATGAATAACAATATCGCCGAGAGTAACCAAACACGGTTACTCTCGGCGATATTTATCAGGGTAATACATCACAGAACATTAATAGATGTGCGGTGTTTTTTTCTTCTTCTGTAAGAGGACTAAATGTACCGTTTTCATAAAGTATATCCATAACCATCAGTGCAACAGTAGATCCAATAAAGCTGCGCACATACCCGGCTATAATTAAATCTTGCATTTGATGGGGATAATCTTTTGCCGCCTGCGTTGCTTGATCCAATGCATAGCCTGCAAATGTATTTTTTATTTTTTCATCAAGTGATGGCAATTTTGAGAAAAACTCATTTTGTTCGCTGCGCATCACCATAATGTTGACTTTGTTATCCTTAGTCAAATACCCTCGCTCTCTTAAACGGTCAAATTTTTCCTTATTAACTTGAGTGTCATCAATAGTGCCTGACATAAATTCATAGAGGTATTCATAATCCGAAGTGATATTATTTTCCCAAGTACCTTTACGGGAGCAGTACCGGGTATCGTTTGACCAAGAATAAACTGACGGATATTTTTCCGACCAACGAATCATATCTCCGCATGCCCAATAAGAGGGGTAGCTTTGAGCCGGAATATAACCAACGTCACTCTGAGTTGCAGAGATGTCAACGCCAGCAATAAAGTCACCACCGGCCATGGTTTTGATTCGGTATTGCGAAAGGTCTGTTTTCAGTGATATATAACATTTGTTTGATACTGCATAAAATATAGCGGTGGCTTCAAATAACTCTCGGTTTCCGCTTGGAATGTAAACATCTTTTACGTCTGCTACCGCAGCCCGTACCTGCGGTACATATTCACGAACTAAAAGTTTGGCAATTTCCATCTGCTTTTGCATTCGTTTTTCTTGTTGCTCAAGTGAATATGTTTTGGGATTGAAGTTGACATATGTCGTATAGCGTTTTCCGGATTTCATAACTAAAAAACCGTTATCCTCCAACTCCTTGACATTGTCTTCAATATAGACAGGAGTAACTCCCAACTCCTCTGCAATCTCAATCATTGTTTTTGGGGAGTGATAAACGCTATATACAATATTAAGATTTAACTTGTTTCCCAAATAGGACTTGGGACCTTCGTTGCTTCCGGCATTTCCGAAATGCGCAAAATTATTCGCTTCAATAGGTTTAATGCCAAGCTTTCCAATTTTTCTTTCCATACTAAAACCTTCTTTCAAATCATTTCTTGCTTTGTTAAGATGCCACTTTACTGTTCCCTCGGGAATTCCCATTTCTTTAACGATAGCAGAAATAGGCTTATTTTCGTAATAAAATGAAAAGACAATTTTGCGACGTGCCTGCGTCAAAAATGCTATTTCACGGCGCAGCAGATCAATTTCCTCATTTGGATCTTCATCAAATATCGGCATGTTGTCGGGAAAATCCATACCGTTTATAGAAATTCCTTCCCGCCTTTTCTTTGAGGATACAAACTTTGACGAAACGTGTTCAGAGATTCTCCAAACATATCCGTCTATATTGTATATTTCTTTTGATGAAAGCAACGACAAATAAACCTCCGTAACAATATCGGAGCTTAATTCCTCTGCTTCCTCATAGGAAAAGGCTTTTTTTATCGCAAAGCCGTAAATCTTAGGCAGATATTTAACGATCAATTCGTCAGCTTTCTGTTTGTTCATTTTATTACCTCGGTACCGTTTGCCTATATAGTGGAATGAAATACAAAAAGGTTGGCACTTTTGAAATAATTATAGCACAATTTTTTTGAATCAGTTTATGCTATCGGTGTATAAATCGCTTTTGTGTCCATAAAGGCGGTATTTGTCAAGAAATAAGGACAGAGAACGTAAAACAATCTCTGTCCTTTTTTATTAGTAGAAGTATACTGTTTTATTGCAGACACTCTTTGGAGGGCCTTTTTTAAGCAGCATTAAACGCCGTATTTCTCAAGATTGACGCACCCATTGGCTTCAAATGCGATGCCCTCTTTTTCCAGCAAAGCACGCTGCGCCGCGGCACCGCCAAAGGCAAAATTGGCAGCCACCTGTCCTTTGGCATTTACCACCCGATGGCAAGGGATATGTGCGGGATCCGGATTGCTGTGAAGGATATTTCCCACCGCTCTTGACAGATTCCTATTGCCCAGAAACACGGCAATCTGCCCGTAAGTCGTTACCTTCCCTCTGGGAACCGTCTTTAAAAATTCGTAAACCCGTTCTTTCATAAATCACCAAACAAAGGGAATGATGCGGTATTTGACCCGTTGTTTGTATTCCGCGTACCCGGGAAGCTCCCGCGTCAGCAAGTCCTCTTCATCCTTCAGCCGCACGATGATAATGGCCGGATAAAAGGCAAATACGATCAACGCATACCAGGAACCGAGAACCACAGGGATCATCAAAAACAGCAACACCGTGGCCATATACATAGGATGGCGAACGATACCGTACAGGCCGGTGTCTACTACCTTCTGTCCCTCTTCTACTTTGATTGTCCGGCTTAAGTAAGCATTTTCCCGCATGACCTCCGCATAGAGGCCATAGGCTGCCAAAAACAGTACCGATGCCGTAACGGTTACCCACAGAGGCATCTTCGACCATCCAAAACGGTAATCCAAACCCGCCACCATAAAACCGGCAATAAACATCAGCCCGGAAAAGGCCAGCACGCCCTTCTGGGTTGCCTGCTTTTCCTTGGCATCCAGCCGCTTGGCGAGGAACTCCGGTGTTTTGGCAAGCATCACAAATCCGGCGATCAGCATGGGGCCGAAAAGCAGACCGATCAGCAGCCACCCGTATGTAAAAGCGAGGGTTCCGGCGGGCAGAAAGATCAGTAATCCCACCAGCAGCAACCCGCAGCTAAACTTTGCCAAAGCTTCGATTATTAGTTTCATTTTCATTCCTCCAGTAAGCGGCGAGTCAGTGCTTCGTCCGCTCCATGATAAACTGTTCCGTCCCAGCGGATATTGGGGCCTTTTCCGCAAAGGCGCATACACGGCACATAGCGCACTTCAAAGTCCTTGGGCTTGCTTCCGTATGTCTTTTCCACAAATTCCGCAAGGCGCGCCCGTTTGCTGCAGTTGGGACCGCCACATAATTCCAACACATGGGTGTCTGCGATCCGCAGGCTGGGGATGCGCTTTACCACAGCCAGAAGATAGCTTTCTTTCACGGCAAGAAGCTGGGACATCCGCGGCAGCAATCCCTTGGGGATACCGCCACCGTTTTCGCCCTGCACTTCCCGCAAAAGGCTGACCAAGGCGCTCTGGTCTCCCGGCGCACCCTGTTGTTTATAATAAGCAACCGCTTCTTCCAGATTCCACATAGTCATGCCCCCTTTTTCTACAGTATACCACAGATTCTGAAAATAACAACTGCGCCGGGGTTACCCGGCGCAGGTTTTGTTATATCAGTATGCCATTGCAATGGTCGATCTCATGCTGAATGATCTGGGCTGTCCAGCCGGTAAAGGTCTTAATGCGGGTCTGCATGGCTTCGTTCTGATACTCCACCTTGATCTTTTGATACCGGGTGGTCTTTCGGGGGCCTCCCAGTAACGATAAGCAACCTTCTTCCGTTTCGTAAGCGCCTTCCTGTTTAACGATTTTCGGATTCAGCATAGTCATGGAGCTGCCGCAGTTATCAAAGGCAATGATGCACTTATGCTCGCCGATCATGTTGGCTGCCATTCCCACACAGGTTTCTTTGTGGGCAGCCAGAGTATCCAGCAGATCCCGCACAGTTTGCAGATCGTCCTTTGTTGCCGATTCTGACTTCCGGGCCAGCAGGATGGGGTCGTGTACCAGTTCCTTAACCATTACAGCACCTGCTGGATCTGAGCCAGCTTCTCACCGCAAGCGTCCAGCAACGGCTGACCGGCTACCACGCAAACCGCATTATCCTTGGCGATCTGCTCCAGCGCTTCCGTCAGTGCCAGCAGATCTTCCTTGGTGGTTTCCACCAGCTCACGGCTAATGCGGCAGGTATCTTCATGAGTAGTGCCGGTAAAGTAGCGGCCTTCCGCAACGGTGATCTGCCGCTGGGTGTTCAGCAGCGGATCGGCAGCGGAGAATGCACCCAGAATCATGGGAGTCAGGTCCTCGGTTTCCGCGCAGAAGTTGCGGATAAACTCCGCAGCCTTGTCGAACACATCCAGAGAACGGCCGGGCTGGGGATCCCGATAGGTATGGAAGAACATATCACCGTTGGGCATACCGCTGAAACCGCAGCCGTAAGCGCCGCCCTGGACACGGATTTCATTCCACAGATAGCTGAAGCGCAGGATATTTGCCAGCACATGGGTGCTGCCTGTAAAGCTTCCGCCATGGTTTTTGATGTTGGATGCCTTTGCGGCGAAGCCAATGGGTGCGGGAATGGGCAGGCCCACCTGTGTAACCGCCATAGGCGCAAAGTTTGCTGCTCCGGCAGCTTCGCCTACAGGGAATGCGGCGATCACAGAAGCTTCCAATCCTTCCGCGTTGTCGGAAATACCAACGGTCATTCTCCCGGCGGTGAAAGCCTTGGTTGCCAGAGCCTTCAACTGTGCAGCCAGAGTTTGCAGCGCTGCGTCGTCATCCGCGCAGCGAGCCTTGACCCACTGAATGACGGTACTGCCGGAGAGTGCTTCCTGAGCAGCGCCCGCGCCGGTGACCATAGCGGACGCACGGGTTCTGGCGAACTGATGGCCCGCGCCTACAAAGTACATCTGCAGATCCATCATACTCTGATTCAGCAGGTTCCTCAGCAGGGTAACATCGTCAAAACGGGTCTCGGTCAGGATCTGGCACAGCAGATCGGCTGCGTTTTCTTTCTGGTTTGCCAGACATACCATCTGGGCGCTGAGCTGCACAGACAGCTTCTTACCGTCAAAAACACTGCTGTCAAAGCGCAGCTTACCGATTTTCTGCTTGGTCAGCATCTGGATCTGGGCGCTGCTGTACTTACTTGTGGGCAGCTTACCCAGCAGCTCCATCAAAAATGCTGCTGCAGGCAGTTCTTCCAGAGTCAGATCGGAAACATCAAAGTACAGATTCAGATATACCAGACCGTTGGTAACCTCGTGAACCAGCACCGGTGTGCCGTTCTTTTCTGTCACGGTAACAGGCAGCTTCTTGGGATTCGGGTCAATGTCAGCCAGTTCCAGCATGGGCATAGTTGCCAAAGCTTCGGCACTGTCGGGAGTCTGCTGCCACTTGGCAAGGCGCTCCCCTTCTTCGGTGATGCGGACCTTGTCTGCCTCTGTCCAGGCAGCACTCTCGCCTGCCACCCGTGCTGCTTCCTTTTCCTGCTTTTCCTTGCCCAGAGTCTGGGAGGGAATCAGAATGGCCATGGCCTTGTGGGGATTCTCCAGGAACAGTTCCCGGATCAGCTTGGCATAGTAATCGGTATCCAGCTTGGCTTCCAGTGCATTCAGCACATCCTCGCAAAGCAGATACTGTGCGGGATCGCCGCCATAGAGCCAGCTGTCCAAAGTGGTCAGCGCTTCGCTGAGGCTGCGGGATGCCCAGCCGCCGTCCCGGTCACGGAGATGGAAGGCAAAACGGTTGAAGCAGGCTTCCAGGTTATCCTTATCAAGACCATTATCCGCCAGATCGGTCAGCACCTTTTCCACGGTCTGCTTGATGGCTTCCACCTTATCCTCGTCGGTATTCCAAACCTCCCAGGACACCCAGTTCTGCTGAATACCGTCGTGGAGATTGACCTTCACATCCTGGCCCAAACCGGCACTGAGGATAGCCTGCTTCAGCGGGGCATCGTTGTCGCCGGCCAGATAGTCCTTCAGCACGGCAGCGGCATACAGTTTTTCCTGCTCGTCAAATTTACCCAGCATGGTGCCGCAGGAAACAATGGTTCTTGCCGCGGGAGATTCCTCGGTGCCGATCTCATACGCCACCCGCTCTTCCTTATAGGCAACGCTCTGCTGCATGGCAATGGGGAAATCGGCAATCTGCCGGTCATAGTCCTTTAAGTAAGCATCGATATGTGCCAAAGCCGCATCGATATCCACGCTGCCGCAGAGCATAATGCGGCTGTTGGAAGGATGGTAGTATTTTTGATGGTTGGCGATAAACTGTTCGTAAGTCAGGTCGGGAATGTATTCGGGATGGCCGCCGGACTCCACACTGTAGCAGTTATCCGGGAACATCAGTTGATTCATGGCATATTCCAGCACCGTATCGGCAGTGGCATAAGCGCCCTTCATTTCATTAAACACAACACCCTGGTAAACAGGCTCCTGACCCTCCCGCAGTTCATAGCGCCAGCCTTCCTGGCGGAAGATCTCCGGCTTATTATAAATAGCGGGGTGCAGCACAGCATCCATGTACACATCCAACAGGTTCAGAAAATCCTTGTCATTGCGGCTGCTGATGGGATACACGGTCTTGTCAGGGTAAGTCATAGCGTTGAGGAAGGTATTGACCGAGGACTTCAGCAGTTCCACAAAGGGTTCTTTTACAGGGTACTTGTCAGAGCCGCAGAGCACGCTGTGCTCCAGGATGTGGAATACACCGGTAGAATCCTCGGGAATGGTCTTAAAGGCGATGCCAAAGGTCTTGTTCTCATCTTCCCGGTCCAGCCAAATCAGCTGCGCGCCGGTTTTCTCATGCTCCATCTCCCAAAGATTGCAGCCCAGCTCCTTAAGGGCGCGCACATTGGTAACACGGAAGTTTTGAATCACAGTTCCGATTTGCATAATGTTTCCTCCTTGATGTGTCAAAGCGCTTTTCGCACTATTTTTCATTATCATACAATATTCGACAAATTATTTCCACTGTTTTTTGTATAATGACATCTATAAAGAAAAAAGACCACGAATCGTGGTCCTTTTGTTAATCATTCTTCAAATCATCTAACGCAGTACGAACCGCTGCAATCACGAAAGCAGAGAATGTACAATCTTTACCCTTGATTACCTTTTCCACTTCTTCAATCACATCGTTAGGGAAACGAATAGTTTTATTTACGGTGGGTGGATTTTCGGGAATTTTAAATTTGCCCATATTGTCATACCTCGTAAGCATTGCATTTGTATTGCTATAATCTTACGGCATAACATCGCAAAAATATGCATTGCGTTTGCAATGCATATTTACCTTGTCAAAAAAACATAATCATGCAAGCCTGTTATTGCAGTATGCCTCCCGGCGGGCTCCCTTTCTTGTTCCGGCAAGAAAGGGAGAAAAGAAGCCGGGCAAAGGGGCGCTACGAGCAAAAGCGCCCCCTTTGCAATCCCCCGCCGCCAATAAGATGGTGCGTTAGGGAATTCGTACATCTAAACCTAAAAACTTACACAGTACTACCAGTGTTCGGCGTATAGTGTGCCGTACTCCCGTTTCCGTGTCCTTGGGCACAACACGGTTACCCGCTGGCACAACGCAACTGACAACAGGAAGCCTATGCTGCACCATCGTAAGTGCGCGCGGGGGAGGTACATAGGAGGGGGACGGCTTTGAATGCGGGAGCAATGAACTCAGTTCCCCTCCTATGCCGACTTCTTTGGTTACTTTCTTGTTCGGTACAAGAAAGTAACACGTCCCCTTTCCCATATTGATTGTTGGTCTACGAAAAACTACATCTTTCCGATAATTCAAACTTTGCATTGCATTTGCAACGCAAAGTTGATATACTGTTTAAAACCACTTATATAGAGAGAGAAATTGTTTGGAGTGCTTATTATGATAATCGACATTACAGGTACAATACTGACACCCGGTAATCTGGGAAAAGACTGCATGGGTAATGGCGAGCATCCGGGTATTGAATGCTGCTGCAATGAATGCGACTATATGCAGTGCTGTATGGAAGCCCATGACCACACCCAATGCTTAACATGCTCCGACAAAGAGTGTCCCCATTCCCCGAACTGCGCTGAATAAATACACGCCAAGCTTTATCCGCAACCGGAAAAACTTGGCGTGTTATGTTTTTTGCTTATTCGCAGTAACCGGGAGTGGTGTAGAATGCCACGGTACGGGGTTCCGCACGGCCGTACTGAGCCACGACGGGCACATCGCTTTCCAGCATGATGGCATACTGCTCGTCAAACTTGGCTGTGAATTCGCCAAAGTCACGCTCCTGATTGGTACGCAGGCAGCGCACCCGACGTGCCTGCACAGAAGTCATAAAGCTGACAGGCTCCTTGTCGGTATAGATCAGAGTGATTTTCACATTGGCGATCTCATCGCCGGTATTGGTGATGATAATGGATTCGTGACCGGGAATCAGATTGACGCCTACAGGAGGCAGCTCCGCGTCCGGGAATATCCAAACTTTCTTTCCGTATGTCATACTATATTTCCTTTCCGTTTCTGTTGTTTTAAATTCCGAATTCCGCTTTCAGCGCTTTTTCCATCACTGCAACAGGCGCTTCCTTACCGGTCCAGATTTCAAAGCAGCGCAGACTCTGGTTGACCAGCATCCCAAGGCCGTTAAGGGTCTGGCAGCCTTTTTCCTTGGCGTTTTCCAGGAAGCGTGTAGTTTCCTTATTGGGGATCACATCACAGACGACCACATTGGATTTTAAGGTAGCATAGTCAATGTTGGGGCAATCATTTCCGTCAGCGAAGCCGATGGAGGTACCGTTGACCAGAATATCCGTATCATCAGGAATCTGATAGGTATGATCCCACAGCACAAACTCCGCCCTGGTACCGGTCTTTTCATTTAATGTGCGTACCAGATCTTTGCCCTGTTCCTCTAAAATATTCACAACCGTAATGTGTTCCACACCGGCATTTGCCAACTCCACGGTGATGGCACGAGCCACACCGCCGGCACCCAGAACCACTGCTTTTTTTCCGGCGGTCTGTACATTGGCAGCCTGCAGGCTCATCATAAAGCCTTGTCCGTCGGTGTTTTCACCGCGCAGCTTACCGTCTTTCCAGTAAACGAAATTCACGGCACCCATGATCGCTGCCTTTTCCTCCACCTCGTCAAGATACTGCAAGACCTTCTGCTTGTGGGGCATCGTAATGCCGATACCGGTGAAGTTCATGGCACGCATACCCTTCATGGCTGCTTCCAGATCACCGTCTTTCACAGTAACAGACAGATACCGGTAGGGGATTTTCAGATAATCAAAACCGGATTGCATGATCACGATGGTCGGATTTTCATCTACAGGATCGCCGAACACACCAACAAATTTCTCTTGGTACCCTTTCATTTTGACGTTTCCTTCCAAGTAATATCAAAGTATTTATTTTAAATACTCCGGGGTGCGGTAGCGCAGCGCATCTTCTTCGGTCAATTGTCGGACAACACGGCAGGGATTGCCCATTGCCAGACAGTTAGCAGGAATGTCTTTTGTGACCACGCTGCCCGCGCCGATCACCGCGTTGTCACCAATGGTAACACCGGGCAACACTTTCACGCCGCCGCCAAACCAGACGTTATTTCCTACCACAATGGGGTAGGCTGCTTCCGCGCCGGTGGCACGCTGTTCCGGATCCAGAGGGTGCAGGGCGGTATAGAAGCCGCACTGGGGTGCGATCTTGACATCGTCACCAAAAATGATCTTGCCGGGGTCTACAAAGACGCAGTTGTTGTTGGCAAAGAACCGGTCACCGGCTTCCACATTGTAGCCAAAGCCAAAAAACACGGTGGGTTCTACATAAGGATCCTTGCCCAGTTTGCCGAAGATCTGCCGAAGCAGCCGTTCCCTGCCCTCCATATCCGAAGGACGGGTGCGGTTATACTCCCAGCACAGATCCGCGCAGCGGATATGTTCCGCTTCCCGCTCCGGTGCGGTGGCATCGTAGAGAAGGCCCGCTTCACAATCGGTTTTCCAACTCATAATACAATTTCAAACTGCTCTTCGGACTTCAGGTCCACCACTGTGCAGTCGTTGGCATAGGTGCACTCGGGCAGAACGATCATGGCAGCCAGTTCATCCGCCTTTGCGGGCAGGGGCGCCAGATGCCAGATGGCGGCATTCATTTTTACCAAGGTATTCTTGGGCACGATAAATGCCTTTGTCAGATGAGGCACAGGGGTACCGGCAGAAGCGGGTGCCACATGCAGGATCATGTCGTCATTCAGTGGCATGATCATTTCCCAAGTGGTAGTATGGTACTCCACAGCGGTAATGACCATCTTTTCCGGCTTCTTTACCAGAATGGGAGAGTATCCTACCCGGTGATTGCTGTCAGCAACCAGACGGTCCGGGAAGAACCGGTGCAGTTCACCGCAGAGGGCATAACCCTTGGGATCCGTATAAGTATAAAACTGACCGAAGGGCGCAAAAGCTTCGACAGTAATGGGTTCAGCTTGAATGGTACGCATAAAGGTCCTCCTTACGCAGTATAGAAAATCTGCTTCATATCCGCATAAAACTCACTGTCCGGGCGGATGCTGTATTTTACAAAACAAGGCTTGGAGAAGGTCCACCAACGCTGCATGTGGGGGCAAAGCTCCATTTTTGCCATGTCCGCATCGTAATCCTCACCCACATATTCAAAGTAGGCAAATACCAGATCCTCGTGGCGGAAAATGGAGTAATTGCGCAAATTGCAATCATGGATGGTCTTCAGAATTTCCGGCCAGGGTTTGCCGTGCATTTCATCGTATTCTTCGATCTTTTCCGGCTTCAGACGGCCTAACTGTCCAAAGATAATTCTGCTCATACGATTGCCTCCCGTAACCACTCCAAAGTGCAAGCCACCATGTGCTTACCGGTTTCCTCACTGGCTTCCTTGGCGCTCTGTGCAAACCATTCGGTGTTCCGCTCGCAGCGGCTCAGGTCCACCAGCTCGGGGTAGGTACCCATCAGCAAAGAGGTTTCCCACTTGCCTGCATGATCAAAGCCACCGCACTTGATCTGTGCCTCAGCACCGATCAAGGGAATGACCTTGATGTAGGAGAAGGGATCATCCTCGCTGCCCAGGTCTTCATAATAAGTAGCATAAGCATCGCTGCCCCACCAGCCCTTGCCAAGCTTTTCCTCCATGTATTCCATGGTCACCTTCTTGGCAGCCTTGTGGCAGGCGATAGTCATGGGCATCAGACCCGCGCCCTCGGTCTGGTGATGGGGTACCAGATAGATATTCTTGTGACCGGCATCAATCATGGACTTGAGAATGTAGTACAGGTAATTGACATAGGCATCCTCATCCACATGGAAGTGGCTGGGCTTGGGACCGCAGACGGCATAGGAAGCTACACCGTACCAGATGGGCGGACAGACGACGATTTCTTTTTCTTTCTCCAGCTCCCGCAGACAACCGGTAACCACCAGGGTATCGGTACCGCAGGAAGCGTGTTTGGCGTGATACTCCATAGTGCCGATGGGGATAATGAAGGGAACCTTGCGGTCTACGGCATCCTGGATCTCATCGTAGAACATTTCAAGCATTTGCATCGGTATATCCTCCTTATTTTAAGAAACCGGCGCACGGGGTGTGCGCCGGTAGTTGATTATCAGAACAGGATCTCGGGGCAGACCTCGGGGATCTCGGGAGACAGCATTTCGAAGCCGCCTTCCTTGACAGCGATGCCCTTTTCCCAACGAACACCGAAGGTGTCAGCAGAGATGTAGGTATCCACCTGATAGCACATGTTGGGCTTCAGGTAGTACTGGGAGCTGGTCTCACACCAGGGTGCTTCGACTTCGATGATGCCGGTGCCGTGGAGAGGACCGTAAACATAGTTCTTCTCATAGCCATTGTCAACAAAGTACTTGTAGAAGCCCTTGGCAATGTCAGCGGCCCAAACACCGGCCTTGACCTGCTTCTCGCTCCAGCTATGAGCCTCACGGCAGAACTGAACGATATCCCGGCGCTGGCCTTCCAGCTTGCCCAGGCAGATGGGGTAACCGATGGCGGCGGAGTAGCCGTCGATCTTAGCGGACAGGTTCAGCTGCACGATATCACCCTTCTGGAACTCACGGTAGGAAGAACGGGAGATGGCGTGACGGGTGGAAGCCTCGGAGAAGACGTACATGGGCAGGCCTTCGTACTCAGCGCCGTTTTCGTAAACAGCCTTCTGGGCGACACCAACCATCTGCAGTTCGGTCATGCCGGGACGGATCGCCTTGATGACTTCCTCGGTGGCAATGTTGGCGATACGGTAGCCCTCACGCAGGCAGGCCAGCTCGTTCTCGGACTTGACGGAGCGCAGCTCCACCATCACCTTGCCGGCATCCACGATCTCAGCCTCGGGGAACGCTTCACGGATAGCATTGTAGATGGTAACGGAGGTATCCAGGAAGGATGCCACACCAATACGGATCTTCTTGCCGGTAACACCGATGTACTTGAACACATCGTCAAAGGTGTCGGGCTTCAGCTCGGGGTATGCGGGGTCAGCGCCTTCACGGTAAGCGGTCAGAACAAAGGTCTTGTCCAGCTTGTTGCGGTCAGCGCCGAAGATGGCGGACTCGGGACCTACCAGCAGAGCTGCACGGCCATCAGCGGAGATGGCAACACCGGCACGCTCAAACAGGGGCCAGAAGCCGGAGAAGTAACGGGGATTGGCATAGTCAGCCTCATTACCGTTAACGATCAGAGCGTCCAGGCCTTCCCGCTGCAGAATTGCGGCAGCGCGCTGTACTCTTTCCTTATACTCATAATCGGGAATGCAGATTCTTGCCATTTTACAAATCCTCCTGGTTATGTATTTTATTTTTTAATTTATCAAATTTATATAGCTTTTCTTCCAAAGGTGCTATATACTGATATTATAATCATATATTATCATTTGTAAATGCATATTCATAAACCGGTACAAAATATATGTTTTTTGACACAAATAGAGGTTTCGTATGGGAATACAAAAGCACAGTACTATCATGAATTTGGTAAACGGCATTGATATGCGGTTAGGCTATGCCGGCTATGCAGCAGTCGGTTCCAAATGGCATACCCATCAGTTGGCTACACCGTTTAACCGTTTATATCTTGTGGAATCCGGCACCGGTGTGCTCAGCACCCAAACGGAAGAGTTGATTCTGGAACCGGGCAAAGCCTATCTGCTGCCGGCAGGACTTCCCTGCAGCTACCATTGTGACGGTTCCCTTTCCCTGCTGTTTTTCCACTTTAATCTTACCCAGCCGGATCAATTTGATCTTATGCGTAATTTTAACAGACTTGCCGTAATCGATTATCCGCCGGAGCAATTCGCATATCTTCGGGATATCTGCAAAAGCTCCAGCTACACAGATGCTTTTGAGGTCATTTGCGCCATCAATAACATCGTACGGGAAATGAACCGTAAGCATCAGTTTCACTGGGATGAGATCCATGTCTATTCCGGCTGTGTGGCTGATACCATCAACGATATCAATCAGCGGCTTTCCGCCCAGCTGCGAATCGACGAACTGGCACAAAAGTGCTATATTTCCAGAAGCTACCTGGCCCGGCAATTCCGCAAGGAAGTTGGTGTTACCATCAAGCAATATATTAATATGCAGCTGATCAATGCCGCCCAGTGGCGGCTGTGCCATACCGATGCCAGCATTGAAAAAATCAGCAGCGATCTGGGTTTTTGTAACCAGTTCTACTTCTCTGAATGCTTCAAAAAACACTGCCGTGTTTCCCCGCTTCAATACCGCAACGGCACAAAATACTAATATGTTCCTCCCGGTTTTCACCGGGAGGGTTTTTATTTTTGGCGGCAGGTGTGGCCCCGGCTTTTTTTGTAAACACGGCAAAAATAGGCCGCGGAGGAAAAGCCAACGGTCTCCGCTACCGCTTCTACCGTAAGATTGGAATGGGCAAGAAGCTGCTCCGCAACGGTCAGGCGATACGCATTGCGGTATACCACCGGTGTGACGCCCGCTTTTTGCTTGAACAGCCGCAGAAAATGATACTTGGAAAGGTGACACATGGCTGCGTACTCTTCAATGGACCGGTCATGCATATAGTTCTCCCGGATGTCCGCAAAGACGGGCGCAAGGGGATCCTCCCGCACAGGTTCACTTTGTGTAATGTGTCCGCTGATTTGCTGCAGCAGTGAAAGAAGAGTAATTGCCGCGCCCGCCATACCGCACGGATCCATATTGCTTGGGATCAGCCCGGAAAAGTGGGTTGATAGTTCCGGAAGTCCTTCCAGACCGATCGGTGTACTTGTGGGAATGGGACAATCCGCAAGCAGAGCCTCGATTCCCTCCCCCTTGAAATGACAGAACCAAACCAGGGCGCTCTCCTCTTTTTTGTATCCGTACTTCTGGGTTTCCCCAGGGGCATAGAGTACAGCACTTCCAGCCGGAACCGCCACATGACCGCTGTCAAAATAGAAGTGTCCCACACCCTCCACAATATACAGAAGCTGATAATCCACATCCCACGTGGGACGATAAACCTGATTGTCAACTTCCTTAAACTCCAGCAGTCCGCAGTCATTGATCTGTACTCTCATAGAATCTGCCATAATATTGGCAGCATATTTCCGAAATGTAACCATCGCGTTTCTCCTAAAAAACAATAAAATCGTTGTTTTTCAGTTATATCATATCATAAACAGCAATATCGTGCAATAATCACGCAAGATTATGATATGACTTTTTTATACCGCAGCGCTACAATTAAAGTAACCTAAACTTGGAGGTGCCCTATGAAAGAACGCATTATTAATGAAAACTGGTATTTTCATCTGGAAGACGAGCTTTATCGCAAGACAGGAAATCTGGATGACCGGGATGTAATGACCGCTCTGGGTTTCTTTAAAACCGGCGAAGCATCCGGCTTTGCTGCGCGGCGCTTTGAAAATCACAACTGGCGGCGTGTCAACCTGCCCCACGATTACGCAGTGGAGCTGGATTTTGACAGAAACGTCCGTGGCTGCACCGGTTTAAAGCCTGTAAATGAGTGCATGACTCATGAAGCCGCATCTGTTTGCGGACGTGCAGACGTTCCCACATTCCCTATCGCCTGGTATCGCAAAGAATTCTTTCTGACCGAAGATGGCGAATACGAGGAAGAATCCCGGTCCATCTATGGAAATTGCGATCTTCCCGCTCCCAAGGGCAAGCGCTACTTCCTCCGCTTTGAAGGTGTGTACCGTGACTTCATGGTCATCGTCAACGGTGTATACATGGACCGTATGACCTGCGGCTATCTGCCGCTGACTCTGGATGTCACCGATCAGCTTATCTTCGGCGAGACCAATACGATCGCAGTCCGCCTTGACTGCTCCCAGTACGACGGCTGGTGGTACGACGGTGCAGGTATCAACCGGGATGTAAAGCTGATCGAAGCCCGGGACTACGTCTGTCACACAGAAGATCTCTATGTACATACCAAGCCCAGCGGCGAAGTATCCGTTACTGCCGACATTGATCACCTCGGCGCGCCTGTCCGGGTCGCTGCACATATCGCAATTGAAAAGGACGGCCAGCGTATTGCGGAAACATCCGAAGAACTTACACTGACCTACGGAAAGAATCATATTGCTCACAATTTCTTTGTAGCCGATCCTGCTCTTTGGGACATCGACGATCCTCAGCTTTACACCCTGACTCTGACCCTTGACGGCGAGGTCGAACAGCAGATAAACTTTGGTTTTAAGGATGTGCGCTTCTCTGCCGACGAAGGTTTCTTCCTCAACGGCAAGTCCCGCAAGCTCAACGGTGTGTGCCTCCACGGCGACATTGCCGGCCTGGGTGTTGCACTTCCTTACGAGGTTCTCTGCTACAAGTATAAGGTCATGAAGGAAATGGGTGTCAACGCGGTGCGTGCCTCCCACAACCCGCCCGCTCCCGGGGTCCTTGACATTTGTGACCGTCTTGGCATTCTGTTCATGGACGAAACCCGTATGTTCGGCAGCTCCGCTGAAGCCGTTCGCCAGTTGGAAGGCCTTGTGAAGCGTGACCGCAACCATGCCTGCATTCTGATGTGGTCTGTGGGCAACGAAGAGCATACCGTTCAGAACTGTGAATGGGGTGCCCGTATGGCCCGTTCCGCACGGCGCATTATTGAAAATCTGACCGTGGATCCCATTATCAGCTACGGCGGCAACAACGGCGAAAACTACCACGGTATCAACGAGGAGATGGACCTGCGTGGTATCAACTATATCCGCATCAATAGCACTGTGGCCCAGCCTCAGAATGACACCTTCCATCCCGACGATTATCATGCCGACCATCCTCACCAGCCCATTTTCAGCAGTGAGGAAATGTCCTCTCTGACCGCGCGGGGTGTCTATAAGAACGATCTTCAGCGTGGCTATGTAGATGCCTACGGCAATAACACGATGCCCTGGGCATCCAGTCCCCAAGGTTTCCTGCAGTTCTGCGCAAATCGCCCCTACTACTGCGGCAGCTTTGCATGGACAGGCTTTGATTACCGGGGTGAGCCTTCCCCCTTCGCCGGAAGCTGCTCAGAGCCCACAATCCCCCGTAACTCTGTCAGCAACTTCGGTATCGTAGACCTGTGCGGTTTCCCCAAGGATACATACTACCACTACCGTGCCTGGTGGCGTCCGGAACCGCTGCTTCACCTGCTGCCCGATTGGAATGGCTATGACGCCGGTGAGATGGTACGGGTGGTCTGCTTTACCAACTGTGAGGAAGTTACCCTCTATTTGAACGGTCGTGAGATCGGCACCCGGAAGAATCCTCCCTATGGCTCTCCGGAATGGCAGGTTCCCTATGAAAAGGGCGAGCTGAAGGCTGTGGGTCGCAAAGGTGATGTAACACTGACCGCCTGCCGCCGCTCCGATGAACCCACCACCGCCCTGCGGATTACCACAGATGATTACGGCAAATACGTCATCGCCGCAGTGGATGCGGTAGACCGTTTCGGCGAGCTTTGCAACGGCGACAACGGTAATATTTCTGTTGCCTGTGAAGGTGCCACCGTTCTCGGTGTCGGCAACGGCGACCCCGCCTCCTATCTGCGGGAACGGTACTATGAGGAAACCGAACTGTGCGCACTGCCTAAGTTCACGGATAACGGATATGTTTTTGTACCGTCTTTCCGGGACTATGTCCCCGGCTTTGAAGAGAAGCATCCCCGCTTCGACGACGACTTCCGCATCATATGGGATCAGTGGGCCACCGCTACAAATGACTCCGGTGAGAAGACCTTCACCATTGATTTCGTCGCCGATGGCAACTATGATTTCCTGGAATTCCCCGGTATCGCGGGCAAGGCGCAGATCTTCCTTGACGGCACCCTGGTAGGTACTACCGCTACCGAAACCCGCCGTTCCTACCGTTTCCATACGCCTATAGCAGCAGGCAAGCATACGCTTTCTGTCTCCATTACCAAGATGTATAGTTGCCCCGTGGTGCTTTACAATGCCCAGATTGGCCGCTACTACATGCCTGCCGTATCCCATAAGCTGTTCAACGGCCGGATGCTTCTGATCCTGCAAAAAGACACTGCCGGCAGCCTGACCGTCACCCACGAAAGCGGTCTCACCGCCACTTTGGAGATCCGGTAACCGCGGGAATAATAAGTTAAATGATCGTTTATGCGGGCAGTGCCCGCGGCCAATTCGTGCACAGTGCGGTACTAATCGTTACTTCCCTAACCCGCTCGGTATCGTTCTTGCGGCAATTTTCGATAGAATTCGTAGGGCGGGGCCTTGGTCCCGCCGCGTACAATAACCGCATTTGGGGCGGGGGGAGCAAGCCCCCGCCCCACACTCTTTTACGAAAGTTGGTACGCTAAACGATCATTTAGCGCATTATCTATCGATACGCTTCGTAGGGGCGCTCTGTGAGCGCCCGCTATTTATCGATTGTTCTTGTAGGGGCGATTCACGAATCGCCCGCCAACCGCA
>JAZURG010000113.1:0-6710 GCA_045606145.1 Faecousia sp.
GAATGCGGGAGCAATGAACTCAGTTCCTCCCCTATGCCGACTTCTTTGGTTACTTTCTTGTTCGGCGACAAGAAAGTAACACCACCTCATATGCGCTGTGCGGTTGAAATTCTAAAATCTATACTTTTTTGACAAGCTGAAGCAGCGTGAAGGGAATCCCTTCACGCTGTTTATCATGATTGCATTGCTTCTATGATGACCTCAGCGGTTTGGATGCCGTCCAAGGCAGCGGACATGATGCCGCCGGCATAGCCTGCGCCCTCACCGGTGGGATAGAGTCCCCGCAGGGCCGACTGTCTGGTATCGTCACGGATGATCTTCACGGGAGAGGAGCTTCTGGTCTCCGGTGCAGTCAGCACCGCGTCATGATCGGAAAAGCCTTTCAGATTGCCATCCAGTTGAGGAAGCGTTTCTTTCAATGCCCGGGTGATCTTATGGGGCAGCACCTGGTTCAAATCGCACCAGGTAACACCGGGGCGGTAGGTCGGCTGCACACTGCCACATGCTTCACTGGGTACACCTGCCAGAAAGTCGCCTACCTTTTGTGCAGGAGCTTTGTAACTGCCGCCACCGGCAGCGAACGCTGCTTCCTCGATTTGGCGCTGCCAGTACATACCCGCCAGAGGGCCATCCCCGGGAATTTCCTTGGGATTGATACTTACCAAAAGCGCCGCGTTGGCATTTTCGCCGCCACGGTCCGCATAGCTCATACCGTTGGTGACTACCCGGCCCTCTTCGGATGCCGCCGCCACCACGTAGCCGCCGGGACACATGCAGAAGGTATACACCGTTTCCTCGTCCAGATGCTTCACCAGCTTGTAATCCGCCGGGGGCAGCACCGGATCATGCTTTCCGTACTGAGCCTCATTGATGGTCTTTTGACTATGCTCAATGCGTACACCCATGGCAAAGGGCTTGCTTTCCATGGGAATGCCCATGCCGTTCAGCATTTCAAAGGTATCTCTGGCGCTGTGACCGATGGCCAGCACCACCTGATCACAGGGCAAAACCTCGCTGCCGTTGATCTCCAGCCCGGTAACCTGTCCATTATCCGCTTGGATAGCCGTCACCTGACTCTCAAAACGGACTTCACCACCCAGAGAGATGATTCTCTGGCGCAGATTCTGCACCACCGTCAGCAGCACATCCGTACCCACATGGGGTTTGGCATCAAATAGAATTTCTTCCGCCGCACCGGCCTTCACAAACTGTTCCAGCACCCAGCCGATCCTGGGGTTGTTGACACCGGTATTCAGCTTGCCGTCAGAGAACGTACCGGCACCGCCTTCGCCAAACTGCACATTACTCTTGAAATCCAGCTTGCCTGTTTCAAAGAATTTCTGCACATCCGCATGGCGGGATAGCGCATCCTTGCCCCGCTCCAAAACGATGGGACGCAGACCCGCCATTGCCAGAACCAATGCCGCAAACATACCCGCGGGTCCAAAACCTACCACCACAGGCCGCTCCGTTGCCGTTTCCGGTGCCTTGGGGGGCTTATAATAGGTCGGCTGCACAACAGCAGCCCGCTTGCACCCGCTTTGCTTGCAGATCTTATTTTCATTGCCGTCCACTGCCACATCAACGGTATAGATCACACGGATGTCCGGCTTTTTCCGAGCATCGATGCTGCGGCGGACGATTTTCATCTTTCTAACCTTGGAGTTGGGGATCCGCAGCAGCTTTGCCGCTTCATAGGGCAGTTGATGGACGCTATGCTCCGCAGGCAGAGAGATCTCTCGAATTCGAATCATATATTATTCCTTTCCGGCACTTAGGCCAGCCAATCTGCCGGAGCTCCATGCCCACTGCAGATTATAGCCGCCGCAATCGCCGTCAATATCCAGCACTTCACCACAGGCATACAGACCGGGAACCAATTTGCTTTCCATTGTCTTTGGATCAAATTCGCCGGTCAAAATGCCGCCAGCCGTTACCTGAGCGCTGTCCATGCCCATTGGCTCTGTCAAAGGAATGTCGAAGGCCTTCACCGCATCGCAGACAGCTTCCAGTTCCTGCGTGTGCAATTCCTTGATTCTCCCGTTTCCACATACGCCTGCAGCCTTGGCAAGGACACGGCCCAACCGATTATGGAGGATACCGGTCAATAATTCTTCCACGGGAAGATCAGTCGTCTTGCGGCGCATCAGTTCTTTCAAAATAACTTCCCTTTCGATATCCGGAAGAAAATCCAATCGGCAGACCCAATGTCCCTTCTTTTGGCAGGCATCCCGGGAAATTTCAAAGATCACCGGCCCGGAAAGTCCGTACTCCGTAAATTGCAATTCACCTGTGCTTTGGGCATGAAGATGATTATCACAAAGAATTTCCGCACGACAGTTGGCGCGCACACCCTTAAGGCCGGCAACTCCGCCCCAACCGGATTTTATCTGCACCAAGGCAGGCCGCAGGCGGGTGCTGTGGTGACCCAGTTTTCCCAGTAACTTATACCCTGCCATACTGCCGCCGATTTTCGTTCCCGCCAAGCCGCCACAGGCCACGATCAGCTTATCACACAGATAGCTTTCTTCAGTGCTTTCTACCGAGAAACCGTTTCCTGCCCGGCGAACCTTAGTGACTTCCAAACCGGTCAGCACCCGGATATTAGGTTTTTCCAGAGCAAAGCGCAGCACATCCACCACGGAATTGGCCTGGTCAGAATAAGGATAAACACGGCCGGAAGCTTCCGCTACCGTAAACAGACCCAAAGCACGAAACCATTGCAGTGTCTTCTCCGGACCAAAAGATGCCAGTGCGAAATCTGCAAAGGAAGCATTGTCGCCGTGATAACCGCCCTCATCAGCATGGAGATTCGTCAAATTACACCGTCCGTTGCCCGTGGTCTGCAGTTTTCTGCCCAACCGTGCCTGGCGCTCAAACAGGATCACCTGTACATTCTGATTTTCCGCAGCAGCCAAAGCTGCCGCCATACCGGATGCGCCACCGCCAATAATACCTACGATCATCATTTCACCTGCTTTCTTTTCCTCATTATAACGGAAATCTCAACAAGACACAAGAAAAACTTCCTTGCGTTTATCAAATCATATGGTATAATGACTTTCGGTGATAGGATGGATCGCAGCAATATTGAAAAAATCGCCCAAACATCAGAAGACCGGATGCTTCTGGCAAAGGTTTGGGATAAAATACAGGCAGGACTTCGCCGGGATATTCCCGCTAATACCGCGTTTCTTTCTCCCAGGGAGCTGGAAATGACCCGCTACCTGTTCGGCAGCGTTCCGGGTCTAACAGAATTTGGTGGCTACGAGGATGCGGAACGGAAAATGCTGGTGTATCTGCCGGAGTATCTGGATGAAAGCAGTTTAATGGAAGAGGGATCTCCAATAGTCTGTCTAAGGGCAACCTTCTTTGAAGGGGATAGTTTGAGTCATCGGGATTTTCTGGGCGCTTTCATGGGTGCGGGCATTGCAAGAGAAGCTGTTGGGGATATTTGTGTCAGCAAAGGAAGCTGTGACTTTTTCGTAACCGACGAAATCGCCCCCTATATTCTGCAAAACTTTATTGGTGCCGGCAGAACGAAAGTCCGGTTAGAAACGATACCATTGTCTCAAGTGATCATATCCGAACCGGAAACCAAGCAGATCAAAGACACTTTGGCTTCTTTGCGTCTGGACAGTGTCATCAGCTCCGGTTTTCGAATTGGCAGAAGTCTGGCCGCTCAGTATGTCACATCCGGAAAGGCCGCTGTTGACGGTCTGCCCTGTGAAAAGCCGGACAAGGCCGTGACAGAAGGCTGTAAAATTTCCGTGCGTGGACTTGGTAAGATCAAGCTGCGCACTGTTAACGGACAGACAAAGAAGGGCCGTATATCCGTGGTCATTGACCGCTACATTTGAGGTGTAACTATGAACATGAATGAAGTGATCGCCAGAATCAACGAGCTGGCAAAGAAGGCAAAAAGCGAAGGTTTGACCGATGAGGAGCTGGCGGAGCGTGATAAACTACGCAGGATCTATATCGACTCTGTCAAAGCCAATCTGGTAGGACAGTTGGAAAACACCTATATTGTCCGTCCCGACGGCACCAAGGAAAAGGTAAAGCCGAAGCAGTGATTTTATAAATCACTGCTTTTGTGCTTGACAAACCTCCCCCTCTATGCTAGAATACTTTGGCAACAGCAAAATAGTGTCTGTTATTCGGAGTGATACCCAAGAGGCCGAAGGGGCTCCCCTGCTAAGGGAGTAGGCGTCTAAAAAGCGCGCGAGGGTTCAAATCCCTCTCACTCCGCCAAAAAAGAACCACACCAAAGGTGTGGTTCTTTTTTGGCTATTGAAGGGATTTGAACCCATTTAAATGCAACATGCCGGTGGCATGTTGCTGCCACCAGTTCAAAAACTGGTGGCTACATTTATTTTCGCCCATAGCGAAAATGCAAATCAAATCCCTCTCACTCATACCAAATGCGAAACGCACCAAAGGTGTGGTTCTTTTTTGACTATTGAAGGGATTTGCAACACATATGAAAGCAATAGATAGGAATTATACACCAATCCAGCTAAAATTACCAGTGGATATGGAAAGAATTATTAAAATAAATGATCCGGTATATTCTTTCAGTGAGGTAATACCGTGACAATCCTTACCGTGCCTGTAACTTTGCCATCGATCACGAGGGATATATGGTCTGCCCAAATGGAAAGAGATTCCTTTTCCATCGATCCGAACCGGTGAAAGGAAACAGGTTTGACCGTACAGAAGCTTTATGATACTACAAAACGGCTGGTCTTTCTACTGGACCAGTCGTTTCTCTACAAATATTTTTGCAGGCTGCACCTTTCGGCGCAGCCTGCTTTCTTGGGGGACTTATTTTACAGCCCCTTTTTTCATAATTCATTTGCTCGTTTCCGTTACGCGATCAGCATAGACACCAGCACCAAAACTGCGCCGACCACATAAAACGGCACAAAGCCATATCCTTCTCTGGCCCGCTTCTCCGTCTGTTGCTGGGAGTATTCGGCGTAGTTCTTGTATTTCTTGACTCCGCCTGTGCGGCCGGGGGAAAACACATAGCCAAACAGGTCGAAAGCGCCAAAATAGGCAACCGTCAGCAAAGCGCCAACCAGAAAGGTCACATATCCCGATACGGAAAAGATCTCATACCACATGAGCCAATCGCTGACACCTTCGGCCAGTGTAAAGTACCGGAACACACCCACAGCCGCCGCCAGGACCAGCGCCCAGATATAGCGGCTGGGGGACTGAAAGAAGATTTTTTTCAATGGGTACGACCTCAATCCTTGAGATTCTTCTTGTACTCGGCCAGCTCCGCCTCGTTGCAGTAGACCATGTGACCGGGCTTCAGCTCCCGCAGAGCGGGCTTATCGGTGGCATAGTCGTGCACAGAAGGATCGTAGTGGATTCTCTCACGGCTCTTTTCGCTGAGGGGATTGGGCTTCGGGATCGCGGACAACAAAGCCTTGGTGTAGGGGTGCGTGGGATTCTTGAACAGCTCATCACTGGTGGCTGTTTCCACGACCTTGCCGAAATACATAACCACGATGCGGTCACAGAAATACTTGACCACGGACAGGTCATGGGCGATGAAGATGATGGACAGGCCCAGTTCCTGCTTCAGTTCGTTCAGCAGGTTGATGATCTGCGCACGGATAGAAACGTCCAGAGCGCTGATAGGCTCGTCGCAGATCAGCAACCGGGGATTCATGATCAGCGCGCGGGCAATACCGATTCTCTGGCGCTGACCGCCGGAGAACTCATGGGGATAGCGGGAAGCATGCTCAGCCACCAGGCCGACCTTTTCCAGCATTTCCACCACTTTTTCATGGTTCTTGGCCTTATTCCGGTAGCCCTGGATCTGCAGGCCCTCCTGGATGATATCCTCAACGGTCATTCTGGGGTCCAGAGAATCCACAGGATCCTGGAAAATCATCTGGATCTCATTGACCAGCTTTCTGGAAGCGTGGGCATTGTCGAAGCGGATCTGCTTCAGCTTTGCCTGCAGAGCAGGAACCTGCTCAGGATTGTTGCGTCTGGCTTCCTTAATGGCTCTCTTGGTGTACCGTTCGCCGGCGGAAATGCGGACACCGCGGTAATAAACAGCGCCGGAAGTAATGTCATACAGCTTAATGATAGAACGGCCGGTGGTGGTCTTGCCACAGCCGGACTCGCCAACGATACCTACGCATTCGCCCTCATGGACATCGAAGGAAATATCGTCCACCGCTTTCGAATCCATCTTCTTGCGGCCCTTGCCTATGGTGAAGTACTGCATCAGGTGTCTGACGGACAGCAGCACATTCTCGTCCCGCAGTTCCGGCTTCTGCTTGACATGGGCGTTCAGACCGTATTTGGTGTTAAATTCTTTATTGGTCATATTACTTGCCCTCCGCCAATGCATTCTTGATTCTCTCGGAAACGATCTTGGGCATCTCTACCTTGGGAGCATTTTCGTGGAGAAGCCAGGTAGCCGCATAGTGCGTATCGGACAGCTTGAAATAAGGCGGCTCCTGCTCAAAGTCGATCTTCATGGCGTACTTACTGCGCAGCGCAAACGCGTCACCCTTGGGGGGATAAATCATGTTGGGCGGCGTACCGGGAATGGCATCCAGGCGCTCCTTGCTATCCACATCAGGGATACTGGACAGCAGCGCCCAGGTATAAGGATGACGGGGATCAAAGAACACTTCCTCGGCAGTGCCGTATTCCACGATCTTACCGGCGTACATAAC
>JAZURG010000114.1:0-3018 GCA_045606145.1 Faecousia sp.
CCTGTCCGGCAAGCCCGGTCTAACCGTGACCGAGATCATGAATGCTGTGGAAGAAGGCAAGATCCGTGGCCTGTACATTATGGGCGAGAACCCCATGATGTCCGATCCCGACCTGAACCATGTGGAAAAGGCGCTGAAGGCTTGTGAATTGCTGGTTGTTCAGGACATCTTCCTGACCGAGACCGCTGCTTTGGCAGATGTAGTTCTGCCCGGCTGCACCTTTGCAGAAAAGGACGGCACCTTTACCAACACCGAGCGCCGTGTACAGCGGATTCGCAAGGCTATCAACCCCATCGGTCAGAGCCACGCAGACTTTGAGATCCTCTCTGATGTGATGGCTGCTTTGGGTTACGGCAACAGCTTCCGTACCGCTGAAGAAGTCTTTGCTGAAATCGCATCTGTCACTCCCTCCTACGGTGGCATGAGCTATGAGCGCCTGGAAAAGGAAGGCCTGCAGTGGCCCTGCCCCACCGCCGATCATCCCGGCACTCCCATTCTGCATGTGGGTAAGTTCAGCCGCGGTGAGCGCGCGCTGTTCAAACCCGCTCCCTACCGTCCCTCCGCAGAAACTCCCGACAGTGAATATCCCATGATCTTCACCACAGGCCGTATTCTGTATCATTATCACACCAGCACCATGACCGGCCGCGTCGAAGGCCTGAAGAATATCGCTGGCCGCTCCTATGTGGAAGTGAACCCTGCCGACGCTGCCAAGCTGGGCATCGCTCCAGGAGATGATGTGAAGGTCTCCTCCCGCCGTGGCGGAGTTGTCGTGGAAGCAAGAGTTACTGACATCGTACCGGAAGGCGTGCTGTTTATGCCCTTCCACTTTGCAGACGGCCCTGCCAACCTGCTGACCAACACTGTCACCGATCCCACCGCAAAGATCCCCGAGCTGAAGGTCTGCGCCGCCCGGATCGAGAAGGCGTAACCGTGAATACTACAAGCGAAAATCCCGGAGCGGAAACGCTCCGGGAGGCTCTTCCTATGTTTGGAACCGCTGCCATCCTGGCAGGAGGAAAATCCTCCCGGATGGGTTTTGATAAACAGCTCCTAATGGCAGATGACCGCCGAATTCTGGAAAACATCATTCGAACCCTGAAGGAAGAATTCTCTGACATCCTGATTGTCACCGCCAAGCCTCAGCTGTATGAAGGTATTGATGTCCGGCTTTGCAGCGATATCTATCTGGGTAAAGGTCCTTTGGCCGGTGTCCATTCGGCACTAAACCACGCCCGCAGTCAATATGTGTATCTGCTGGCTTGCGATATGCCGGTAGTAAATTTGGATTTCGTTCGCCATCTGAAAAATAATCTTTTGAATTCCGGAGCAGATATCTGTGCCGGCAAATTTCAAGATCGGCTTGAGCCATTCAACGCCTTTTATTCCCGCGCACTGTTGGACGAGGTGGTTTACCGGCTGGAAACCGGAAACAGTTCTCTGTTCCGCTTTATTTACGCAAGCCGGGCCTGCGTGATCTCCCAGGATGAGGCTGCCAGTTTTGATAAGGAGCTTCAAATGTTTACCAACATCAATACCCGCAGCGAATACGAAAAGTACTTAGGCACCACCACAGAAGAACCGGAAGGGGAAGCCAGAGCCCTGGTGGATAAGCTGGAAATCGTTCGCTACATCCGGGGAGAATATGTTCCCATGCGGGATTTGATGGTCCACGAAACCGCTTTGCATGTAGAGATTTCCGGAAAAACGGACAGGACACTATACTGTTCTCCCAGTGAGCGAAAAGAACTACTGATAGGATATCTGTACACACAAGGTTATATCCGTTCTCTGGATGACATTATATCCCTGGAGCTGGATGAAGACGCAGGAAGAGCTTCTGCCCAGCTTGCACAGTTCGAGTCTCAGTCCCGGACGCCTCTGTGTGACAGTGCCGTATTTGACCCAGAGATCCTGCTTGACAATCAGCAGCGGTTCTACGATAATTCTACGCTGCAAAAAGCTACTGCCGGAACCCATTGCTGTGCGCTTTGTGACGACAGTGGCACTTACTTCTCCTGCGTGGATATCAGCCGTCACAATGCCATGGATAAACTGGCAGGAAAGGCGCTGCTCAGTGGAGTTTCGCTGAAAGATAAGTATATCCTTACCAGCGGCCGGATCCCCATGGATATGATCCAAAAGGTGGCCGCCATCGGTGTTCCTATGATCGTATCCCGTTCCACCCCCACTATTGCGGCGGTGGAAACTGCCCGTAGCGCCAATATTACACTTCTGGGTTTTTCCCGGGAGAACCGTTTCAATATCTACAGCGCTCCCAACAGATTAAAAGGCTGTAATTTCGCAATTACCTCAACTGATGCAAATCGGGAATGATGAACGCAAAATATTCTATAGTTAATACCTATAGACCGTTTTTCGCAAAGTACTGGTGCATCACTTTACATTGTTTATAACACACCTGCGCACTCCCCCTTATCACAGGCGTGTTATCCTTCCTTCGGGGCCCCCGATTTGCCCAATCCTCGGGGCCCCTTCCTTAATAGAATATCACTTTACGGTGATTTTTAAAAGTGCGGTGTGGAATCCACGTCGCACTTTCCTTTATTTGAACATTTAGAACATTACAGCGAATCTTACCGTTATCGAAAATTAGTCTTTCCTTTTTCGCCAAATTCCTATATAATATCAAGGAGATTGTGGAAGGAGGTTAGCTATGAGCATGTATTTGGATCAGCATACGGATCTTCAGCCAGAAAATCAAGAAGCCCGATGCTCTCAATCAAAGGGGAGCTTCTGCCAAATTCTCCGCTTTATAAAACTGATATTTGCCGCGGTAACAATGACCGTTCTTGTAGCCGCACTGGCGATAGAGATCTTCCGTATGTTCACGGTAGAAGGGTATCTGTTAGATACAAACAACCTCCTTCGCAACGTGTTAACCTTTGCTGTGGTACTGAAGTTTATAAGAATGCTCATTAATACTTCCCTTGACAGCATTTTGGAAGTGTTTATCATAGCCATTACCTGCCAGGTTGTTTGGGCGCACGACAAATT
>JAZURG010000115.1:0-7912 GCA_045606145.1 Faecousia sp.
CCCTCATCCGTCTGCCCTTCGGGCAGCCACCTATTTTCTAAGGTATGATTGCCACCGGCAATCATTGTGATTTAAGATTCGCTGCGCTCTGCAGCACCCCCGAGGGGGAAGGCTTTGGATGCTGCGCTAAACGATCATTTACTTTACATATTCTCCCGCAGCCAGGCGACGCTCTGGCGCAGACCTTCCACGGTCTTTACTTCCAGCAGCACGGAGCAATCGCACTGCTTTGCCAGTTCCAGATAACCGGGAATGTCCATTTCCCCCTGTCCCAAAGGCTGATGATCCTGCTTGCTGCCTTTGGCATCATGCATGTGCATGTGCTTTAAACGGTTTGCTCTTGCCCGGATCCACTGCTCATCGGCATAGCCGGAGCAATGGTTATGGCCGATATCCAGTGTCAGAAAAAACACCGGGCTTTCCAGCAAAAGATCCAGCGCCTCTTTCTGGAAATCAAAATAGGCCTTGCTGTTTTCCATGCAGATGCGGATGCCGCTGTCTCCCACGGCAGCCTCGCAGGCCTCACGGAAAGCTTTCATCCCTTTCAGGTATTCTTCCTTGTAAGCTTCGTAAAAATAGACGATACGGTTGGGAGTCGTATAATGCGCGCCCTCCGCAATGTGCAGATTCAGCACCTTGCATCCGATTTTCTTGGAAAACTCGATGGCATCCAGAACGGACTGGCTGTAAGCCTTTGCCACACCGGGGTTAAAATCCGCTACCGGCAGATCGTCATTCAAGTGGATGGTATATCCAATGCCGTATTGCGACCCCAGCCGGTTCAACACAGCGACGTCCAGTTTATGGATCTGCTGCAAGGGAAAATTGGTGTTCAGTTCGATAAAATCCAACCCAAGCTCTGCGCACAGGGCGGCATGCTCCTCCACCGTATCCAGTTCGATCAGTGCGGGCATTCCAAATTTCAGCATCGTCATCACTCCTTTTATTGTATTATAGCATTCCCGCAGGCCAATTACAATGGGATTGACATACCGGCCCGGTTTTTCTATAATTTGACCAAAGGTGGTGATTGCGTGAACCGCAAATTACTGAATATTGACCCCCAAGTGTTCCCCCTACAATTGCATCCCCTGCTGACCGGTGCCGACGTGTACGACAGCAGCTGCTCGGCAGATGCGCGAGTGTACTTTATTGACCGGGAGGGCGGTTTTTACTTAAAGACAGCCCCGGCAGGCACACTGCAAAAAGAAGCGGCACAGACCAGCTTTTTCCACAGCAAGGGTCTTGGTGCCGAGGTTTTAGCCTATGAGCAACTGGAGCAGGATTGGCTTTTAACTTCCCGGTTGCCGGGTGAAGACTGCATAAATCCCATGTATCTGGATGACCCCATCAGGCTTTGCGATACCACAGCGCTGCTGCTTCGGATGCTCCATGACACTGATCCCACCGGGTGTCCCATACCGCATACTCTCAATTATCTGACCACTGCCCGTGAAAATTATGAAGCGCGCCGCTATGATGCCTCCCTTTTCCCCGATAACTGGGGATACGCTTCGGCGGAAGAAGCCTGGAAAGTGGTGGAAGCATCGGGAAAATACTTAAAAACCGACACACTGCTCCACGGGGATTACTGCCTGCCCAATATCATGCTGGATCGCTGGCGCTTCAGCGGATTTATTGATTTGGGCAACGGCGGCGTTGGTGACCGGCATGTGGATCTTTTTTGGGGCATCTGGTCACTGAATTTCAATTTGAAAACCGACAAATACCGGGAGCGGTTCCTGGATGCCTACGGGCGGGAGCTTGTCAACGAAGATATCTTCCCGGTCATCAGCGCTTTTGAAGTATTTGGATAGGAGAAATATATGAAAGTATTGCTTTTAAACGGCAGCCCCCGGGTCGGGGGCAACACTTCCGCTGCCCTTGCGGAAATGGAAAAAATCTTTGCCCAGGAGGGTATCGAAACAGAAACCGTGCAGGTCGGCACCTGGCCCATCCGTGGCTGTACCGCCTGCCGCTATTGCCACAAAGAGGGCAAGTGCGTCTTTGATGACGGTGTCAACGAACTGGCTGAGAAGCTGAAAGAAAGCGACGGTCTGGTGGTAGCAAGTCCTGTGTATTATGCCTCCGCCAACGCCACTCTCACCGCCGCTCTGGACCGGCTCTTCTACAGCAGCCGTTTTGACAAAACCATGAAGGTGGGTGCCGCCATTGCGGTGGCCCGCCGGGGCGGGTGCTCTGCCACCTTTGACCAGTTGAACAAATACTTTACCATCAGCGGTATGCCGGTGGTTTCCAGCCAGTACTGGAATAGTGTACACGGCAGGCTTCCCGGAGAAGCCATGGAAGATGCCGAAGGCATGCAGACCATGCGCACCCTTGCCCGAAATATGACTTTCTTAATGCGCTCCATCGCATTGGGCAAAGAAAAATACGGTCTTCCCCAGCGGGAACCGGGCATCGCCACCAACTTTATCAAATAAGTTGGACGGAACCTGTAAGGTGTGATATAATTCCCTGCGTAGAATTTATGGGAGGTAAGCGCAATGACAAAATTGCTGCTTCGCTTATTTGTAAAGGAATACCACGAGCCACGAAAGTCAAAGGTTCGGGCAGCGGTCGGAAAGCTTTCCGGTGTAGTGGGCATTGTTTCCAACATTCTGCTCTTTGGTCTGAAGCTGCTGGTAGGTACGATCTCCGGATCCGTATCCATTACAGCCGATGCCATGAACAACCTGTCCGATGCTACCAGTGCCATCGTAACGCTGGTAGGCTTCAAATTGGCGGAAAAGCCTGCCGACGAAGATCACCCCTACGGCCATGCCCGGTATGAATACCTGTCGGGTCTGGCAGTGGCCGCCATGATCATCGTCATCGGCTTTGAACTGGCGAAAACCTCTGTGCAGAAGATCCTTGATCCTACCCCGGTGGAATTCTCCGCGGCTGTGGCCATTGTGTTGATTGGTTCGATCATCGTAAAGCTGTGGCTGTGCCTGTTTAACCGGAAGCTGGGCAAGCACATTGAATCCTCCGCGCTGCTGGCTACCTCTGCCGACAGCCGCAACGATGCCATCTCCACCTCTGCCGTACTGGTGGCAGCGCTGATTGAACTGCTGACCCGGTGGCGCATCGACGGCTATATGGGTCTGGCTGTGGCGCTGTTTATTCTCTACAGCGGCGCTATGCTGGCCAAAGATACCATCAGTCCTCTGTTAGGTGAAACCGCCAGTCCCGAGCTGCGGGAGCTGATCGTCAGCGTGGTAACGGCTCAGCCGAAGGTTTTGGGTTATCATGACCTGATGGTTCATGACTACGGACCGGGCCAGCGCTTTGCCAGTATGCATGTGGAAATGAGCGTGATGGACGATCCTTTGGAATGCCATGAACTAATCGACAATCTGGAACGGGAATGTCTGAAGCAGCATAATGTGCATCTGGTGCTGCACTACGACCCGGTGGTCACCGGAGACGCGGAATTGGAGCGGCTCAAAGCTGTGGTGGAAGAAATTCTGCGGCAGCAGGATGAAAGGATCACTCTCCACGATTTCCGGATAGTCCGTGGCAAGGGCCATACCAATCTGGTGTTTGACATGGCGCTTCCGGCGGAGCTGATGAGCCAAAAAAAGCAAATCAAAAAAGAAATGGACGCGGCTCTGGCGCAGAAAGAACCCGGCACCTATTATACGGTAGTCACCTTTGATATCGCTTCCTTCAACTAAAGCAAAACCGACCTGTATGAATTGACAGGTCGGTTTTTTGTAACAGCTTGGCAGTTATTCATTAGGCAACCTCTAAAAACTCTTTTTTGATGATTATGGCAAAAGATCCGCCAAAATCGCAAAAGGAGCGTTTTTAGAGGTGCCCATTCGTAAAATCGATGGCGTAGCGTGTACCGTGGGACAGCAGCAATCCCTGTGTTAGTTGAATTTTCAGAATGCAGGTATTCACATCATCAAAATTATTGTGCCCGTTGTCGATCCACGCTGAGAAAACCGTACGCATTTTCTCAGCAATTTCTTTGTTCTCCGGGCTTCCAAACCAACCCAGATTGATGCCTGTTCCCTGTGCGGTGAACCAATCACCTGCAATGGCAACCGCTCCATTAGCACTGATCTGCTTCATCTTATTGGATAAAGCGTGGGTAAGCACATAAAACGCGCCGTCCTGATAAAAGGCATCTACATTGCGGACAAATGGCACACCGTGTGCTACTGTTGCCAGAGCGACAATGCTGTCTTTTCCGAACCGCTCCATTAAAATTGCTTCTGCTTCGGCTGTTAATTTCTGCATATTGATTCCTCCGTTGTACAAGTTTACCAGCCACGGGTGGCGCTGCAAAAAAGCGTTATGCCCCTCACAGCATGATGATCAGCAGTGTTACCATAAACACGATGCTGCAGATAATGGATATGGAATTGATGGCACTGGGCAAACCCGTGTCGCCGTCTCCTGTCTACTATGGTATCGTATCAGACGTGCATGGAATTTGCAAGAAAAAAGCCGTAGACATTGTCCTTTTTTCGTGCTAAAATTTCCTCAGTTTTTGTTGAGGAGGCAACTTTATGCCGCAAAAAAACGCAGCCAATCAGATCACCGAAGGGGTAATCTGGAAACAGCTGCTTCGCTTTTTCTTTCCCATTCTGCTGGGCACTTTTTTTCAGCAGATGTATAATACCGTGGATACCATTATCGTGGGCCGTTTTGTGAGTACCCAGGCTCTGGCCGCGGTGGGTTCCACCTCTGCCTTTGTGAATCTGGTCAACGGCTTCTTCATCGGTCTCAGCACCGGTGCCACGGTGATCCTGTCCCAGTTCTTCGGTGCCAGCGACCACAAAGGCGTGCGCCATGCCCTGCACACAGGTGTTCTGCTTTCGGTAATCTTAGGTGCCGCCACCTCTGTCATCGGCATTACCTCCGCTCCCACCATACTGAGGCTGACCCAGACCCCCGCCAACTGTCTGGGGGACGCGATTCTCTATGCCAGCATCTACTTCTCCGGTGCCGTGGCATCCATGGTCTATAACATGGGTTCCGGCATTCTTCGGGCCATGGGGGACAGTAAGCGGCCCTTGATTTTTTTGATCATTTCCTGCTTTTTAAACATCGCCATGGACCTTCTGTGCGTGGTGGTCCTGGGTCTGGGAGTAGCCGGTGCTGCACTGGCTACCGTCATTTCCCAAATCATCAGTGCGGCATTGATTCTCATTGTTCTGCGCCGCTTGCCGGAGGAATATGGTCTTCGCAGAAAGCATTTAAAGCTCCACGGAGATCTTTTGAAACGCATTCTGCAGATCGGCCTTCCTGCCGGTTTACAGTTCATCACCTTCGACCTTACCAACGTGCTGATCCAATCCGGCATCAATTCCTTCGGTGATATCACCGTGGCCGCCTGGACCGCCTATATTAAGACCGATGCCATCACCTGGATGGTCTCCGGTGCTTTCGGTGTGGCCATCACCACCTTCGTAGGCCAGAACTTCGGCGCGCAGAAATATGCCCGCATCCGTCAAAGTGTCTGGGTCTGCATGGGCATGAGTGTTTCCCTGATGGCAGTTCTCAGCACACTGATGCTTCTGGGGCGGCACTTCATTCTGGGCATCTACACCACTGACGCGGAGGTTGTCCGGGTGGGCGCTTATGTGATGCTTTGGATCGTACCCTTTAATTCGGTATTCATGCCGGTGGAGGTGTTCGCCGGCACCATGCGGGGCACCGGCTATTCCACCGTTCCCACGGTCATCACCTGCGTCTGTGCCTGTGTGTTCCGGATCCTCTGGGTGGTGTTTATCGTCAGCCGGTGGCACACAGTGGAAATGCTGGCACTGGCCTACCCCATCAGTTGGGTCCTGGCGGCAGTGGTATTCTATATTGCTTATCTCAGGGGCAACTGGCTGAAAAAGCGCATTGAAGCCTGCGGCATGATACCGGAAGTCAAATAAAAACGGGGAGTTCTCTGAACTCCCCAACAAATTTATCATATCACAGTGCATATATCCATGTCAACACAAACCTGCTGTCATTTCCCATTTTCTCCCTTTTGCAAAAATACGCAGGTGCAATTTTATGAAGTATCCCAACTTGAAAAAACAGTTTTTTCATGATATTCTTTAATCACAAAGAGGTGATACCAATGTACAGGTAAAATCTTAAAAGAGGAAAGCTTCAAAAGAATCTCCTAAAAATTTATATCAAATTTAGTCTTGAAGCCGGAATCAAACCTGTAGAAAGAGAGGTTAATCAATGATGTTAGATACCAAGAATTCACAGAAATAACCCTTGATGCTTAGAGTGGTCAGCTAAGACATCAAGGGTTATTTCTTGTATAGGGATATTTGCCGCCAGAGGGCGGTTTATTTTTTTGACTTTTTCACATGTCTTTGCTACTATATAGAAAAAACGCAAAGGATTTTGGTCTTATGCCGAATATCATTGAAATTACCGATTTTTCCGATCCGGCACTGGATGTCTACGCCCGGCTGACGGAATGCCAGCTACTAAATCGTTTCGAGCCGGAAAAGGGATTGTTCATTGCCGAAAGCCCCAAGGTCATCCACCGGGCACTGGACGCGGGCTATATTCCCGTTTCCTTACTGATGGAACGCAAGCATATCGACGGTCAGGCCGCGGATGTGATCGGGCGCTGCGGCGATATCCCGGTATTTACTTCCGAACCGGAAATTCTGACCCAACTCACCGGCTTTCAGTTGACCCGGGGTGTTTTATGCGCCATGCGGCGACCTCCCCTGCCCTCTTTGGAATCGGTTTTAAAGAATGCCAACCGGATCGTCATTCTGGAAAATGTCATGAATCCCACCAATGTAGGTGCTATCTTCCGCTCCGCTGCCGCATTGGGCATGGATGCGGTGCTGCTGACGCCCGGCTGCAGCAATCCGTTGTATCGCCGCAGCGCCCGTGTCAGCATGGGTACCGTGTTCCAGATTCCCTGGACATACTTAGGGGAAGAAACTGCCGATTGGCCGGAAAAAGGTATGGAAACACTTCGTGATCTGGGTTTTAAGACCGCAGCGCTGGCCCTCAGTGACAATTCCGTATCCATCGATGATCCTGCATTGATGGCGGAAGAAAAGCTGGCCCTGATCTTGGGCAGCGAGGGTGACGGCCTCACTGATACCACCATCGCAAGCTGTGATTATACCGTCAAGATCCCCATGTACCACGACGTGGATTCTTTGAATGTAGCCGCCGCCAGTGCCGTTGCCTTCTGGCAGCTGCGCAAGCAATAAGAAAGGAGCAGCCCAATGATTTTGCAGAATGGCCGGCCCGCTGATTGTGCCGGCAGACTCCCCAAGGAGATCAGAACCTATGATTTTCTGGATGCTCTGGGTATCTCCTATCAGCGCATTGACCACGAAGCGGCTATGACCATGGAGGCCTGCGCCGCCATTGATACAGCACTGGAAGCAACCATGTGCAAAAACCTTTTCCTGTGTAATCGGCAATGCACGGATTTCTACCTGCTGATGCTGCCCGGCGATAAGGTATTCAAAACCAAAGAGCTGTCCAAGCAGCTTAGCTGCTCGCGGCTGTCCTTCGGTGACGGCAGCTACATGGAGCAGTATCTGGACATCACCCCCGGTTCTCTGAGTGTCCTTGGCCTTATGAATGATAAAGAACATCATGTACAGCTTCTCATCGATGAGGACCTGCTCAGCGGAGCATACATCGGTGTCCATCCCTGCGTCAATACCGCCAGCCTGCGGCTTTCTATGGAGGATCTGATGAATACGATTATTCCAGCTATGGGTCATACTCCCAGAATGGTTACTTTGGGTCTAGAAGAAACTACATGAATCGAGTAGGAGGGGCAGAATAGCCCCGACCTCTCACACCACCGTGCGTACGGTTCCGTACACGGCGGTTCAATCGCATAAGTGCAAAGACTCGTACCGGTCTAGGATACTGTAGTATCCTGCCTGTGCGAGTCTTTTAT
>JAZURG010000116.1:0-29372 GCA_045606145.1 Faecousia sp.
TGAACGCCACCAAGGAAGCCTGCGAGGCTCTGGGCGTTGAGTACATCATCAAGGTTAACATCCCCGAGTCCGAGGCTTGCTACGACGCTGCTGCCGAGCTGGTTGACGAAGGCTGCACCTACATCTTCGCTGACTCCTTCGGCCACGAGCCCTACATGCTCCAGGCTGCAAAGGAATTCCCCAACGTTCAGTTCTGCCACGCTACCGGTACCCAGGCTCACACCGCCGGTGTTGCTAACTACCACAACGCTTTCGCTTCCATCTACGAAGGCCGTTTTCTCGGTGGCGTTGCTGCCGGCATGAAGCTCAACGAGATGATCGCTGCCGGTGAGTTCACCGCTGAAGAGGCCAAGGTTGGTTACATCGGTGCATTCCTCTACGCAGAAGTTATCTCCGGTATGACCTCTTTCTATCTGGGCGTTCGCTACGCTTGCCCCACTGCTACCATGGATGTAACCTTCACCAACTCCTGGTATGATCCCACCCTCGAGCAGGAAGGCGCTATCAAGCTCATCAACAACGATTGCAAGCTCATCTCCCTGCACGCTGACTCCATGGGTGCTCCCACCGAGTGCCAGAACAAGGGCATCCCCTTCGTATTCTACAACGGCTCCGCTAAGGACGCTTGCCCCGACACCTACATCGTTGCTTCTTACATCAACTGGGCTCCCTACATGATGTATTCCATGAAAGCTGCTATGAACGGTGAAGCCATTGATGCTGACTGGGTCGGCACTCTGGCAAACGGCGGTGTTGCTCTGAAGGAACTCAACGAGTCTGTCGCTGCTGAAGGCACTGCTGCCAAGATCGAGGAAGTCAAGGCTGCTCTGCTGAACGGCTCTCTGAAGGTCTTCGACACCTCCACCTTTACTGTTAACGGTGAGACTCTGACCAGCTACCTGGCTGACGTTGACGATATGGGCGACTTTGCTCCCGAGACCGAGGCAATTGCTGACGGTTACTTCCACGAGTCCGAGTATCGCTCCGCTCCCTACTTCGATATGTTTATCGACGGCATCACCAATCTGGACCAGTAAGAAATTTTACGGGAAGCCCTGCCAAAACAGGGCTTCCCTGCAATGCTGTGAAGGGCAGCCCAGTGACCGTTTTAGCCGCTGAGTTGCCCTTTGCTGCTTTGTATCGTATGGACGATTTATCATAGAACTGGAGGATGAGGTCTTTGGAAACAAAAGTTGCGGCCGTTAAAATGCGGAACATTACCAAAACCTTCGGGCCTGTTATGGCCAACGATAGGGTATGGCTGGACATCTATAAGGGAGAGATCCTTGCGCTGTTGGGCGAGAACGGCAGCGGCAAGACGACCCTGATGAACATGCTTTCCGGTATTTATTTCCCTGACGAAGGCGATATATTCATCAATGACAAAAAGGTGGTTATCCGTTCTCCCAAGGATGCCTTTGACCACGGCATTGGTATGATCCATCAGCATTTCAAGCTGGTCGATGTGCTTACCGCCGCGGAAAATATCATACTGGGACTGGACGGAAAACTGGATATCAAAGCAGCGTCCGAAAAAATCCGTCAGATCTGTGATGCCTACGGCTTTGACGTAGACCCCAACCAGAAGGTCTATGACATGTCGGTATCTCAGAAGCAGACGGTGGAGATCGTAAAGGTTCTCTTCAGAGGCGCGGATATTCTGATCCTGGATGAGCCTACCGCAGTTCTCACTCCCCAGGAAACCGACAAGCTCTTTGCTGTGCTTCGCAATATGCGCGACGACGGGAAAGCCATTGTGATCATCACCCATAAGATGCACGAAGTGGAAGATCTTTCTGACCGGGTGGCCATTCTCCGCCTTGGACAGTTCGTGGGTGACATGCTTACAAAGAATACCAATGCCCAGGAAATGACCAACATGATGGTTGGCCACGCGGTAACGCTGAATATTGATCGTCCCGAGCCTGTAGATCCCAAGCCCAGAATTGAGGTAAAGGATCTGACTGTCCGTTCCATTGACGGCATTTTGAAACTGCAGGATGTATCTTTCACTGCCATGAGCGGCGAGGTGCTTGGCATTGCCGGTATCTCCGGCAGCGGTCAAAAAGAGCTGCTGGAGGCCATTGCGGGCTTGCAGCCGGTAGAGAGCGGTTCGATCTGCTATATTGAGGATGACGGAACCCGTGATGAGCTGCTGGGTAAGGATCCTTTAATGATCGCTGAAAAAGGCATCACCCTCTCCTTTGTGCCGGAAGACCGTCTGGGCATGGGTCTCGTTGGCGGAATGGACCTCAGTGACAATATGATGCTTCGTTCCTTTAGAAAAGGCAAAAGCTTTCTCACTGACCGCAAGAGTCCCAGACGTCTGGCGATGCAGGTTGTGGAAGAACTCAATGTAAAAACCCCCAGTATTGACACCCCGGTAAGAAAACTCTCCGGCGGCAATGTTCAGAAGGTTCTCGTCGGCCGTGAGATCGCATCGGCACCCAAGGTTCTTCTTACCGCTTATGCTGTGCGCGGATTGGATATCAACTCCTCCCACACCATTTACGACCTGATCAATCAGCAGAAGCAAAATGGCGTTGCCGTGATTTATGTTGGCGAAGATCTTGACGTACTTCTGGAGCTTTGCGACCGCATTCTTGTACTCTGCGCAGGCAAGGTAAGCGGTATCATTCCCGGCAGAGGCGCAGAGAAACGAGACGTAGGTATGATGATGACCCGTCTTGGAGGTAACAGTAATGCATAAGACAAAGCAACCTCTTTTTCATATTGTTAAGCGCGGCGAAATGCCCTGGTATTTCAGTTGGTGCGTCAGAGCGGCAGCCATTGCCCTTGCTCTGATCTGCTGCAGTCTGATCAGTACCCTTGTTACATCTGACAATCCTATTCAGATTTTTGCTACCATCATTGACGGTTCTTTTGGTTCCAGCCGCAAATTTATGGTTCTTCTCCAGAACACCGCTATGCTGCTGTGTATCGCCCTCGCGCTTACTCCCGCATTTAAGATGCGCTTTTGGAACATCGGCGGTGAGGGACAGGCCCTTGCAGGTGCGCTTGCTGCCGCGGCTTGTATGATTTTGATGAAGCAACAGTCCAATTGGGTGGTCATCCCTTGCATGGTGCTCACAAGCATTCTGGCAGGTGCCCTTTGGGGCGCGATTCCCGCCTTCTTTAAGGCTAAGTTTGGAACCAATGAGACCCTCTTTACCCTTATGATGAACTATGTAGCAACACAGTTGGTGGCCTACTTCTCTGTCGTATGGGAAAATCCCAAAGGTTCCGGCAACATCGGTGTTATCAATCCCCTTACCAAAGTGGGTTGGTTCCCTGAAATTCTGGGTTCCAAATATGCTTTAAACATTGTCGTGGTTGCGCTTTTGACCGTCGGTATGTACATCTACCTCAAATACTCCAAGCACGGCTATGAGATCGCGGTGGTTGGCGAAAGCGAACGCACCGCAAGATACATCGGTATTAAGGTAGAAAAAATTATCATCCGCACCATGCTGATCTCCGGCGGTATCTGCGGTCTGGCCGGCCTGCTGCTGGTAGGCGGCACCAACCATACCCTCAATGCCGCCATCGTAGACGGCAGAGGCTTTACTGCCGTTATGGTGTCCTGGCTTGGCAAATTCAATCCCATCTGGATGGTTCTGACCAGCTTCCTTCTGGTATTCCTCAGCCGCGGTGCCGGAGAAATTGCCACAGATTTTGGTCTGAATGCATCCTTTGGCGATATTCTTACCGGTATCATTCTCTTCTTCATTATTGGCTGCGAGTTCTTCATCAATTATAAGCTCAGCTTTACCAGATCTTCTAAAAAGGAGGAAGAATAATCATGTTTGAAGCGATACTTTCTTTCCTCCCCCGTGCCATCGCCCAGGGTACTCCTCTGCTGTATGGTTCTACCGGTGAAATTATTACACAGAAGTCAGGCAATATGAACCTTGGTATCCCCGGTGTCATGTATGTCGGCGGTATATGCGGTGTTATCGGCGCTTTCCTGTATGAGCAAAGCCTTCCCTCTCCCGCCGCCCTGAATCCCACTCTGGCGGTGCTGATCCCGACACTCTTCTGTCTGGCCGGTTCCCTTTTGATGGGACTTCTCTTCTGTTTCCTCACCGTAACCCTCAGAGCAAATCAGAATGTGACAGGTCTTGCCATGACCACCTTTGGTGTTGGCTTTGGCAATTTCTTCGGAGGTTCTCTGATCAAGCTCTCCGGTGCGGACATGCCCTTCCTGGCACTTTCCGCTACCTCCAACTGCTTCAAGAAGACGCTTCCGATTGCAGGCAAACTGGGTATATTTGGTGACCTTGTTCTGGGTTACAGCTTTCTTGTATATCTGGCCATTGCCATTGCGCTCATTTCTTCCTTTATCATTAAGCGTACCCGTATGGGTTTGCACCTGCGCGCCGTAGGTGAAAACCCCAGCACCGCGGATTCCGCAGGTATCAACGTCAACAGGTACAAATACCTGGCAACCTGCATCGGATGCATGGTAGCAGGTCTCGGCGGTCTTTACTATGTTATGGACTACGCAAGCGGTATTTGGGCAAATGACGCTTTCGGCGACAGAGGATGGCTGGCCATCGCTCTGGTAATCTTTACCGTGTGGCGGCCCAATGTAGGTGTTCTTGCCTCTTTCCTCTTTGGCGGACTCTATATTCTGCACATGTACATTCCATCCGGCATGAATCTTGCCGTAAAAGAACTCTACAAGATGCTGCCCTACGTGGTTACCATTATCGTATTGATCATTTCCTCTTTGAGAAACCAGAGAGACAAGCAGCCTCCCCAATCTCTCGGCCTGCCATACTTTAGAGAAGAGAGATAATCGTCCCTCCAAAGTCAGATTTGCACAGCATTATCGATCAGCACAAAAACACCGGAGATATTTTTTGAATTATCCGGAAGAACGCATTTTGATTATTGATGACTTTTTAACCAACGGCTGTGCCTTGCAGAGTCTGATTGCCATTTCTAAAGCCGCCGGCGCGTCCGTAGAAGGAATCGGTATTGTGATCGAAAAGGGCTCACAGATTGGCGGACAAATCATCCGAAATCTGGGTGTCCACCTGGAATCCTTCGCTGTCATTGACGCAATGCATGCCGAAACCGGAACCGTCACCTTCCGGGAGAAATGATGTTTTGGAATCTTTTTAGAGATTTTCATTGAACGTACCGGAACAATCTAATAAAAGCCGAAAAGTCGTTGCCACGCAACAACTTTTCGGCTTTTTCGCAGCTATATTGGCCTTAATACTCATCCTTGATAAAACGCTTTAACGCTCGGCGAGGATAAATTTTGCCAGAAAAGGCCGACGACGCAGATGGGCTGTCGCCCTTCAAGGAGGAGAACGCATTCTGGCGGAATTTAGGCCGGCGTGCGTTAAAGGGTTTTATTAAGAAGGAGTATAAGACTGCTGTCCTGTTGGTGTCTTGCTGAACACCAGCGGGGTGTCGACACCGGGCGCAGTGGTAACTGTGTAGGTTACCGTTACCGGCTCACCGGGTTTGAGCATGAATCGATCCATAAATCCAAGGCTCATGCCATTATAGGTTTTCAGCTTGATCGCCCGGCCATTGGTTGCGGCAAAATTATCCACGCTGCCCCCTGCAGGCGCAAAGAAGTAAGCGACCGTGCTCATCGCACCGCCCAATCCGCCGGAAATGTAGTAATCCGCGGATTTGATTTCTTCTTCCGTTATATTATTGGAAAAGGTTACCGTGATGGGATATGTATAGGATCCGTCCGCATTTTTTGTCCGCTCCCCGATTTCCGTATCCATCAGCATAAACCAGCCCATCTTACTGGCGGATACCACATTGACATAGACACCGGCTTCCGGATTTTGCGGATCTCTGTTGAGTCCTCCATGCCAGCCCATATCCACCACAAAGGCCTGTTCTTTCTCATCCTTCATCCACAGCATCAGCGTTCTGTCTTCAATGCTGTCTTTGAAAATCGGGAGATACTGCAACAGCTGCGTTACAGAGATGTTATCCGTTAGCTTTTTCATGGTTTTTTTCGCGGACTCCGCGAACAGCTGATCAGAGATAACCCCTCCATTGGGATCCATATGCTGGCGGTTGAAATATTTGAAGTAGATATCGTGTATCAATACCTTTATTGCGTTGTCCGGCGTTAACACCAGGCCGTCGGACAGTTCGATTTTTCCATTCGTCGCAGCTAAAATCCGCTGCACGATATGGGGGGATATCGAGATCACACCGGCCACAGGCTCATTGCATTTATACTCATAAGCAGATGCCCAAATATATCCCACACGTTCAAAATCCGGGCAAAGCTCTGCGTCCCATGATGTTTGCATGCCGCTTAAATACGTAAAAAGCGCACGCTCTTCCTGTGTGATATTGTTAGAATACGGCGCTCTATACGGCAAAAAATTACGCACCGGCGCAAAATCGTCCAAAGTCAGGATACCGGCTTCGATCCGCAGGGTACTCATAGAACCGGGGAATCCTCCCGCGGCACGAATCTCAGAAGGATTTTGGACCGCGATCAAATAGGTCCGATCCCCTTGTCCGCCCAACATCGCTTTGATGACAGAAAGAATCTCGGGTTTCTCGTGATAGATACCCAACATATTATTTGCCGTTGCCAGAGCCTCTGTAATTTTACCCTCGCTGTCCAAAAGACTGAGATCTACAGCATTTGCAGCCTCCAGCAAGGTCTCCAGCTTCGGCATGACAGACTCCAGAAAATCAATATACGTGCACAGAAGCTTCGTATCAAAGCCTTCCCCAACACTGATCCCGGAAATCGGATGCGTTTCCAGCAAATCGATTGCAGGCATTACCACTTCCGAAATTGCCATATCCGCCGCATTCAGCAGCTCATACAGATCTCCTGCCTGAGGAATAAGCTTGACCAGTAACGGTATCTTTTCAACCCATGTCCGAACAGCGGCAATGTCTTTTCGGGCAGTATCGAGCTTTGCTCTTGCGCTGTCTAAATGATTGTGCTTAATGTCCTCTAATGCTGACATCAGGTTGCCTTTGATAGCCTTGGCAGTACCCAACAAATCCGGCAGGTGGAGTTCCTTTTTTGTTTCCTCTGTTACAGCCGGCGCAGAGGTGTCTGTGTTTTCATCGTGCTTTGGCAGCAACTGCGTACACATAAAAACAATCAGCGCGATTGCCAGCAACGCAGCCACAATAATCAATACTCTCTTTAAATTTATACAACGGGATTGTTCCATGCTCCGCTCCTGTTTTACTCATTAGAAATTTCTGCATACAGTTTCATTATATTACACAGGTGTAATGTATCTCTTTATCAATTATACTTTATGTACCATCAAAAAGCAACAGCTCTGCCACAGTTCAAAAAATGTCATTTGGCTGACCAACAAAAGAACCCCACACCGCGGTGTGGGGTTCGATTTTTGTCGGATCAAGCACCAAACAGGACCCAGATCAAAACGTAAGCAGGGATAATGGCAGACAGGGTGAAGGGAATACCGATCTTGAAGAAATCGCTGTTAGCTACCTCATGGCCTTCCTTGCGCAGAATACCGATACCGGTAATATTGGCAGAGGCACCGATGGGGGTGCAGTTGCCGCCCAAAGTGGCACCGGACAGCAGGCCGAAGTACAGTGCCGTGGAGTCAATACCCATCTCCGTGGCAATACCGGCAATGACAGGGATCATGGTGGCAACATAGGGGATGTTGTCGATGAACGCAGAGATCAATACAGATGCCCATACGATGATGGTGTACATCAGGAAGGGATTGCCGGCACCCAGCTTAGCAAGGAGCGCCGCCAGCGCATCGATGACACCCTCATGGGAAATACCGCCGATCATCAGGAACAGACCAACCAGCAGACCCAGCGTCTCAAAGTCAATGGCCTTCAAGGGAGTCATAATCGCATCCAGATTCTTTTTCTTGGAATAGTTGTAGACCAAACCCACTGCCAGCAGAGCGGTGCAGATCAGGCCATTGGTCTCAGCAGGCATCTCAAAGGGCAGGAAGGATGCTACGATCAGCAGTACGATAGCGCCAACCAGCAAAATGGTAGGCACAATATCCTCCACCTCGGTCATCTTACCGGTCTTGGGGATGGCACCCTTTTCCTTGCGGAAGGTGAAATATACAATGCAGGCAGAGAGAACGGCACCCAGTTCCACCATGAAGAACATACCGGGCTTACCCTGGTACCAGATGAAGTCCAGGAAGCTCATATCCAGAGCGGAACCCAGCATAATGGCGGTGGTATCACCAACCAGCGTGGCCGCGCCCTGCAGGTTGGAGGAAACAGCGATTGAAATAATAAAGGGCACAGGATTGGTCTTCAGCTTTTTGCAGATCTCAATGGCAACAGGGGCAATCATCAGGACAGTAGCCACATTGTCCACAAAAGCGGAGATAATACCGGCGAACAGAGAAAGAGCAACCGCTGCCCACTGGATATTGGGCACCCGGTTCATAATGATATCCGCCAGACGCTCGGGCATGCGGCTATCGATGAACAGCTGCACAAGGCCCATAGTGCCGCCGATCATCAGCAGAACGTTGAAGTCCAGAGAACCGATGATCTGGTCAACGGGAAGCATACCGGAAACGATAAAGATCAAACCGGAAGCTAGCGCGATGTAGGGACGGTATTTGCTGAAAGTCAGCATCAGCACATACGTAGCCGCAAACAGAATAATTGCAGGTAACACAAAAAACATTCCTTTCCGATGAATAATCAATTTATTATACTTGACTGCCGGTTAAGATTGGGTAAAGAAATCAGGCACTGCGGATAAGATAAATGATCGTTTATGCGGGCAGTGCCCGCGGCCAATTCGTGCACAGTGCGGTACTAATCGTTACTTCCCTAACCCGCTCGGTATCGTTCTTGCAGCAATTATCGATAGAATTCGTAGGGCGGGGCCTTGGTCCCGCCGCCAAAAGTGCAGTATTTCGGCGGGAGCAAGCCCCCGCCCTACAATATCCATCGTAAGATAAACGATCATTTACAGCACGGTCTTATTCCTGCGGAAGCGCATATTTGTGGGAATAATCATCCAACTTCTCAAAGAAAACGGGATTTCCCTCTTTCATGCTGCGCAGGCTTTGGTGCGCATTCATGTTGTGCCCATGGGCATCGATGATGCTCACCGCAATGTTGGAGCAGTGGTCGGAGGTACGTTCCAGATTTGTCAGCAGATCAGACCAGATAAAGCCTGCCTCCACGCTGCACTGACCCTTTTTCAAACGACTGATATGCCGGTTGCGCAGGATGGATTTGATATGATCGATCACCTGCTCCAACGGTTCTACAGAAGCAGCGGCTTCCCAATCGTTATGGCAGAAGGCATCCGTTGTGATCTCCAGAATTTCCGCCAGTGCGCTGCACAGCACTTCCAGTTCTTTTTTTGCCCCATCTGTGAATGTGATCTTCTTTTCATGGATCTCCTCTGCGGATTCCAACACATTAACACTGTGGTCCGAGATCCGCTCCAGATCGCCAATGACCTTCAGCAGCTTGGACACCTCAGAACTGTCATCATCGGAGATCTGCGCTCTGGCCAGTTTGGTTAAATAAGTACCCAGTATGTCTTCATAATGGTCTACATCATTTTCGATGGTACGGATCTTCTCCGCAGATGAGATATCTCCGGAAGTAAGGGCATCCATGCTCATTTTGAAGCCTGTCACTGTTTCTCCCGCCATTTTCAGCACCAGCTGGTTACACTGACCCAAGGCAATCGTCGGTGTTGCAAGCAAGCGTTCATCCAATTCCACCTTTTTTGTAGCTTCCTGACCACCCGGCACCACCAGATAAGCGAGCTTTTCCAGGAAATTGGACAGCGGGAGCAGCAGCGCCGTGCAGAGGATATTAAATACCGAGTGGCAGACCGCGATTCCCAAGTAGGTTGCGGATTGGTTCAAAATTGCGGGCTGTACCAGCCGCGATACGATGCTGAACACCGTCAGCCATACGACCGTACCGGTCACATTGAAAGCAAGGTGAATAACCGCGGCACGTTTTGCGTTTTTGTTTGCGCCGAAGGAAGACAGCAGCGCGGTTACACAGGTACCGATATTCTGTCCCATGATAATGGGAACTGCTGCCGCATAGCTAACAGCACCGGTAGCCGACAGAGCCTGCAAAATACCCACAGATGCGGAACTGGATTGGATGATTCCCGTCAGCACCGCGCCTACCAACACACCCAGAACCGGATTCTTAAACATCAAAAACAGGTTCTGGAAGGCGGGAATATCCGCCAGGCCGGACACGGCACCGGACATGGTATCCATGCCAAACATCAATGTTGCAAAGCCCAAAAGAATCGTTCCTACATCCTTCTGCTTGGTGGATTTGGAGAACATCAGAAAGACCGTTCCCAGCAATGCCAGAACCGGGGTAAAGGAAGTTGGTTTCAAAAGCTGCATGAAAAGATTGTCACTGGAGATGCCGCCCAGTGAGAGGATCCATGCCGTGACGGTGGTGCCGATATTGGCACCCATGATCACACCAATGGCTTGCTTTAAAGTCATCAGCCGGGAATTGACAAAGCCAACCACCATAACGGTTGTTGCGGAAGAACTTTGAATCACCGCAGTAACTCCCAAACCAGTCAAAAAACCCTTGATCTTACTGTCTGTCAGCTTACCCAACAGGGTTTTCAGGCTATTGCCTGCCCGACGCTCCAAGCCATCGCCCATAACGTTCATACCGAACAGGAACAGGCACAGGCCGCCGATCATCGTTAATACGTCAAATACTGTCATAGCGAATACATCCTTTGTATTAAAATTAAAATACCGCCTCACCCATTATATGGGCAAGGCGGTTAATTCGGAGTAAATAATAGCAGTTTTCAGCTAAGATACAGTTAAAGTCATTCCTGAGTGTCCAGCATCCGGTAACCGACACCCAACTCATTGATGATATAGCGGTTTTCTCCGGGTTTACAACCCAGCTTTTTTCGAATGTTCGCCATATTGACCTGCAGTTTTTTGACGCTGCCATTATCCATCGCGCCCCAAATAGAGCAGATAATCGCGGCATAGGTCATAACCTTTCCCACCTGCTGGCTGAGCAGGGAGAGAATATTATACTCTGTTTGGGTCAAATGCACGATCCTGCCATTCACAGAAACCTGTCTGCGGTCATAATTAATCTCCAGGTCATCCAACCTAAATACACTGTTGGGGATCACAGCCTGCAGATTCATGCGATTGATCCGCAGGGATGCTCTTACACGGGCCAGCAGCTCCGCTGTGCCGAAGGGTTTGGTAATGTAATCATTGGCACCCAGATCCAGGGCGGATACCTTATCTTTTTCGTCTGTTCTGGCAGACAAAACGATAATTGGGATCATGCTGTTGCGGCGGGTAATGCGAATAAACTCTTCCCCATCCATATCCGGCAAGCCCAGATCCAGGACCACCAGATCCGGCACATGGGATGTCATCATTAATATTCCCTGCTGGCACCGCTGTGCCGTCAAAACCTGGTACCCATTGGTGTCCAGAACCGTGTGGATCATGCTTAAAATATTGCGGTCATCCTCCACCACAAGGATCTTATATTTGTTATTGGACATAGTCTGTTTCCTCCATTTCCAGTGAGAAGCAGAACAGCGCTCCGCCACCCGGACGGTTTTCAGCCTTTAATTCTCCACCATGGGCCTTGACGATGGTTCTGCACACACTTAAGCCAATTCCCATATTGCTGCGGGCGGAATCCACCGGCGCTTCACTGTCCAGAATTCCCGTAAACAGGTGTGCCATTCTTTCCTCGGAAATGCCGCAGCCGTCATCTTCCACGAAAAACACGGCTTTGTTGTTTTTCAAAACGACCTTCAACCAAAGATTCTTCATGCCCTGGGCATGGAACACCGCGTTTTCCAGCAGATTCATCAGCACCTGCTCAATGAGCATCGGATCCATGGGAATGATGACAAATTCCTCCGGTATCGTCACCTGCACCTTCTGGTTCGGATAATGCTTGTAGAATTTTACCAGCAGCGCATCAATCAGCTCTTCCAGAACCGTGCTGTGCTTGGACAGGCGAACTTTATCCTCATCCACCCGGGTAACAGACAGCAGATTCTCCACCATACGGTTCAGCCACTGTGCGTCGGATTCAATATCCTTTAAAAGAAGAAGCTGCCGGTCCCGGGGAATGCTGTCAAAATTTTCAATAATCGCGGAGCAGGAACCGTAGATGGATGTCAGCGGTGTCCGCAGATCATGGGATACCGCCCGGAGCAGATTGCCCCGCATCCGTTCCTTTTCCGCTTCCGCCTTCAGCTTCTCCTGCTGCTTCAGCCGGGTGGTCAAAGCACCGGTCATAGTGGAAACGATCAGCATAACGACAGCGGAGGAAATACACTCCGGAGAGATCAGGTCAAATTCCCAGTAAGGATAGGTAAATGCCCAGTTCACAGCCAACACACTCAGAAAGCTGGCAGCGATTCCAAAGCCGTACCCTTGGGTCCTCCAGGACACCAGAAATACACCCAACACAAAAATCATCGGTGTCATGGTTTTTGTGTTGAACTGCATAACAAGAAACAGGTTCACTGAAAATACTATGAGCAAGGTAATGAGTGTAAATAAGCTGTCAGTAACGATCTGTTTTTTATTCGTCATTACCAAACCTCCATAATCCCCCATGATATGCTATTATAGCACATTTTTTGTGGAAATGCATCCCTATATTATGGCTTTTGCGCAGTAGCAACGGTTAAAAAACAGTAAAACTTAATGTAGCATGCAAAACCAAAAAGCTTCTTTGGTGCGCTGCCGGAATCGCCGAAAACTACTTTTTCGCATACGCATTTTTTAAAATCGGAATTAATTAGAATTCTTTGATACTTTTTGGGGTTTCTTTACAGCTTCTGCTATGGTATCGTGTTTTCAGCACTGTGGTGCACAAGCTTTTTGGCGTGAAACTGTTGTATAAGGAGTAACACAAGATGAAAGAATTGAAATTTGAAGAATTATCCATTGAACAGAAATTGGGTATGGTCTCTATTGCCACCATCAATACCAGACAGACTCCCAAATATGAGAAATTTGTATTTGACCTGATCAAAAATCATGCGCTGGGCTGCGTATGGGTCCAGCAAGGCTACTGTGATGATGATATGCCCGGTCTTGTAAAGGAGATCCGGGAGATCGCGGATTATCCTATCTTGATCGTGCAGGACGCAGAGAGCGGTGTTGAAGATTTTATGGTTGGTAAACACTCTGCCATCGGTATTGCGGGTACAGAAGAACACGCCTATGCCTTCGGTAAGTGCATCGGTGTCACTGCAAGAAACATGGGCTACAATATGCTTTGCGATCCCGTTGTGGACCTAAACAAAGCCGGCAGGGCACGTTCCTTGGGCGGCGATAAAGAGAAAGTAGCCGCGCTGGCTGTTGCCATGGCAAGAGGCTTGCATGACGCAGGTATCTTGACGGTGGCAAAGCATTATCCCGGCGGTTCCAATCCCGCGAATATCGATTCCCATATGGCAGAATCCGTTTCCGAGGATACAGTGGATGATCTGATGAATTACGATCTGCATCCTTATAAGAGACTGATCGAAGAGGGTCTGCTGGACGGTCTTATGACACAGCACAAGCGCTTCCTGAACATCGATCCCAACTATCCGGCAACCCTTTCCAAAAAGGTGATCAACATCATTCGCGACCTCGGCTTTAACGGTGTCGTCATGACCGACGCATTGTGCATGATGGGTATTACAGCCAACTTTGGTTTAGTAGAATCCAAGGGCCTTGCTATCAACGCCGGCGTTGACCTGATGCTTCACTGGTCACAGGATAATAAGCCCCATTTTGACGCTGTTACCGAAAGCTACAATAACGGCGCAATCGACAACGACGCTCTGGACGCGGCAGTCAAGAGAGTACTGGCCGCCCAGAAGAAAACCATGGCCGAGCCGAAGTTCACAGAGCTTACCGCTGCGGATATTGAAACCTTTGAGAGCATCAATAAGGATTGCATTTACGCAAAAACAGACGACGGGGTTCCTGTTTCCATCTCCCGTGACGGAAAGCACCTGTTTGTCGCTCTGGTCAGAAACGGTGCCAAGCTGAACGAAGGCGGCAAAATGGACGTGGATACCTACTCTACGGACTGGTATCAGCCTATGGATCTTGACCGCCGGTTGACCGAACTTTTCCCCAACTCTACCGTGCACATGCTCGACCAATTCCCGGGACCGATGCAATGTGCAAAAGTTCTTACCCTTGGAACAAAGCATGATGATGTTATTTTTATCACCTTCTCCGAAGCTCTGGCTTATACAGGTCCCGAGCATCTGACACGCCGGATTGAAAATGTCATCACAGCCATGCAGCACAGTGGCCAGATTTCCGCGATTCTGCATTTCGGCAATCCCTTTGTTCTTGAAAATATCAATCACACGTCCCGTTACATTATCGGTGCCCAATCGAAAAAATGTGTCATGGCCGCCCTTGATGTACTGGCGGGACTATATCCCGCAAAGGGAACACCCATATTCCATGCCAATCTGAAATAGGAGGCTCATCTATGGAAAATAAACTGATGCTCGGTGTGGGCAGAGGCATTATCACACCCAAAATCGGCGCAATGCTTTACGGTTACTCTTCGAAGCCACTCGCAACAGGTGTGCATGACGATCTGACCGTAACTGTCTACGCGTTTTCTTACGGAGAGAAAAAACTCTTATACATAAACGCAACTCTCTGCGTATTTAGAAATGATATCGCCGCTGAATTAAGAAAAATGATCAGCGAAAAATTCGGTATTGCCTATGAAAACGTGGTACTTGGAACGACCCACACCCATTCCGGCCCGTCAGTTGCGGGAATGCATTCGGCATGGGGTGGCTTTGATACGGAATACTATGAGGAAATCCTCAAGCCCGTTTTGTTCTCAACCATCGCACAGGCCTATGAAAATGTGGAGCCTGTGACCATGGCCACCGCTTTCGGTGACAGCAAGATCGGCATCAACCGCAGAATGCAAAAGCCAGGCACTAACAGCATGTGGCTTGGCGAATGTCCTTGGGGTATTCTAAATACCAAGATGACGATTCTTTCTTTTAAGGCTGCGGACGGAAGCATAAAGGGTAATCTGGTATGCTACGGTGCCCACGGCACCAGCGCGGGCGCAAGCACCCTGATCACCCGTGACTGGTCCGGCTATATGGTCGATGCCCTGGAAGAAAAAACAGGCGGCCTTACCGCGTTCGTTCTGGGTCCCGAAGGCGACGTAGGCCCCAGAAAGCTTCTGGAAGGCGATTCCAGAATGGAACAGACTGAAGCCCTTGGTGCCTATTCGGCAAAAGAGGTCTTACGGATTTTTGAGGATCTCGGTGAATATCAGGATGTCTCCATGGACGTAAAGCAGTGTCAGGTGAAGGTCGCGCTTCTTCCCAGAATTTCGAAAGAAGCTGCGATCAGCAAAATGGAGGAACTGGAAAAAGGCCCCATGTATAACATGCAATCCGTACAGTATGAGCATTGTAAAGCGGTGGTTCAAAGCTACGAAGAAGGCTATGTTGAACGGGAGCATGATACCTTTGAACAGGTCGTGTTCCGTCTTGGGGATGTAGCCTTTGCCACCTTTGCCTTTGAGCTGTTCGGCGAGATCGGTCTCAGGATCGAGTATGATGTAAAGGATCTGCACGTTGTAAATTCCGTTTGCACCAACGGACAGATGGGTTACTTCCCCACCCAAAGCCAGATCGCTCTCGGTGGCTATGAGATCACACTGTTCAAAAACCACGGTGTACAGGCCTATGCCGATGACGCAGATTACTCCACAATCGTCTCCACTGTGGAAAACATCAATTCTCTGGAACGGTAAACCAATCGCTCCATATCAAAGAGGACTGCCACATCTCGTGTGGCAGTCCTCTCTTTATGCTTCAATTTCCGATATCACCTGTGAAATACTCAAACCTTTTTCTTTGGCAACAGCAGCAATATCTTCATATTCATACTTGCTTCGCCTAACGCCGTAACCATAACTGGTCTTTCTGCGGATCGGACCGTATGATGTATCCTCGGTTTCTATCTTACGTTCCAATGTGTAGCGGTTGCAGAATTTTTCACGGATTCCCAGCGTTGTGGTATGCCGGAAGATCAAATGGATCATTTTTTCCTTATCTGCTTCCCGGCACATCACCGTCAGCAAAATCCCGGGACGGGATTTTTTCATCCCTACAGGAATGGTAAACACGTCCAGCGCTCCCTGTTCCATGAGCATGTCCAGCGCAAAGCCCATCTGCTCACCGGTCATATCATCCACATTGCAGTTCAGTTCCCAAATACCCTCCGGCTTTTCCTTGGTTTCTCCCAGCATGACCCGGACACAGTTTGCCCGCTCAAAATCCTTTTTACCCATGCCGTAACCGATGGATTGGACGCGCATGACAGGCATATCCCCAAATTCTGTAACAAAGTGCCTCAGCAGTGCCGCACCTGTGGGGGTACAAAGCTCACCCCTGATACTGCCGCCATAGATGGGAATATCCCGCAGGATATAGGCTGTCGCAGGCGCAGGCACCGGCAGAATACCGTGGGCACAGCGCACCTGTCCGCTGCCTACATGGATAGAAGAAGCAATGATCTGATCCGCGTCCAGTTCATGCATCAAAAGACACACTGCCGTAATGTCCGCAATGGCATCCATGGTACCCACCTCATGGAAGTGGATATGTTCTACGGGCACACCGTGGACATGGCTTTCCGCCGCCGCGATCTCCTGATACACCGCCATGATATCCAGCTTGACCATCGTCGGGATGGGCAGACCGCTGACGATGCTTCGAATTTCATCCATGCTTCCGTGATGATGATCATGGTGATCATGCATATGCTCCGTTTCCTCTTCTCCATGGATGCTTACATGGAGATGGGTACCGGAAATGCCGCATTTGGTGCTGGGTTCTGCCATCACCGTAACACCGGGGATTCCCAATGCATTCAGTTTTTGCAAAAAAGCTTCCCGGTTGGGCAGCAGCTCCAGCAAGGCCGCTGCAAGCATATCTCCGGCAGCGCCCATGCCGCAGTCAATATAGAGTGTTCTCATTTTTTGACCTCCATATGGTTGATCATATTGGCAAGATAACCGGCGCCAAAGCCGTTGTCGATATTCACAACTGATACACCGCTGGCGCAGGAATTGAGCATACTGAGCAGTGCGGACACGCCCCCAAAGGAAGCGCCGTAGCCCACACTGGTGGGAACCGCGATAACCGGGCAATCCGCCAGGCCGCCTACCACACTGGCCAAAGCGCCCTCCATGCCGGCAATGGCAATGATCACACTGGCACCCATGATCAGCTCCATATGGGCCAGCAGCCGGTGAACACCGGATACCCCCACATCGTACAGCCGTACCACTTCGCTTCCCAGAATTTCAGCGGTTAAGGCCGCTTCCTCCGCCACGGGGATGTCGCTGGTACCGCCGGTGGCAATGACCACCTTGCCAATGCCGCTGGGCTGCGGAAGAGAGCCGACGATGCCCACCTTCGCTTCCGCCCGGTAGTCCAGAGCATGCAGTTTGCCTACATATTCCGCAGCTTCCGGTGACATCCGGGTGATCAGGATCCGGTTTTGCCCGTTTTTCTGCATAGTATCGATGATCCCCGCGATCTGCGCCGGTGTTTTTCCCGCGCCGTAGATCACCTCGGCGGCACCCTGGCGGATCTTTCTGTGCAGATCCACCTTGGCATAGCCAATATCCTCAAAGGGTGCTTTTTTAATTTCCAGCAGCGCATCGTCCACACTGGTCTGTCCACTGCGGACCGCTTCCAAAAGCTGTCTGATATCACTGTTCATCCCCGTACCTCCAGATCCAGCAAAACATGGCTGTAGTGTTGTTTCAGTTCTTTTACAATTTCTTCCCTTTGTTCCATCAACAAGGGGAAATCTTCCTCTTTCAGTTGCAGCTTTGCAGCGTCCCCTTGACTGCGCACACGAAAATCCTGAAAACCCAACTGCGAAAGATAACCTTCGGCATGTTCCGTTCTGTGCAGCTTCTCTTTGGTGATCGGTTCTCCCGTTGGAATCCGGGTGGCCAGGCAGGCATAGGCAGGCTTGTCATGGGTAAATAGCCCCGCCTCTTTTGAAAGTTTTCTGATCTGCGCTTTTGTTAAGCCGCACTCCCGCAGAGGAGAACGAACGGAAAGCTCCGTCAGTGCCCGCATGCCGGGGCGGTCAGACGCTTCATCGCTGGCATTGGTACCGTCCAGCAGCACGGTAAAGCCGTCTTTTTCCGCCGCCGCCAGGATTGCCGAAAACAACTTCTTTTTACAATGGTAACACCGGTCGGCAGGATTGGCAGTAATCGCCCCGTCACAGAGCACATCCACATCCAGAATTTCCATCTGCACACCCAATTCCCTGGCCAGAAGTTTGGCATCATCCAATTCAAATTGAGGCTGAAAAGCTGTCTTGACATAGTAAGCTTTCACCCGCCTGCCATATTGGGTTGCCGCGTACAACAGATATGCAGAGTCCACACCGCCGGAAAAAGCAACAGCCACTTCCGGACACTCCTGAAAAAACACTTTTAAATCCATAGTTCCTCCAAAGAAAAAAGGTACAGAGACCCTCTCGTAAGGGTTTCTGTACCTTCATAGCACATTTATGTTATGGCAACCTCCAAAAACTCTTTTTTGATGATTTTGGCGAGGGAATTTGCACTAAATTAAGTTATGAAAAGTTCGGAATACTTTGTGTATTGCGGACTTTTCATAAGGAAAAGTTAGGGCAAAAGCTCCGCCAAAATCGCAAAAGGAGCGTTTTTAGAGGTGCCTGTTATATTTGCCGGTGGATCGGATGCTTCGGCATCCACAGGCCGCTTCCTGCAAGCCCTTGCACCATTTTAACGGAAAAACATCCATTACGCAAGTATTTTTTTGATTTCATCTACCGCGCTCTGGATCAGCCGTCCGACACTCAGGTCAGAAATACCGGCAATGATATTGTCGCAGTGGTTAAAGGGGATCAGAATCCGCTTGGCATCACTTTGGGCCACCGCAAGGGCCATTTTCGGTGTGATCTCTCCGTAGAGGGAATCGGCAATGACAATACCAATGGGGCCGGCAATGATATCTGCCTTTCTGGCACCTACCACCACTGCATTCTCCCCGGTGGCTCCATGATCTGCGCCTGCCTTCAGCATAGCGCCTGTAGCTACAGAATTCGTGCCCACTGCTGTAATCTCTACATTGTGAAATTCCCGTTTCATGGCGGAAACAAGCTGCTTTCCAAAACCGCCGCCCTGGGCATCAATGATCAATACATTCATAAATTTTCCTCTCTTCCTCACAGGGAGCTTCCGTTTCTATTATTATCACAACCCGGCCCAATTGTCAAACACAATTGCGGGAACATTTTTATATAACTTTCCCAGTTGCGTCTTCGACAGAATGTGATATAATCTATCTGTTGTCACAAGAAGGAGGCTGCGTATGAAAATCACCGGATTGCAAAAATTAACCCTGCTGGACTTTCCCGGTAAGGTAGCCTGCACCGTCTTCCTGAGCGGCTGCAATTTCCGCTGTCCCTTCTGCCACAACAGCGACCTGCTGGACGGCTCTGCAGAAGCGCTGATGGAGGATGCCGCTTTTCTGGATTTTCTCAAAAAGCGGACAGGCCTTTTGGACGCGGTCTGCGTCAGCGGCGGTGAACCCACGCTCCAGCCGGAGCTGCCCCGCTTCCTGAAAAGCATTAAAGATCTGGGATTTCTTGTAAAACTGGATACCAACGGCTACCGGCCGGAGGTGCTGCGGTCTTTGGTGGAAGCCGGTCTTGTGGATTATGTAGCCATGGATGTAAAGAACAGTCCTTCCTGCTATGCCGCCACCACAGGCCATCCCGGTATCGTCCTGGACCGCATTGCCCAAAGCCTTCGGTTTCTGATGGAAGACAATGTACCCTATGAATTCCGAACTACCGTGGTAGAAGAGCTGCACAGTGAAGCTTCCATTTTGGAGATGGGTCAGTGGCTTACCGCACTGGCTGCACCCAAAAAGCCGGCGCAGCTATTCTTGCAGTGCTTTACAAGCCGGGAAAGTGTCCTTCTGGAAGGGCTGCATGCTCCCCAGCGGGAGACACTTGAAAAATATGTCGAAATTTTAGCGCCATATGTAGTCAAAATCGCCCTTCGCGGGGTTTAAAACACAACATATTGTGTTTGTTACCAAATTTTAACCACCATATATTGAATTTTGGTGTTGACTTTTTTATAACCCTCAAGTATAATACAGGCACTGCGGTTTTTCAGGCAAAGAAAACCGATGCCTGTATTATTCTATTTTTGGAGGTAAGCACCATGTATCAGGTACTCAAGCGCGACGGCAGCACCATGGATTTTGATATTTCCAAGATCAGCGCTGCTATGATCAAAGCTTTTGAAGCACAGAACAAGAATTATCACCCCACTGTGATCAACATGCTGGCTCTGCAGGTCAGCTCTGATTTCGAGCCTAAGATCAAAGACGGCTTCATCGCTGTGGAAGACATTCAGGACAGCGTGGAAAAGGTTCTGTCCGCTGCAGGCTACTCCGACATTGCCAAGGCCTACATTCTGTACCGTAAGCAGCGTGAAAAGGTTCGTAATGTCAACTCCGCTCTGCTCAACTACAAGGATCTGGTGGATAACTACCTCCAGATCAACGACTGGCGTGTTAAGGAAAACTCCACCGTCACCTACTCCGTAGGCGGTCTGATCCTTTCCAACTCCGGTGCCATCACTGCCAACTACTGGCTGTCTGAGATCTACGACAGCGAGATCGCAGAGGCACACCGCTCTGCCGCGCTGCACCTGCATGACCTGTCCATGCTGACCGGTTACTGCGCCGGCTGGAGCCTGAAGCAGCTGATCCAGGAAGGTCTGGGCGGTGTTCCCGGCAAGATCACCTCTTCCCCCGCCAGCCACCTCTCCACCCTCTGCAACCAGATGGTCAACTTCCTGGGTATCATGCAGAACGAGTGGGCAGGCGCACAGGCATTCTCCTCCTTTGATACATACCTGGCTCCCTTCGTTAAGGTGGACAACCTGAGCCAGAAGGAAGTTAAGCAGTGCGTGCAGTCTTTCATCTACGGTGTCAACACTCCCTCCCGTTGGGGTACCCAGGCACCCTTCTCCAATATCACTTTGGACTGGGTCTGCCCTGCTGACCTGGCCGACCAGCCTGCCATCGTAGGCGGCAAGGAGATGGACTTCACCTACGGCGATTGCAAGAAGGAAATGGACATGGTCAACAAGGCCTTCATTGAGATCATGATCGAAGGCGATGCCAACGGCCGTGGCTTCCAGTATCCCATCCCCACCTACTCCATCACCCGTAACTTCGACTGGAGCGAAACCGAGAACAACAAGCTCCTGTTTGAGATGACCGCCAAGTACGGCACACCCTACTTCTCCAACTACATCAACTCCGATATGGAGCCTTCCGATGTCCGCTCCATGTGCTGCCGTCTGCGTCTGGACCTGCGTGAGCTGCGCAAGAAGTCCGGTGGCTTCTTTGGCTCCGGCGAATCCACCGGTTCTATCGGTGTTGTTACCATTAACCTGCCCCGTATTGCTTATCTTGCCAAGGACGAGGCTGACTTCTATGCACAGCTGGATAAGCTCATGGACATCGCTGCCCGCAGCCTGAAGACCAAGCGTACCGTCATCACCCAGCTGCTGGAAAACGGCCTGTATCCCTACACCAAGCGTTACCTGGGCACCTTCGCCAACCACTTCTCCACCATCGGCCTGATTGGTATGAACGAAGTTGGCCTCAATGCCAAGTGGCTGCGTGCTGACCTTACCGACAAAAAGGTACAGCAGTTTGCCAAGGAAGTTCTGGACCATATGCGTGAGCGCCTCAGCGATTATCAGGAGATGTACGGCGACCTGTACAATCTGGAAGCCACTCCCGCCGAGTCCACCACCTACCGTTTTGCAAAGCATGACAAGGAGAAGTACCCCGACATCATCACCGCAAACGAGAACGGTACTCCCTACTACACCAACTCCTCCCACCTGCCCGTTGGCTATACCGAGGATATCTTCACCGCTCTGGAGATCCAGGACGAGCTGCAGACCCGCTACACCCCCGGTACTCCCTTCCACGCTTTCCTGGGTGAGAAGCTGCCCGATTGGAAGGCTGCCGCTGCCCTGGTTCGCAAGATCGCCGAGAACCACAAGCTGCCCTACTATACCATGAGCCCCACCTACTCCGTCTGTGCGGAGCATGGCTATCTCATCGGCGAGCAGCACAAGTGCCCCCTGTGCGGCAAGGAAGCTGAGGTTTACAGCCGCATCACCGGCTACTACCGTCCTGTCAAGAACTGGAACGACGGAAAGAGCCAGGAGTTCAAGGACCGTAAGGTTTACGATATCGAGAATTCCGTTCTGAAGGGTACTGTAAAGGCTGAGGAAACACCCGTCTGTGAGGCTCCTGTTCAGGAAGCTCCCGCCACCGGTAAGGTCATCCTTTTCTCCCGTGTCACCTGCCCCAACTGCCGTGTAGCAGAGAATCTGCTGGGCAAGGCCGGTGTGGCATACGAGAAGCTGATCGCCGACGACAACAAGGACCTGTGCCTGAAGTACGGTGTCAAGGGCGCTCCCACCCTGGTGATCACCGACGGTGAGAACCATGTGAACTACTACAGCGTTCCCGAGATCAAGAAGTTTTTGAGCAACCGCTAATCTGATTGTCTGCGGTATCTGGCCAACCAAATCACCGGTTACTCTCTGGCTTCCCTGTAAGTGCAACTAAAAAAGGCCGGGCATTGCCCGGCCTTTCATTTGAAAGAAGGTTTTCATTATGCATGACATAATCATTGTAGGCGGCGGTCCTGCCGGCCTTACCGCTGCGGTCTACGGTCTGCGGGCAGGCAAGTCTGTCCTTGTCATCGAAAAGGGTGGATTTGGCGGTCAGATCGCCTTTTCTCCCAAGGTGGAAAACATCCCCGGCACCAAGGTCATCAGCGGTGCGGAATTTGCTGACCAACTGACCGACCAAGCCATGGCCCTGGGCGCTGATGTAGAGCTGGAAAAGGTAGTCAAGGTAGAAAAAGCCGACGGTATTTTCAAGGTATATACCGAAGAAGAAAGCGTATTTGAAGGCAAGTCCGTGATTCTGGCGGTGGGTGTCAAGCACCGTACGCTGGGGCTGCCCGGTGAGAATGAGCTGATCGGCAACGGCATCTCCTTCTGCGCGGTCTGCGACGGCGCGTTCTATGCGGATCAAGAAGTAGCCATGATCGGCGGCGGCAACTCCGCTTTGCAGGAAGCGCTGCTGCTCAGCGAAGTCTGCACCAAGGTCACTGTAGTGCAGAATCTGGGGGACTTTACCGGCGAACGGAAGCTGGCTGACGCCTTGCTGCTGAAGGATAATGTCACCGCTATTTTTAATACTGTCGTTGTTGGCTATGAAACCGACGAGGGCGCGCTTTGCGGTCTGCGCCTGCGCAACACTGAGACCGGTGAAGAATCTGCCATCCGGGTAAGCGGCGCGTTTCTGGCTGTTGGCCTGATGCCCGAAAACGAGCCTTTTGCGGAGCATGCCGCTTTGAACGACTGGGGCTACTTCGATTCCGCAGAAGATTGCCGTACCGTTACCCCGGGCATTTTTGTTGCCGGTGATTGCCGCAGCAAGCGCATCCGGCAGGTAGTTACCGCCTCCGCTGACGGCGCTGTCGCCGCCATGGCCGCCTGCATGTATCTGGATCAAACTGTATAACAACATAAAACGGCGCTGTCCAAGATGATTTTCGATCATCTTGGCAGCGCCGTTCTTTTTACCTTAAGGTTCAAAGCGTTCTCAGGTTATCACTGATCTCATAGATCCTCTCGATATTATGAATACAGCTTTCGTAGTAGGTTGTAAAATACATCATAAACAATGCGTCCATCATAGCAAACTGTCCTACGCGGGATGTGATTGCCGTTTTGTGCAGGGGACTCTCCCGGGTCTGTGTGTATAACCGAAAGTTGGCAAAGGGGCAAACCTTGCTGTTTTGGAAGGTAGTAACTGCCACAGTCGTGATTCCCATTTGCTGTGCTGTTTTCAGTATTCCTTCTACAAACGCATTATTTCCTGAATGGGAAATTCCAATAACGATATCTCCCTTTTTCATATTCAGCAAAATAGCCGCCGCCGCGTTCTGCTCGCAGGCGCAATCTGCCGATATTCCGATGCGCTTGAATTTCATTTCCGCATCCTGACAGACGACATAGGAAGTGCCCGTTCCAAAAAAAGCGATTTTACTTGCGTTGTGGATGCTCTCCGCAACCGCCGACAGGGTTGTGTAGTCAAGGTTTTTCTGTGTCAAGCTTAGGCACTCAGCACAGGAGGAAAGCATTTTTGATATTTGTACATTAGGAGAATTCTCGCTTTTGCCGAAATCCAGAATAAAATCCTCGTGCTCGTTTCCAAGCTGCGCCAGATACAGACGGAACTCCTTGTAACCGTCAAAGCCCATGTGCTGCGCAAACCTAACAACGGTTGCAACACTGAGGTTCGTCTCAGCAGCGAGGGCATGCACACTCATAATCAGTACACGGTCAAAATTTTTGATAATGTAGTCCGCAAGCATCTTTTCACTGTCTGTCATCAGTGAATATTTTTCTGTAATGAACTGAACAAAATCTTTCTTCACCAGCAGCGCTTCCTTTCGAGAATGAATGTTGTATGTAATAATGTTTCTTAAATTCTACATTGTATCAGTCCTATTTGCAATAGCTTTTTTACTATAGCCTCATTGAAAAAGTACTTGACAGTTACACACTTTGATGTATAATTGTTTCATGCCATATTATTAATGTAATTTTATTACAACTTGGAGGTTGCTATGGCCATATTAATTATCAGCCAGCGGGAAAGCGATTTGAGCAAATTACTCATGCGCTCAACAGAATGTCACCTTCTCACATTTTCCGATGCAGAAAGAGCAGATTTGTCCGTGTATACAGCAATTGCACTTCTCTGTGGAACAGAGAACGGCAGGCCTTGTGTCCTGAGTGCCGCGCTCCGCATTAAAATTGAGAATTTAGCGGAAAGCGGCAAACCGATCTTCTACGAATGGTGTGCAAGCCTTGGGTATACCTATACAAGCGGTGACGACTACAACGATGGCAGAGACGCTATGGGCGATGCCATGAACAGATATGTGTACATCGGCAGGGACACCAAGCATCTGGCATACGGCGACCTTCTTGACAGTCAAGCAAATGCGGCTTGCAATTACATTTTTATACCGAAAACCGCATATCCAATACTTTATAACGGCGGTCATGTTGTCAAACACGATCATATAGATGCTGCTGAAATCAATACCAACGATGTTGACGAAAAGAGCTGGCGTCTTTGGTATTATGATAAAACGCGGCTTGTCTGTTCTTTTCGTATTTCGAATTTCATAAAAGCACGGTTTTCACCCTTTGAATCCTGGTGCGGTATTCTGGAAATCATTTTCAAACACCTCGGCATTGAAAATATGCAAATGCCAAAACCGTACTATAGGCTCGGCAACGGCGGTAACGTAACCGATACCTTCGCACGCGGAATGAAGTGGTTTGACGGATGCAATATCTTGATCGACAACGGCCGGGCAGGCGCAAGAGAAGGCATGGCCCACCCAATTACACCGGACGGTGTCCAGGCCATCCGGCATAATGTTCGCGTTGATTGCGTAGGCGAGGTAGCCGGTGCTTATTTCTTTGATTATCTTATCAATCATCGACAGGATTCCCTTTCCGTTTATCACAATCTTTCCAAGTTCGTCTTTGATAAGATGCAGGTCAAAGACGGAAAATTCCGTGGCATGCTCAGATGGACCGAAGGTGCGTGGCACACCGTTTACGGGGATGATACAGGCCGCGCGATTTTAGCGGTCCTGTTCTATATGATGTACACAGGAGATAACCGCAGGCTCCCGGAAATAGAGGATGCTCTGGATTTCCTTATTTCCGTGACCGGTACAGACGGACTCATGGAGCATGGCTTGTACTGTATTCACCTTACAGACGAAAAGATGCAGACGCTTCGTTCAAAGCCATCCAAGCAGTATTGCGCCCACAGAAATGCCTACTACAGCGCGGCGCTTCTTCTTGCTTACCGTTTTAATCATAAGCAAATCTATCTTGAAACTGCTGTAAAAGGCTTAACAAGCATTATGGCTGTTTATCCGAATACCATGAGAGCGATCAGCGAAACCGAGGAGTTGTGCAGACTGGTATTTCCCCTTGCCTGCCTTTATCAAGTGACTGGAGAAGAAACACACAAAAAATGGCTATACGACGTTGTAGAAAGGCTTGAAACCTATCGACACAAAAACGGTGGCTACATAGAAATGGATCCCGGCTATACCGCTTACCGGAGCAGAACCAAGGGAACAGAATCCTCCATGCTTGCTGATAACGGAAACGAGATCGCGGAGCTTCTCTACTCATTGAACTGGCTCCCTCTCGGCTTCTCTTATGCTTATTATGTAACGGGTGATCCTCTCTTTTTAGAGAAATGGGAGAATATTGCGCAGTTTATGGCAGACGCACAAATTGTCAGCAATGATAAAACCATTGACGGTGCCTGGGCCAGATGCCTTGACATGAAACGCATGGAGATCTATGGTATGCCTCACGATGTAGGCTGGGGCCCCTGGGCCATTGAAAGCGGATGGACCGTCGGAGAGATCTTAATGGGTCTCGGTTTTGGCATGGCTTTGCGCAAAGAAATTCTACCCGACTTTCCAAAAGGAGAGCAATCATGACAAAACAGCTTCTTGTAATGGATATTGGTGGCAGTAAAACACGCCTGCGCATACTGGATACGGCGGGAAACATTTTTTCCGAAACCGTAACGGCAGGTCTTGCCACCGCAGAAGACAGTGATGCCCCCCTGCCGGAACTTGAAAACATTCTCAGAAAAATTGACAGCAAAAAATCCATCGTATGCGCCGCGGTAAATCTAGGTGGCAAAAACACGGAACAGGTGCGGTTATCTATAGGTAAGGTTTTCCCTGATATACCCATAAAAATATTCCGGGAATCGGAAGGAACTGCCGCATACGCTTTAGGCAAGGAGTACGGTGCGTCTATTGTCCTAATGGCAGGAACCGGTGCCATTGCGGTTGGTTGCTCAGAAAAAGGATTTGTTACAACGGGCGGCTGGGGAGCCAATATCAGCGATGATGGCAGCGGCTACGATATCGGTTTGCAGGCAATTCGCATGAGCCTGTCTGCGCTGGACGATGTAAAGCCGCTCTCACCTATGATACAGTCTCTTTGCGGTTTAGACAGTACAATTTCCGCCGCCTCCGACCCAGCTATTGTAAGAGACATCAGGGACAAAGTCAGAGAAAAACTCTCTCCTTTTGAAAGGCAGCATATCGCGGCATTCACAAAAACAGTTGCAGAATTTGCTGCAACACATGATCCGGTAGCGCTGCAGCTTTTCGATCATGCCGCAGAAAAGTTGTCGGAGCTGGTTATCAAAACCGCAAGAAAGCTGGATATTACCCCTGCGACAGTCGTTGTAACAGGTGGTCTTATCAACGCAAGAGCGTTCTGGGGACACCGCTTTGAGGCCGCACTGCCCGGCTTTACAGTACACTATGTTCATGACGGGTTGTTATACGGCACCTATCTGATCGCAAAAGATTTGTATAAAAAAGGAGATGCAGGACTATGATGACCTTTCCAACAGGATTGATCGTATCAGCACAGGCGCTTGAAGGAAATCCTTTCCGTGATTCCGAAGCACTTGCGCTTATGGCGGAATCGGCAGCCCTTGGCGGTGCCTCCGCAATCCGTGCAAACGGTGTAGAGGACATCAGCGCCATGCGCCGCCGCGTTTCCATTCCAATCATCGGAATTGACAAGCGCAAAGACGCGTCGGGAAGAACAGTTATCACACCGGATTTTGAAGGCGCAAAGAGAATTTTTGATGCAGGTGCGAATATTATCGCCCTTGACGCGACCTTCTACCCAAGCGACATCACAGAGGACCGCCGCACGCTTATTAAACGGATCCACGAAGAGCTTGGCGCTCTCGTTATGGCAGATATTTCTACATTTGAAGAAGCGGTTTCTGCCGCAGAAATGGGTGCGGATGCCGTATCCACTACCCTTGCGGGATATGTACCGGGTGCATTACATACCGCCGACGAGCTTTACACACCAGACTTCACCCTGTTATCGCAGATCGCCGCCGCAAAGCTTCCCTGCAAGGTTGTTGCGGAAGGACGTATTTGGGGTGGTGAGGACTTAAAAGAAGCATTTCATATCGGTGCGGATGCTGTTGTAATCGGAAAGGCAATTACCAACCCTATGGCTATCACAAGATACTATAGCAGCTTTCTTCCTGCGGCAGGTCATGACGACTATGTCCCTACCGAAACACGCAACCCCCGCTCAGACAGGATCGCTGACGGCACCAGTGAGTCTATTTTGCGAATGATCCAACGAGAAGATGCTACTGTTCCTGCAGTTGTAAAGCGCTGCATCCCCCAGATCGCAAAACTGGTCGATGCGGCAGTGCAATCACTGAGCAATGGCGGCAGGATCATTTATTGCGGGGCTGGCACAAGCGGCAGACTTGCTGTAGCAGATGCCGCAGAGTGTCCTCCCACCTATGGAATACCGCGAGAACTGGTAACTGCTGTGATCGCGGGTGGCACGGGCGCAATTGTTAATGCCTCAGAAGGATGCGAAGACAGCGCAGAGGGAGGCGTTGCCGCCTTCTGTGCGCAAAACTGTAGTGAAAACGACTTGATCATCGGTATATCCGCCGCAGGCCGCGCCCCGTTTGTGGTAGCCTTTATGGAAAGCGCAAAAGAGAATGGATGTAAAGTAGGCGCTTTGGTAAACAACCGAGACACCGAGATGGCAAAAATAGCTGATATTGCGATTGAGGCACTTACAGGAGCCGAAGTTATCAAAGGTTCTACCCGAATGAAAGCAGGCAGCGCGCAGAAAATGATTTTGAATATGTTTTCCACTGCTGTCTTCGTAAAGATGGGTTGCACCTGGCAGAATTACATGACGCATATGAAGCCGTCTAACCAGAAGCTAAAAAAACGTGCGATTGCCATGGTATGTGAAATAATGAACATACCGCCTGCTGTGGCAGAACAGTACCTGGTTTCTCATAATTGGGATATTCATACCACTCTGCTTCAGTGTCGCCGCAATTCGTAATGCAAACATTCGTCTATTGGAATCTGTGAAAGCCATGTGTTTTTATTGTCCATACCGTATCTGTCTGGATTAACCTGGCCAATGATAATCGAGTAGGAGGGGCAGAATAGCCCCGACCTCTCACACCACCGTGCGTACGGTTCCGTACACGGCGGTTCAATCGCATAAGTGCAAAGACTCGTACCGGTCTAGGATACTGTAGTATCCTGCCTGTGCGAGTCTTTTAT
>JAZURG010000117.1:0-14989 GCA_045606145.1 Faecousia sp.
GTTGATGAACAGAGGCACCTTAACTTCAGCGCCGGTCTCAACGGTAGCGGGCTTGGTAACGTTGGTAGCGGTGTTGCCGGCAAAGCCAGGCTCGGTCTCGGTAACGACCAGGTCAACGAAGTTGGGAACTTCAACACCGAAGACATTGCCCTTGTAGCTCATGATGGTGCAGACATCGTTTTCCTTGACGAACTTGAAGCTGTCATCCAGAACGCTGCCGTCGATGGGTTCCAGTTCATAGGTCTCCTGGTCCATGAAGTAGTACAGGGAACCGTCATTGTAAGAGTACTCCATCTTCTTTCTCTCAATGAAAGCAGTGGGGAACTTGGCAGAGGGGTTCAGGGAAGTTTCGGTCACGCCGCCGGTGATGACGTTCTTCATCTTAACGCGAACGAAAGCAGCACCCTTACCGGGCTTGACATGCTGGAACTCGATGACCTGCATAACCTTGCCGTCCAGTTCGAAGGTAATGCCGTTGCGAATATCGCCTGCAGAAATCATAATTTATTTCCTCCTAGATTGTCCCTTATTCAAGGGTTGATTTTTTACAAAACTTTAGCTCATATATTCTAACCGAAACACCTTGCAAATGCAAGGGGAAATCTGAAATTTTTTACACAATAATGAGATTTTTTGGGCTGTGCGTAATATTTTCTACACCGTCTTCCTTAAAAACCACCACATCTTCGATACGAACACCGAATTTGCCGGGCAAATAGATGCCGGGCTCCGCAGACGCGACGGAATTGACGGGCATTCCCTGGTCGTTGGCACTGTTGGGGCTGGGACTTTCATGGACCTCCAGACCCAGGCTGTGGCCGTAGCCGTGTCCGAAGTAGGGGCCGTAACCGGCATCGGTAATGACCTTCCGTGCAGCGCCGTCGATATCCTTGCCGGGCACACCGGCCTTGGACGCGGCGATACCGGCCTTCTGTGCTTCCAGAACGGTGTTGTATACCTTCTCCATTTCCTTGGTCGCATATCCCACTGCCACGGTACGGGTCATATCAGCGCAGTAGCCACGGTACAGAGCGCCGAAGTCCATGGTAATGAAATCGCCTTCCTGAATGACACGCTCACCGGCAACACCATGGGGCAGGCTGGTATTGGGGCCGGAAACCACAATGGGATCAAAGCTCAGACCCTGACCGCCGTTCTTGTACAGGCAGTAGATCAGCTCCGCCTGCAGCTCCAGCTCGGTCATGCCCACCCTGATACGGGTGATGACCTCAGAAAATGCCTTGTCGGTAATATCCTGGGCCTTGCGCATCAGCTCCAGCTCCCATTCTTCCTTGACACCACGGAAGCCGTTGATTTTCTTGGTAAAGGGCACCAGCGCCGCATCCAGATTTTTTTCATAGTGGGTGTATTCTGCCACAGTCAGATAGTTTTCTTCAAAGCCCAGCTTGGTGACACCGAAGTCGGCAATGGCAGCGTTCAGGCGCTTGATATAATTATTATCCCGGTTGATTTCCAGAACCTCATAGCCCTGAATGCCGTTCTGGGCAGATTCAATATAGCGGCTGTCGGTGAAATAGCGGCATCCGGCCTTAGTCACAATGGCGACACCCTCGGCGATATCGAACTCAGCGCTGTAATGGCGGCTGTAGCGGCTGGTCAGCAGCAGGCCGTCTACCTCATCTCCCAGCAGGGACAAAAATTTTTCCATATTCTTCATAGCTTGATTCTCCTTTTTCTTGCGGCAAAGATAAATGGCAGTTCCAGCACGTGCCGTGCCTTCAGCCAGAAATTATGATTGTGGATAGCTTTTACCAAAATGGACTTTACGCCAACGCCATTAGCGCCCAGAGTATCTGTGAAAATCTGATCGCCAACCAAAGCGCACTGCTCCGGCCGCATGTCAAACAGCTCCAAACACTCACGGATACCTTTGGAAAAGGGCTTCTTCGCGTGGGTAATACAGGGAATCCCATATTTCCGGCAGAAGATCTTGACCCGGTCCTTTTTGCTGTTGGACACCACACACAGCTTCACACCCATACGCACCATGCACCGCAGCCAGATTTCCATATCCGCTGTGGGAACATTGGTGGTATAGGGCACAATGGTATTGTCGAAGTCCAGCATCAGCAGTTCAATACCCCTTTGCTGTAAAAAAGCCGGTGTCAAATCGGTCAGGCTGTCTGTTATGACGGTAGGCAGCGGACTAAACGGCATAATTTCACCCTTGCTTTCATAGAGTATGGATAGATTATAACACGAGGGGCGGTGTTTGTCCATGGGAATATCCCGATATCTTGCCATGACAGCGGCAGAAATGGCGGTATTTTCCCTTCCTCAAACCGTTTTACCTGCCTATATGGCCTGTCACTTTTCCCCTTATACCACGGGTCTTTCCAATATTCCGGCGCAGCTGCCAAGGGGCAGTATGCTGGTTGTCAATGACCGCACACCCTTTCATGGTCATGATCCGCAGCAGATCCTTCTGCAGCTTCAGGAAGCCTATGCGCAACTGCGTTTTGAAAGCGTACTGCTGGATTTTGAACGGCCGGGGACTGTTGAGTACAACAATCTCTGCCGGGTGCTGATGGAACAGCTTCCCTGCCCCGTGGGCATTTCTGCGCCGTACGCAGACGGTTTGGATTGTCCTATTTTTCTCCCACCAGCGCCGATGGGTCAGCCGCTTACCGATTACATATCCCCATGGAAGGGTCGGGAGATCTGGCTGGACATCGCGCCGGAAGCGGCCTGTATTACAGTTTCGGAAAGGGGCAGCAGTTACTCCCCTGTTCCCTTTTCACCCCCACCGGAGAACGCTTTTACCGACGAGGATCTGCATTGTAAGTACCGGACAGAGATTGGGGAAGCTTTGATCCGCTTTCATCTGTGGAGAGATCCGCAGCAGTTAGAACAGCTTATCGACCATGTCCAATCGCTGGGCATTACAAAGTGTATTGGCTTATACCAGGAGCTTGGCGCTCCTAAATGATCGTTTAGCGCAGCAGCAATGCTGCTTAATTGAAAATTGAAAGTTGAAAATTGAAAATTAAGGTGTCGCCGTTGGCGACGATATTGTAGGGGCGATCTTCGATCGCCCGCGGGCGCTCACAGAGCGCCCCTACAAAGCGTATCGATAGATAATGTGCTAAATGATCGTTTATGCGGGCAGTGCCCGCAGCCAATTCGTGCATGGTGCGGTACTAATCGTTACTTCCCTGTGTCCGTTTGCGGTACCCAAAATTTCTTGTTCGCTATCCGCTCACGAAATTTTGACCGCTGCACACGCTGCGCCTTCCCTTTATCCTCCGCCGGCGGCGGTCAGGCTCGCGGCCGCCCGGTGTCGTTCTTGCGGCATTTTTCGATAGAATTCGTAGGGGGGGGCCTTGGTCCCGCCGCCAAAAGCACGGTATTTCGGCGGGAGCATTTGTAGTAGTATGATTGCCACCGGCAATCATTATATTTGATAATCCGCTGCGCTCTGCAACACCCCCGCCCTACAATATCCATCGTAAGATAAACGATCATTTAGCGCAGTAGTCTGTGCGCATACAAACGATCATGGATATCCCTAAACACAAAAAAGCACCCTGTCGGCGACAGGGTGCTTTGCGCATTAACAAGATGAGGGATTAAATTAATAGAACTTTCTCTTGTTCTTACGGGCAGCCTCGGACTTCTGCTTACGCTTCAGGCTGGGGCTGACATAATGCTCGCGCTTCTTAACTTCAGCAATAACGCCCTCCTTGGCGCAGCTACGCTTAAAGCGACGCAGAGCGCTCTCCAGAGATTCGTTCTCCTTTACGCGAATTTCAGACATGGTTTTCCCTCCCTCCGATGGCATCCGGCTGTTTCCAGGATGCGTTCAGGGCCTATCATTAGGCTAGAGTATTATATATGTTATTTCGCCGGTTGTCAAGAAAGAATTTGTTGTTTTTACAAAAAAGCTTCCAAAATGAGATGCCTTATCACAATTTTGACTTGCAAATCACCATCAACTTAACCCATAGGAAAGTTTCTTGCCATGGCATCGATTGTAAACAGGCATGTACTATGCTATTATAATAGCACAAAGGCCTTTGCAATTTTGATTTGGAGGAATACATATGAACCTTGGCAAAATGATTTTAGAGCTTCGCAGATCTCAAAATATCACGCAGGAAGACCTTGCCGCGGAGTTAGGTGTCACTGCCGCAGCAGTGAGTAAATGGGAAAATGGCTATAACCTTCCGGATGTACTGATGCTCTGCACTTTGGCTGACTATTTCCGGGTTACCACAGACGAACTTTTGGGAAGGAACCCCAAGCCCCTCTGTGCTGCCATCGCCACCAGTTCTCTGGAACTGCTGGATAAAATCGAGCTTTTGATAAAGCAATACGGCTTTCAGGTATGCCACAAAATATACGGTAGTTACGAGGATGCTTTAGCCATCATTAATGAAGACCCAACTGTTACCCACCTGTTTATCAGCTTTGATGCGCCTATGGAATCCCATCCAAAGGGAAACACCCAAGTACAAATCATTGAGTCACAATCCAACTCCGAACAGGAAATTCTGTGTGGATTTGATTTCTATCTAAAAAACATGTCCAATACTGGAGCATTTGGAGCAAGAAGCGCCGATTGATTGCAAACCGCCTGCCGTTTGGCAGGCGGTTTTACTTACTTCACGATTAGGTTGACCAGCTTGTTTTTGACCACGATGGTCTTGCGGATCTCGCCGGGAGTTTTGGCAAGGAAGGCCGCGATCTTCTCATTGGCCAGCACATTGGCAACAACAGCATCGTTGTCCAGATCGGCATCCATCACGACAGTACCGCGCATCTTGCCATTGACCTGCACAGCGATGGTGACCTCCTGATCCTTGCACTTTGCCTCGTCGTATACGGGCCAGGGCTCGTAGGCGATGGTGTTGTCATGGCCCAGGGTCTGCCAGATCTCTTCGCCCACATGGGGGATGATGCAGGAGATCATCTTAATGAAGCCTTCGGCATACTCTCTGGGACAAGTACCATTCTTATAGACTTCGTTGACGAAGACCATCATCTGCGCGATTGCGGTGTTGAAGCCCAGCGCTTCAAAGTCGGAGGTGACCTTCTTGACGGTCTGGTGATAAACCTTGGTCAGCTTTCCGTCGTCGGTGTCGGTGATATTTTCAGCCTCGGTGAAGAAGTTCCAGACACGGTTGATGAACTTCTTGGCACCCTTGACACCGTCAGAAGACCAGGGCTTGGAGACCTCCAGCGGGCCCATGAACATTTCATACAGGCGCAGGGTATCGGCGCCATACTCACGGACGATGTCGGAGGGATTGACCACGAACTCGGGGAAACGCTTGCCCATCTTGATGCCGTTCTCGCCCAGGATCATGCCCTGATGGACCAGCTTCTTGAAGGGTTCCTTCACAGGAGACAGGCCGTTATCGTACAGGAAACGGTTCCAGATACGGGAATAGATCAGATGGCCAACCGCATGCTCGGGGCCGCCGATGTACAGGTCAACGGGCATCCAGTGCTCCAGCAGCTTCTGGTCGCAGAATTCCTTATCGTTGTTGGGGTCAATATAGCGCATGTAGTACCAGGAAGAACCGGCAGATCCGGGCATGGTGGAGGTTTCCCGAAGGCCCTTGATGCCGTTTGCGTCGTAGTGCTTCCACTCCTCCGCGTTTTCCAGAGGTGCCTTGCCGCCGCGGCCCTTGTAGTCTTCCAGAACAGGCAGCACCAGGGGCAGCTCGCTATCCGGCAGGAAGACGGTTTCTCCATCCTCGGTGTAGACACAGGGAACAGGCTCGCCCCAGTAGCGCTGGCGGGCAAAGATCCACTCACGGAAGTGGTAGTTATTCTTCTTCCGGGCAACGCCCATGGCTTCCAGCTTGGCGGTGATGGCTTCTTTAGCCTCTTCCACGGTCAGGCCGGTGAATTCTTCGGAATTGATGAGCTTGCAGCCCTTGCCCAGATAATCCTGCTTTTCAAAGGCGCACTCGCTGACATCTCTGCCCTCGATGACCTGGATCATGGGAATATTGTGAGCGACGGCGTACTCGAAGTCACGCTGATCATGGCTGGGGACGGCCATAACGGCACCGGTGCCGTAGTTGCCCAGCACGAAGTCGCCCATGAACACGGGTACTTCCTTGCCGTTGACGGGGTTGATGGCATAGACACCCTTGAGGGGGCAGCCGGTCTTGGTCTTGGAAGCGTCGGTACGGTCGATCTCGCTCTTCTTGGCGGCTTCGGCAATGTAAGCCTTCACCTCGTCGATGTTCTCAACTCTATCCAGCAAGGACTCGGTGATCTTGCCGTCGGGAGCCAGAACCATGAAAGTAATACCGTAGATGGTTTCGATGCAGGTGGTGTAGATGGAGAAACTGCCGCCGCCCACCAGCTTGAAATCCACCTCCACACCAGTGGACTTGCCGATCCAGTTACGCTGGATCTCCTTGGTGGATTCGGGCCAATCGATCTCGTCCAAACCTTCCAGCAGCTTTTCGGCAAAGGCAGGCTGGTCAATGACCCACTGCATCATCATCTTCTTTACCACAGGGAAACCGCCGCGCTCGGACTTGCCGTCGATGACTTCATCGTTGGCAAGCACAGTGCCCAGCTCTTCACACCAGTTGACAGGCATTTCAATGCGCTTGGCATAGCCTGCCTCCCACAGCTTCTTAAAGATCCACTGGGTCCACTTGTAGAACTCAGGGTCAGAAGTTGCCAGCACCTTGGACCAGTCATAGTCAAAGCCCAGCTCCTTCAACTGACCGGAGAATGTCTCGATGTTCTTCTGGGTAAAGCCGTTGGGATGGTTGCCGGTATCCACCGCGTACTGCTCAGCAGGCAGACCGAAGGAGTCGTAACCCATGGGGTGCAGCACGTTGAAGCCCTGCATGCGCTTCATGCGGGACATGATATCGGTAGCGGTATAGCCTTCCGGATGGCCGGCATGCAGGCCCACGCCGGAGGGGTACGGGAACATATCCAGCACGTAGTACTTAGGCTTGGAGAAATCCCACACATCGGTAGCAAAGGTCTTGTTTTCTTCCCAATACTTGTGCCATTTCTTCTCAATGGCAGAAAAATCATAGTTTGGCATGATACTCACCTCTTTATTAGTCGGGCAGCAGGATATCCTGCAGATTTACCTGCTCAGCATCGGCCCAGAGCCGTTCCAGGTCATAGAATTTCCGTGCCTCGTCAGTGAAAACATGGATCACCACGCTGCCGTAGTCCAGCAGCTCCCAGGAGTTACCCCGGTGGCCTTCCCGGCCCAGCATCGGCTCACCCAGCTGATCCATGGAATACTCCGCGTAGTCACACAGGGTCTTGACATGGGTGTTGGAGGTGCCGGTGCAGATCAGAAAATAATCCGCAAGGCTGCTGACCTTATCGATCTTCAGCAGTTTGATATCCATGCCCTTCTTCTCGTCCAGTGCTTTGGTTACGGTAAGTGCTACTTCTTTCGCGCTTCTCATAGTATCTTCCTTTCAGCGATTAATCTCTAAATAAGACAGGGCATCCAAAGATTCCGGGGAGATTTCCCTTCCCTGCTCGGTAAGCATCGCAAGGGTCATACGGAGTCCCAGTTCCAGTGCCTGTGTAATGTCTGTGTAAGCCAGCCGACGGAGCTTCTCCACCCCCGGGAAATCCCGGTTCGGTTCCATATAGTCTGCTACATAGATGATCTTTTCCAGCAGATTCATATCCGCTTTTCCGGTGGTATGGCAGCGAATGGCATCTACCACCGCCTGATTTTCGCCAAAGATCCGCTCAGCCACAAGGCTTCCTGTGCGTGCATGAAGGGTTTTGGGATTCTTGGTAGAAAAATCATCCAGTATCGTATCATAGCTGCGGCACAATGTCAATTGCAACGGGCCGTCCAATGCCTTGGTAATGTCGTGCAGCAGCGCCGCCCGGGCCGCGTCGGTTTCATCGACACCGTAAAGCCTTGCCAATTCCACGGCTGTTTCCCGGCAGCCAAGGACATGCTTGACACGGTTGGGCTTCAAAAGCCCTGTGACCACCTGCTCCAGCTTTTCTTCCGGCAGGTGCCTGTAATCCCCGCCGGTGCCGTAAAGTCCGTTCCCGTAAATAAATTCTTCCACTTTTTGGGGAATAAATTCCGACGCGCAGCGAAATACCAGCATCCGGCGAAGCTGTGTGGAAGAAAAATTCGTAACAGGATTATCCAGCAGAACAACCTCGCCGCCCATGGCTTCGATGTTTTCCTTTGCCTGCTTCGCTTCTTCGCCGCCACGGCAGAATACAGCCAGCGCCGCATCCTTTAATATCTTCTCAGGTTCCCGCCAATCCGGAAAACCGGGCAGCATATCGTCGCCCAGCAGAAGGTACAGCTTTGCGTCCGGGTACATGGCACGAACCTGCGCGACGGTATCGACGGTATAGCTGGGGCCTTCCCTTTGCAGGGAAATGTCCGAAGCTTCCACACCGCAGTTCGGTGTCAAGCCAAGGCGCACCATTTGAAGCCGCTGCCACGGCAAGGCAGACCCTTCCGGAAGCTGCTTATGGGGCGCAATTCTATCCGGGATCATCAGAACTCTGTCCAGCCGCAGGGCCTCACGGGCATACTGCGCCCCACGAAAATGCCCCACATGTACTGGATTAAAGGTACCGCCGTAAATACCGATCCGCTCCATAAGACACGCCTCCTGCCCCGGATATTAATTGTTATTTCTGCTCTTTGCGGAGCTGACGCTCCCGATCCCGCTCGATGGCCTTCTCAATGGCCTGCTGGCGGAAATATTCATTGCGCTGCTGCCGCTGCTGCTTTGCGGCCTCCCGACGGGCCTTCGCGCCCTTGCGAACGGGATTTGCCTTTGCGACAGAAATCGCCTTGCGCTTGGCACGGCCTGTCTGATTGCGCTGCTCCTGCAGCTTTTCACTAAAACGGTAGATCACAAATTTAGTGCCGATGACCGCAACACCGTCAGCGCCGGTGGCCTCGCAAATGGCATCACTGGCTTCCCGGGGGGAAAGCAGAGCGCCTTCCAAAACCTTACCCTTTACCAGTTCTCTGGCGATGAGCTGATTCTCCACATCCGCGATCAGCGTATCTGTAATGCCGCTCTTGCCAACGATAAGGGTGGTATCCAGGTTGGTCGCCTGGCTGCGCAGCTCCGCCCGCTCTTTACTTGTCAGCATAACCTGCCTCCTTCAACTTGTCATAGAAAACTTTCAACGCATTGCCCCGGTGGGACACTTCGTTTTTGTCCTCGGGGGCCATTTCTGCCGTAGACATGCCGGCAGGGGGATAATAGAAAATGGGATCGTAGCCGAAGCCGTTTTCGCCGCGAGGTTCTCTCAGCAGCTCGCCGTGGATCTCGCCACGGGCCTGGATGGTCTGACCTTCCGGGGTGACCATGGTGATGACGCATACGAACTGGGCCTGGCGCTGACCGTCGGGCACATGCTCCGTATTTTTCAGCAGAAGCTGCAGCCGTCCCCAATCATCCAGAGAGTCATCGAAACCGTAACGGGCGGAATAGATGCCCGGTTCACCGTTCAGCGCGTCCACAGCAATGCCGGAATCATCCGCCAGCGCAGGAAGGCCCGTGGCCTTCATCACCGCCTCTGCCTTCAGAAAGGAGTTTTCCTCGAAGGTAGTGCCGGTTTCTTCCACATCGATGTCCACACCCAGCTCCGACTGCAGAACCAGCTCCATGTTGAACTGCTCCGTGATCTTGCTGATCTCCACTAATTTGTGCTTATTCTTGCTCGCAAGTACTACTTTCATAACATACTCCTTTATATAGCACCGGCTGTGCGCTAATAATTGAAAATTGAAAGTTGAAAATTAAGGGGAGCGATGGGAGCGCTGCCGGTGGCAGAGAAAGCGACCTGAGCGAGTGGCAGCGGCCGCGTTGCCCCGCGCTGCCGGTGGCAGATAAAGCGGGGTATAAGCGTGTGCAGCGGTCAAAATTTCATGAGCGAATAGCGAATAAGAAATTTTGGGCACCGCAAACGGACGCAAGAAACGAGCCTATTTCGTCAGGCGATATTTCTGTCGGGCACCGCAACAGGAGTCGGCTTCGCCGACGATTCAAAATCATTTGCGAAGCAAATACAACAATTTTCAATTTTCCATTTTCAATTTTCAATTGGGTCACGGACCCTGCAGCAGCGCTTCCACGAAGGCTCTTGCCTCGAAGGGCATCAAATCGTCGGCCTGTTCGCCGACACCCACGAATTTGACAGGGATCTGCAAAGCATCGGCAACCGCAATGACGATGCCGCCCTTAGCGGTGCCATCCAGCTTGGTCAGCGCAATGGCGGTGACACCGGCGATCTCTTTAAACTGCTTGGCCTGAATGAGACCGTTCTGGCCGGTGGTGCCGTCCAGCACCAGCAGCACTTCCTTAGCCGCTTCCGGCAGCTCCCGCTGCACGATACGGCTGATCTTATTCAGCTCATTCATCAGATTGGTCTTATTGAGCAGACGGCCCGCGGTGACAATGAGGATCACATCCGCATTTCTTGCCTTGGCAGCCTGGATGCCGTCAAAGACCACGGACGCAGGGTCCGCGCCCTCATGCTGACGCACGATATCGGCGCCGCTTCTGCCTGCCCATACTTCCAACTGATCGGCGGCGGCAGCACGGAAGGTATCGCCCGCGATCAGCAGCACCTTCTTACCCTCTTTTACAAGGCAGGTGGCGATCTTGCCGATGGTGGTGGTCTTACCCACACCGTTGACACCGATGACCAGAACCACTGCCGGTGTCGTAGAAAGGTTCAGTTCCGGCTCACCGACCTGGAGCATTTCGGTCAGAATATCCTTCAATGCTTCCCTGGCATCTTCCGTTGTCTTCAGATGCTGCTCCCGGACAGCCTTGCGAAGCCGGTCTGTCGCTTTCAGCGCAGTATCCACACCCAGGTCGGCCAGGATCAGACTTTCTTCCAGCTCATCATAAAAATCGTCGTCGATCTCACTGAAGCCGGAAAACACACCGCCCAGAGTATTGCTCAGCGCTTCTCTGGTCTTGGTAAGGCCGGCCTTAATTTTATCAAAAAATCCCATAGTTACTCCTTGGTTTAGATATGAGATAATGGTTACAGACAGGAAATATCTAATATCTCATATCTAATATCTGATATCTTACTCAATAATACCCAAGTATTCTTCCATCTGGTTCAGATCCAGACGCAGCAGCTTACTGATACCCTGCTCCTGCATGGTCACGCCGTAGAGCACATCGGAAGCTTCCATGGTACCACGGCGGTGGGTAATGACAATAAACTGTGTTTTGGAGCTGTGTCCCCGCAGGTAAGCAGCGAACCGTTCCACATTCCGGTCGTCCAGCGCCGCGTCGATCTCGTCGAGCATACAGAAGGGTGTCGGACGAACCTTCAAAATGGCAAAGTACAAAGCAATTGCCACGAATGCCTTTTCACCGCCGGACAGCAGCGTAATGGTCTTGACCTGCTTTCCGGGGGGCTGCACCCGGATCTCAATGCCGCAGGTAAGAGGCTGCTCCGGATCTTCCAGAATCAGTTGGCCCTTACCGCCGCCAAACATTTCCTCAAATGTGATCCCGAAGTAATGATCCATCTTCTTGAATTCCTCCACAAAGATGGTGGTCATTTCCTGGGTAATATTGCGGATAATACTCTCCAGCTCCCGCTTGGAGGTAAGTACATCGTCCCGCTGGGAAGCCAGATAGGTGTAGCGCTCGTTGACCCGGGCATACTCCTCAATGGCGCCCAGGTTGGGTGTACCCAGAGCGGCGATCTTTCGCTTCAGTTCGCTGACACGGCGGTTGCCGGCAGCCACGGATTCGATCTGGCCCTTCTTCTCACCGGCAGTGCCGGGGGTCAACTCATAGGAATCCCAGAGCTTGTCGATGATCTGCTTTTCCTCCATGGAGGTGGTGATCTTTTTCTGTTCCAGCAAAGCGCAGGCACGCTCCATGTTCAGGATATCCTTATTCTTTTCCTGGGCATCCCGTTCGGAGCGGGTCTTGGACGCTTCCGCCTCCATACGCTGTTGAAGGATCTGCTCCATATGGGCCCGCTGTGTCTGTGTCTCGGTATCATTTTCCTGCTGACGGTCAAGCAACTGCCCGATCTCCTTTTCCAGGCGGGTGTTATCATCCCGGATGATCTGGATCAAAGCCAGCTTTTTATCCCGGTCCCCTTCCATGGCAGTGCGCAGTTGCTGCAGATCCAGCACATGGGCCTTGGCAGTGGCGCTTTCGGCTTCCAGAGCGGCTTCTTTGGTGCGCAGCTCCGTCATCTGCTCGGTGATCCGGGCAGTGGCCTCAGCGGCTTCCGTCTGACTGCTCTCCAAGGCGGCAATTCCCTCACGGGTCGCCACCAACTGTGCTTCAAATACTTGGATCTTGGCCTGCTGGGCGGCAAACCGATCCCGGTCACTGCGGCTGCGTGCTTCCAGAGAATCCAGCTCCCGCTGGGCAGAATCCTTGGCATCGCAGATGGCCTGCAGCAATATCTCGTGCTGCTTGACCTTGCCGTCCAGAGTCAGCACCCGGTCTTCGGCATCACGCAGCTGATCCGCCGCGGCGGTCATCTGGAATTCCACCTGGTCTACGGAGCGCTGTGCTTCCTGCAGCTCCGCTTCCAGCGCCAGCTTCTTCTGCTCCAGATCCTTTTCCTGCGCGCTGAGCTTTTCCAGTTCATTGGCACGGGACAAAATGCCCGCTTCCTTATTGACACTGCCGCCGGTCATGGAACCGCCGGGGTTGATGACCTGGCCGTCCAGCGTGACGATCTTAAAGCGGTTGCCGTATTTCTTTGCCATGGCCAGCGCCGCGTCGATATCCTGCACGATGACGATCCGTCCCAGCAGGTTTTCCACGATCCCACGGTATGTTTCCTTACTCTTGACCAGTTCAGAGGCAATGCCCACAAAGCCACGGCAGCTTTCCAGGCCGTTTTCCTGCAGGCTCTTGCCCTTGATTACGGACAGGGGCAGGAAGGTGGCACGGCCGCCACCGGTACGCTTCAAGTGGGCGATAGCCGCCTTGCCGTCGGCTTCGTTATCCACAACGATCTGCTGCATGGCACCGCCCAAAGCGATCTCCACCGCCACCGTGTAGGCATCCTCGGTACGGATCAGCCGGGACACAGGGCCGTGAACGTTGCGCAGGCTGCCCCGCTGGGCTTCCTGCATTACCAGCTTCACAGACTTCTGGTAGCTTTCAAAATCCCGCTCCATGGCACGGAATACCCGCAGCTTTGCCTGAACACTGTCCAGCTTCGCGTTTATCTGGCGCAGCTCTTCCTGCAAAGAATCCCGGCGCTGGGCACGGGTCTTCTGGCGCAAAGAATAACCGGCAATGGTATTGTTAGCCGCCGTTACATCCTCATTGGCACGGCGCAACTCCCGGCGGCTCTGGCGCAGGGCATCCTCTGCCTCCTGCTCCCGGCCACTGCCGGCAGCAAGGTCCTCCTTCAGCTGCGTTGCCCGCTGCTCGGTCTGTACCAGACTTTCTTCCAGGCCTCTCACATCCGCTTCCCGGCCGGCAATATCCGCCGCCAGAGTGGTTTCCCGGGTACGAAGCTCCAAAAACTGTCGGGTCATGCCCTGGGCATTGGCGGTCATCACAGCCAGTTCCTGCTGGGCAGCGCCAATATCCTTACGGACAGTTTCCAGATCGGCAGCGATCTGGCGGATGCGGTTTTCTGTCTGTTCCAGCTGGGCATCGATACCGCCGCTTCGGTCTTCCTGACCCTTCAGTTCCTCTTCAATGCGGGTGATGTTGGCATTGTTATTGTCCACGTTGCCCCGCAGAACAGCCATCTGGCCGTCCAACTGCTGATGGGAAGATTCCAGCATGTTTACCTTCTGGCGGACAGTTTCCAGCTCGCCGTCCTTCAAACGGAGTATTTCGCCTAAGTTTTCAGACCGGGCATAGAGGCTGTCCAGCTCGTCATGGGCCTGCTGCAGCACAAAGGACGCGGAAGCATAATCTTCCTCCGCCTTCTTGGCGGAAGCGGAAAGCTTGTCCAGCTGTTCCAGCCAGACCGCGATCTCCACGCCCTGCAGCTCTTCCTTCAGTTCCAGATACTTCTTGGCCTTTTCCGATTGTATCTTCAACGGCTCCAGCTGCATTTCCAGCTCGGAGACCTTATCGCCGATGCGCAGCAGATTGTCCTCTGTCCGTTCCAGCTTCCGCTCGGTCTCTTCCTTGCGGTGACGGTACTTGGAAATACCGGCTGCCTCTTCAAAGATCTCACGGCGGTCAGCGCTCTTCAGGGACAAAATCTCGTCAATACGGCCCTGGCCGATATTGGAATAACCCTCCCGTCCCAGGCCGGTATCCATGAACATCTCATGGATATCCCGCAGTCTGGCGGACTGGCGGTTGATATAGTATTCACTGTCGCCGCTGCGGTAATACCGGCGGGTGACCATAACCTCATCGGCATCGTAGCTGAGCGCCCGGTCGGAATTATCCAAGGTCAGCGTCGCTTCCGCAAAACCCACAGCGGCCCGCTTCTGGGTACCGCCGAAGATCACATCCTCCATCTTGGCGCCACGGAGCGTTTTGCTGCTCTGCTCGCCCATGACCCAGAGGATCGCATCGGAAATATTCGATTTACCGGAGCCGTTGGGACCTACAATAGCGGTAATATCATCACCAAAGCGGATCAGCGTCTTATCCGGAAAGGACTTAAATCCCTGCACTTCCAAACTTTTTAAATACACAATAAAACCTCTTATGTCCGGCTGGCAGCGCTAAATAGCTGCCAGCGTATAAATAATCAATTTATTATACTGTGAAAGAACAAAAAAAGCAAGAATTACTTTCCTGTACTGTTCCTTGGGTATTTCCAGTGGTTAAACGGTTATTTGTACGATAAATGAGCGTTTATGCGGGCAGTGCCCGCAGCCAATTCGTGCATGGTGCGGTACTAATCGTTACTTCCCTAACCCGCTCGGTATCGTTCTTGCGGCAATTTTCGATAGAATTCGTAGGGCGGGGCCTTGGTCCCGCCGCCAAAAGTGCAGTATTTCGGCGGGAGCAAGCCCCCGCCCTACAATATCCATCGTAAG
>JAZURG010000118.1:0-8387 GCA_045606145.1 Faecousia sp.
ATCCTGCTGATTCCGTATCCCGTGGTCATAGAAAGATTTCTGCCAAATTGGCCTGCCAACTTGTTTCGTAATCGATCCCTTGAATTGCTTCATTACCCTGGATATAGTAGGGGCGAACTGTGTTCGCCCGTTCTCATCGGCATTGATGGAAATGATGAAATGAATATGATCCGGCATAATGCAATATTTATCCACATTTACCGCATCATAGATGGAATCTAACTTTTGAATTTCATTATCTACGATCATTCCGATATCTGACAACGGAATATCGGCGGGCGAACACAGTTCGCCCCTACAGTCAGACCAGAAGATTTTCGCCCTGTTAGCGGTGCAGACCGTAATGAAATACGCCCCGGGAGTGGAATAATCGTAATCCTCTATGCGGATGGCTTTACGTTTGGGTAGATTATCCATGTACTTACCTCAATTGCGAATCAACTTTTCAGCAAGGTAATTTAACGCATCGCTTTCAGATGGAAAACCCATACACTCATAATCTGTTCCGCGTTCACGGAAAAAGACTTCCCAGCGATGATAGTTTTTCAGCACATAGTATCCATCTGCAACAGAGTTTTCAAAGTAGATTATATTAGTTGAGATGTTGTAGTTTCTGCATTGTTCAAGAAATTCTGTTCTTGTCATAACACCACCTCCTTTGTTTTATTATACTATACCGCCATCTCCAAGTAAATATTTTTGAAATTATAGTCCTAATGCAACACGAATATATGGGTCCTAACTGGTCACACGCAGGGGGGGTTCATTCTGGGCGTGGGCGCGAAGATGTTCTCCTGTTGTGGTGCCCGGCGAATGTCCTCGGCGACAATGCGTTTTCGTCCCTCGCCGACCTCTGTCCCTCGCTCAGATCGCTGTCTCCGCTACCGGCGGCAGTCGGCTCGCTCTCCATCGCCGGACCTGTTATTGCGTAGTATGGGGTATCGGCCGATTTGCTGGATAACCACATTGTTTGGATTGAAAAGCAAAACCATTTGTGTTATACCAATACTATATGTTTGGGAAGGATGGTGTGCAATGAAAACCCATACCGTCGTTGCCGGTGTCAACGGCTGCGGTAAAAGCAGCTTGACCGGTGTTTTAAGAACAGAGATCAGCAATCTTGGCAAGATCATCGATGTGGACAAGATCACCGCTGCTTGTGGCGGAAACTTGCTTGAGGGCGATAAGAAGGCGGTTGCACTGATTGAAGAGTGTCTGGAGAAGGAGATTTGTTTCACCCAGGAAACTACCCTTTCCGGTCGCAAGACTTTGGATACCATCAAGCGTGCCGTTGCTGAGGATTATTATATTCGCCTTTATTATGTTGGGTTGGATACGATGGAGGAAAGTCTTCTCCGTATTCAAAACCGGGTGAAAAGAGGCGGCCACAATATCAATTCAGACACTGTGGCGAATCGCTTTTCTAAGCGGTTTGAGGATCTGCTGACGATATTGCCCCATTGCAACGAGGCTACTTTCTATGATAACGACAACGGTTTTGTTACCGTAGCGAAATATAAAAACGGAGAATTGCAGACAATTGGGCAAAATAGTCCCAAGTGGCTTTTGGAATTGATCGAAAAAATGAATGGAGTATCCACGAATATGGAGAAGGCTTGACCCTCGGGTCAAGCCTTTTTCAGATTCTTGTCAAAGTTGTGGATCCAATCTGCCTTGAGGAAATAAATGAGGAAGATGATACTGCTGAGCGTCCAAGTGATGGGGTAGGCCCAGGAGACGGTGGTGAGCTGATTGACAAGCTTTACAGCTATGGAAATGTAGGCCACCCGGAACAGACACCAACAGGCCAGCATGGTAAACATAGGCACCGTTGCTTTGCCCGCACCCCGCATAACACCGGCAATACAGTGGGAGAAGGCCAGCAGACAATAGAACAGGCAGATGGTACGCATGTGCTGCGTTCCGAAAGCGATGGCTTCCGCCGATTCGCTAAAAAAGCCAATGAGCTGCGGCGCGAATGCGTAGGAAAGACCGCCGATAACTTCAGCCATCAGACAACTGCACACCACACCGAAAGCAACACCCTTTTTCACCCGTGAGTGATGCCCCGCACCCAGATTCTGGCCAACAAAGGTGGAGATTGCCTGGGTGAAGCAGGTGACGGGCAAGAAGGCAAAGCCCTCCAATTTGGAGTAAGAACCGCAGCCGGCCATGGCTGCCTTGCCAAAACTGTTGATATTGCTTTGCACCACCACATTGGCGATGGCGATGACGCTGTTTTGCACACCGGAGGGAAGGCCGTAACGGATGATCTGGGAAAGGCTTTCCTTATCGAAGCGGATCTGGCGGATCCGAACCCGGTAGGGGGCATCGACATGCACCAGATGTAAAAAGCACAGCAGCGCACTGACACCCTGGGAGATAGTGGTGGCGATGGCGGCAGAACCAACACCGAAGCCAAGAACAGCCACAAACAGCATATCCAGAACAATATTGACAAAGGTGGAGAAGATCAGATAGTACAGCGGATGCCTGCTGTCGCCAACGGCATGAAGGATACCCACGAAGATGTTGTACATGACTGTGAAGATCGCACCGCAGAAGTAGTAGCGGAAATATGCAATGGATTGGGGAAGGACATCCGCAGGGGTTCCCATCCATTGCAGAATGATCGGTGTCAATGCTACACCGGCAACGGTCAACAGCGCGCCGGTGACCAGACCAAAGGCGATGGCCGTATGGATGGCCTTGCGCATGGTATCGTACTGCCTGGCACCGAAAGACCGGGCGATGACGACACCGGCGCCCATTGCCACACCGTTGAAGAAGCTGACCATCATAAAGATCAGACTTCCGGAGGAACTGACGGCCGCCAAAGCATCGTCGCCTATGTAATTGCCGACACACCAGGCATCAAAGGCGTTATACAACTGCTGGAACACATTGCCAAGAAATACCGGCATTGCGAACATCAGCATGGCTTTCCAGATAGAGCCTTCGGTGAGGGAATAGCGTTTAGAATGCAAGGCGCGCGCCTCCTTTTGTGGTTTTGTGATCATTCAATATCGAGCAACTGAGAAAAATCGTAAATATAGTAATCTGCAACGTCTTTGATCTGCCGAACATAATCTTCCGATGAAGGATCATAGACACCGCATACCAGCATACCGGCGGACTTTGCGGTTTTATCCGCGTCCAGATTGTCGTCCAGAAACAGAACATTTTCAACAGTGGTATTCAGCCTTTGCGCGGCCATACGGTAGATGTTGGGGTCTGCTTTTGTGGTATTGAAATCGTCGCAGGACCAGATGTTATCAAACAGTTCCCACATGCCCAACCGCTTCAGACAGGCATCCAGTGTAATATGGGGACTGGCGGTGAGGACATTCAGACTGGCGCCCCGCCGTTTCAATTCCTGCAATGTGCAGATCACATGTTCTTTGGCCGGGATGGTGTAAAAATAGGCATCCATCACATATTCCTTCATCAGGGAAGTCAGCTCCGGCTTGCTCATGCTCAGACCCAAGGTGTTGATGTAGTAGTCGGCGATGCCGTTGAGACCCAAAGGGGTAATGGTTTTGGTAATGTCCTTTTCATATGACACATGTTTTTCGTCCAGAATTCGGAGCATAGCGGAAACAAAGGTGGGCATAGAATCCACCAGAGTTCCGTCAAAATCAAAAAGATAGCAGATTTTCATGAGCGTCTACCTCGAGGTTGTAATGGATTCAATATACCGCATACATCGATAAATGTAAAGAGATAAATCTTTTGTGATTTCATCACAGAAGAAAAAAAGAAAAGAGGGTATACTGAAGCCACAAAGAAAACAAGGAGGATACACAAATGACTGTTATCAATATCAATCAAAACAACTTTCAAGAGGAAGTGATCCGTTCCGATAAGCCTGTTCTTTTGGACTTCTGGGCACCCTGGTGCGGTCCCTGCCGTATGGTAGGACCTATCGTGGAAGAAATCGCACAGGAACGTGAGGACATCAAGGTTGCAAAGGTCAATATCGATGAGCAGAGCGCGCTGGCCAGCCGCTTTAAGATCATGAGCATTCCCACGTTGATGGTAATAAAAGACGGTAAGGTTGTGAATCAAGCTGTTGGCGCAAGACCGAAAAACGCGATTTTGGATTTACTGTAAGAAAAACAGAATACCAAATGGACAACCCCTCCGGCCGGAGGGGTTGTATGTTTGACGATAGTTTCGGAAATGTTAAAACCGTATCGGTTTTGAAATTGACAAAAAACCGGGTTGGTTTAGAATATGAAACAGGATCTTATGTAGAAAAACCGAGGTGCTCCATGCAATATGCAGGGTATTTCTTCGAACGGAAACCCAGCACCTTTATGTATTTGGAAACGGTCTATATTTCCCGAATGCGGTAGAGGTTGGAAAACTCTGTCGGTGTCATGCCGACCTTTTGCTTAAAGGCTCTGCAAAAGTGGAACACACTGGAAAAGCCACATTCTTCTGCTATGGCAGTGACGGAAAACGGTGTGTCGGTGAGCAATTGTTTTGCTTTTTGCAGGCGGATATCCAGAATGTATTGCTTAGGTGTTGTGTTGTAGTGTTTCGAAAAGAGCTTGCGCAAATACACTTCGCTGAAGCCGATTTGTCTGGCCAACTGCTCGTTGGAGAGCAGGGGGTCAGAGATGTTCTTTTCAATATATTCGATCACCCCCATCAACGGGTGGCTTTCCTGGGTGGCACTGCCGAATACCATGTCGAGAATCTCATAGAAACAGCTATAGACCCGGTAGCGGCTCTTCTTGAACAGGAAAAGCTCCTGCATTTTATCACAGGCTTTTAAGCATGCTTCCGGATTGGCAAGGGGTATGGATCGGATTTCGTCCATTGCCAATCCGTCACACAGAAAATTGAGGACCGGGAAAATGCCTTCTTCCTCTCTTTTCAGCAGATAGGTTCCTCCTTGCGGGAGTAGAACCGCATGGCTGGGGTCAGAAATGAATTCTTTTCCATTCATGCAATAAGTAATTTTGCCGCTCTGGCAGAAGGACAGGCCGAAGCATCTTCGGTCTGCCATTTGATGCTCTTTGCCCGCTTCGGAAAAGACAAAAAAAGGTCGTTCAATTTTGGTTACGGTGATCGTGTTTAATGTATCCATTTAGCATACCTCCAAACGAAATCAACGGTTTTGAAAAGGAGTAAATAATGAGCGGAAAATTTCTTAAAAGACAGGATCCAATGCTGACGGTGATGCTTCAGTGCGAGACACCTGAAACGGCAATCGGAAGGATCAGAAATGCCAATATGCTGGGCGCGGATGCTTATGGATTGCAGGTAGAAAACTTGAAACCGGAGTATCACGATCCCGAAACCTACAAGCGGATATTCGGAGAAATGCAGGGCAGACCGGCCTATGTAACCTATTACCGTTGGGGGTCCAACGCAGAAAAAACGGATGATGAACTGGCGGAAGGTTTGATCACCCTTGCCAAAAGCGGAGCAACCCTTTGCGATGTGATGGGAGACTATTTTTGCAGACACCCGGAGGAACTGACCGAGGATAAAACAGCCATCAAAAAGCAGATGGAGCTGATCGATCGGCTCCACAGCGAGGGCGCGGAGGTCTTGATGTCCTCTCATATCTGTAAATATACACCTGCTGAGCGGGTACTGGAAGTTGCTCTTGAGCAGAAACGCCGCGGTGCCGATATCATTAAGATCGTAGTTGCTGCGGAAACCATGGAGCAGCAAATAGAAAACCTGCGGATCACAGATCTGCTGAAACGGGAGCTGGGCGCACCGTTCCTGTTCCTTTCCGGCGGAGAGTGTACGATACACCGCAGATTGGGTATCCGCCTTGGCTGCTGCATGGCGCTTTGTGTATACGAGCATGATATTCTTTCTACACCTACCCAGCCGCGGCTGCAAACCATGAAAAAGGTTCGGGATGAGATCGACTTTTAAATTCTGAAACCAGATGCTTTTCGGATCTCCAGAGGTGTTTTTCCGGTACGGCTCTGGAGGATCTTCCGAAAATAGGAAGTGGAACTGAAGCCCAGGAAATCGCTGATCTCCTGTACCGATAGGTTTGTGGTGGATAGTAAGCCAATGGCCTTCTCTGTAAGGATATCCAAGCGAATATCATTGGGTGTTTTGTGCAGATACTTTTTGAAGAGCAGATACAATCCCGATTCGCTGACGTTGCACAGGGCGGCGGTTTCGGAAATTTTGCGGCTGGGATTTGCGGTAATGTAATCTATGGCCTTGTCGATGGTCGGATGCGTATACGGCACTTGTGCTGCCTGCATGCTTTTGGAGACTTCCTCAAAAAAGTAATACAGCGTTCCAATGCCTTTTCCTGTAAAGGGAATGCTTTTGCATAGCAGAGAAAACAGTTCCGTTGCTTTCTCGGACGGCGCTATTTTTTGCAGAAGAAAGGACTTGTCTGTCGGTGATATTTCAAAACCGAAGGAGTAGAAGGCAATGCTACCATCTTCATCACCAAACCACTGGGATTGATACCGCAGGCCCTTCGGAATGTAGAATATTTCGTTGGGTTTGAAATATAGTTCCGTTGTTGCTGTTTTGATTTTTGCAGTGCCCTTTATCAAGCAACCGAAAAAGTGGCAGGGAACAGGCACTTTGGTGTGATCTGTGAAATGGTACTTTTGAAACTTATAAATATTGAAATTGAAGTTTTTCAAGAAATTTGTTTCGTTCAAAGCGCATCACCCTCAAAATATAGAGAATTTTACCTCATTTCTTGTAGTATATAGGATTGCCCGCAGGATTGTCAAGCAATATAATGAGCATGAGGTGATGATTTATGACATACAAGAGAATCGCGTTTACTGCGCCTTGTAAAGCAGAACTGGAAAACTACGAACTGGGGAATCCCAAAGAGAATCAAGTGCAGGTCAAACTGGTCTGTTCTACCATCAGCAGTGGCACTGAACGGGCTAATCTGACAGGCAGCAAAAGTGTAGATATTTCACGTCCGGAAACAAAAGAAGCAATTTTTCCCCGGTACGCGGGATACAGCTCCTCCGGTATTGTAACGGCAGTAGGAGAGGGCGTCACGGATCTGCGGCCCGGTGACCGGGTGGTTTTGGGAGGATCGACCCATAGCCAGTATCTGAATATGGATAGAGGCAGTGTTCAACTGCTGCCGGATGCGGTTTCTTTTCAGGATGCCGCGATGTTCTATATCGCTACTTTTCCGTTGGCAGCAATTCGTAAGTGCCGGCTGGAGCTTGGAGAATCGGCCGTTGTGATGGGACTTGGCGTACTGGGCCTTGCGGCAGTGAAACTGCTAAAACAGGCGGGTGCGGTGCCGGTAATCGCGGTGGATCCGGTTTCGGAAAAACGGGAAAGGGCACTGCAGTGCGGTGCGGATTTTGCGCTGGATCCTATGAATGCAGATTTTGCCAAAACCGTGAAAGCACTGACAGGCGGTGGCGCGAGGGTAGGTATTGAAGTCACGGGTATTGGTGCCGGTCTGGATGGCATTCTGGATTGTATGGCAAGATTCGGCCGTGTGGCATTGCTGGGCTGTACCCGCGATAAGGAATTTACCATCGACTATTACCGTAAGGTCCACGGTCCAGGAATTACTCTCATCGGTGCGCACACCGCTGCACGGCCCGGGAGCGAGTCACACAGTGGTTGGTGGACTCAGAAGGATGATATGCAGGCGCTGGTCAAACTCCATGAAATGAATCGTATTCGTTTAGGGGATATGGTGGACGAGGTCTATTCACCTGTAGAAGCACCTGCGGTTTACGACCGTTTGGCCCGGGAAAAGGCATTTCCCATTGTGCAGTTCGATTGGGGGCAAATGGAATGAAAAGAATCAAAATCGCCCAGATCGGCACGGGTCATGACCATGCGCCTGCGGCGATCAACATTCTCAAGCGTCGAACCGACCTGTTTGAGCTGATTGGATTTGCCGTGGTGCCGGAGGATGACGGCAATGTCAGCGCCATGCGGTACGAGAGCACAAAGCAAGCCTACGAAGGTGTTCCCCAACTGACGGTGGAGGAAATTCTGAACTATCCCGGCTTGGATGCGGTGTGCATCGAAACTGAAGACAGGGCACTGACCAAATACGCATTGATGGCTGCGGAAAAGGGTTTGCATATCCAGATGGACAAGCCGGGTGGTATTTCCGATGACGATTTTGACCGGCTGATCGATACGGTATCGGAAAAAAAGCTAGTGTTCCATACGGGCTATATGTACCGGTACAATCCGGCGATCATGAAGCTGAAAGAGGATATCAAGGCGGGAAAGCTGGGAGAAATTCTCTGCGTTGAGGCGCAGATGAGCTGCTGCCACCCACTGGAAAAGCGGGATTGGCTGGATAATTACCCCGGCGGTATGCTGTACTTTCTGGGCTGCCATATGATCGATCTGGTCTATTCCATTATGGGCCAGCCGCTGGATGT
>JAZURG010000119.1:0-12100 GCA_045606145.1 Faecousia sp.
GGCAAAAGTCCAGATCGGTCCGCTCCTCATAGGCCATGCCCGCCAGCATGCAGCCCTCGGTCAGATTCGGCAGGATCAGATCGGCACGCCGGCAGATGCGCCGGTGGGCCTCCACCATGGCGGGGGAGATGCCGGAATACAGACGCCCGTGGTCCCCCATGGCCGGGTCCTGGACCACCAGGGCGTTTCCGCCGAAGCGGTCGATCAGCTCCAGAGCCAGGTCCGCCTGGGCCGGATTCGCCAGATAGCCCGTGAGGATGCCGTCAAAGCCCGCTCCGATGGCCGCCCAGTGGTCCAGAATGGGCCGGGTAAAATCACTGAGATCCCGCACTGCCGGGCCGGGAAAGGCCGTGTGGGTGGAGAGAAGGGCCGTGGGAAGCACGGCGCACTCAACGCCCATGGCGGAAATGACCGGGTGGATCACCGTCAGAGAGCACTTGCCCAGACAGCTCAAATCCTGCATGGTCACGATTCGTTTCATGGTATCAGCTCCTTTCGCCTATCATACGACAGCCCGGCGAAAAAAACAACGGGATTTTTGAAAAAAGTTCTTGACAAATCGACCGGGCCGTTGTATACTGATGAAGCTGATTCGGCGGTGCCGATCATCAGCTTGGCCACACATGGCGGCGTAACTCAGTTGGTAGAGTATCCGGTTCATACCCGGCTTGTCACCTGTTCAAGTCAGGTCGCCGCTACCAGGCCCGTTGGTCAAGCGGTTAAGACACCGCCCTTTCACGGCGGTAACATGGGTTCGATTCCCGTACGGGTCACCATGAAGCGCAAATACGAACCCTGCACATTGTGAGGAATGTATTTGCGTTCACTGAAAGAATCCCACCTGAGTAATCAGGTGGGATTTCTTTTTATATCTGCAAGCTTAATTGCTGTACAGGCCACTATCAAGGATGGCAGGAATTAAGGAATTATCAGAAGTTTGCCACATTCACCGTAATCTACAAGGATGCGAAGGCTTATATGTACAGCCTAAGCAGTAAACACAGAGTCCACAAATGGACTGATATTCGGGTAAACCTCTATATCTAAGCATTGCGCCCCGGTTCTAGATGAAACGGAGCGTTTTTCGCTTGCGGTATATTCGACTATTAGCCTTTGCTTCTGTACAATGACAGTTTCAAACCAAAGGAGGCATGGTTATAAATATCAAATATCTCCGAAGCGGTGATTATTATATCCAAAGGATCACGAGGCAGATACAGACATTTGAAGGTGTCACCGAAGAACTGATAGCCGCTGATCATATCACCTGTGTTCAGCGTATGAATAACATTCACGTAAGAAGAGTCAAGAAAATCGTGGGGGAGAAGTTGATCCATGTATGAACACGGAAGAATACATCCAGACACTCAAGGACCATGTATCTGCCAACGAGCAAAACGTCGGCAATGGAGAATATGTCCTCACGCTCCTTTACGAAGCATATGCCGAAATCACGAAAAGCCAGGCTTTTATTGAGGGGTTGAAGCTTGGAATCCGATTGTATAATGAACTGAACACATAATTGTAGCCCTGCCGAACTTGGTGTTCGGCAGGGCTTTAATTATTGGATGGTAATTGCTTTATAGATTTCTTGTGCAATGGCTTCATTGCCCTCTTTTGTGGGATGGAGTCCATCAGCATACCATTCTGGATGGTTTTCTGTCAGGGAATACAAATCAATCAGAGAAGCGCCGGTTTCCCTGGAGATATGCTTAAGAATCGGAATTAGTTCTTCACGGACGATCTCATCACTGCAATCGCCGGAATCGGGTTCTTCCAGAAAGATTGACGGAGGAATCATGACATACACATCAGGCTTGCTCTCCATATTTTGATACTGCTGAATGAAGGCTGTGTATTCCACCTCGAACCGATCTGCATTCCAGAAGTCCGGCTTGCTGTCATTGGATCCAAGCATAATAATCACAGTGACAGCATTCTGCACCAAAGATTCTTCGTACAATTTTTCCTGTGTATAGGGCATGTTACCGCTGGATTGCAGTGTTCTGTTGGGTAGACCGTAATTGACAACACGATAGCTATCACCCAGAAGTTCTGCCAACTGAGCAGGATAGCTGTCCACATCACGACTGCTCATAACACCCTGTCCGTATGTAATGCTGTCACCAATGCAAACAACGAGATTCTCTCCGTCTCCGGATGTGATTGCTTTCGGATAAATAATACGATATCCCATAAATCCGCCAACACCTGCAATCAGCAGGAGTGCGACAAGGATAATCACAAGAACTTTCCGTACTTTCTTCATAACCGTATAGCCTTTTACAACACAATAAAAGCACAACCGCTGGGTGCGATATCTACGGTATCTTCCATGGTAACGCCGATCATCTCAGGCAGTTCATCGTTCTCGCCCAGCTTCAGTTCCTTGCCATTCAGGAGCATGGTACGGGAGCGCATACCGCCGTTTCCGGTGAGGGCATAAACCTCGGCAGTCTTGGGTAGCTCCACGGTAGTGGTTTCGGTCCAGGAATTGTTAATAATCAGATAGACGCAGCCATCCTTGCCGTCCTTGCGGGAATGGCAGTATACATGCTTGCCTTCTTCAATCTTGATGCCAGAGTCGTAAACGGTGCTGCCCATCAGGGTATTCCACAGCTTGACGGCAAAATAGTTGGGGCGAGGTTCAAAGGTGCCATGCTTCAGGAAGCCGTAGTCAGAGGATGCCAGGGTGTTGTGGAAGATCACACCGTCGGTAACGGTGGAGAACTCGCCCAGCTCGTTCAGGGTTCTGGGAACATCGGCGTAGGTAGATGCCCAGGTGTTGCCGCCGCAGCCAGCATCTCCGGATTCTGTGACCCACATCTGACCACCGGGAACATACTTGTCCCGCTTGGAGGTATACTGACGGGCACAGTGAGCTGCGATGCCCATGTACTGCTCGGTCAGAATAGCCTGGTAGGGCCAGTGTCCGCCCATGGCTGCGCCACGCTCGGAAACGCCGTTGTAGTAGTGGTAGCTGAACACATCCATCTTGGACTTATATTCTCCCAGCAGGTTCTCTGTGGTAACAATGTCGTAGCCTGCTGCCATGCCGCCGCCTGCTCCATCGTTGCCCATGCCGAACATATCAATGTCGCCTACAGTGCAGGGGCCAACAAACAAGCACTCGGGATAATTCTCCTTCAGCCACGCGCCGAACAGATCATGGTCACGGGCATGGTCTGCGGCAGTATAACCCTGAGGTAGACCGGACAGTGCAATCAGATTGGGTTCATTGGTAAATTCTGCTGCGGAAATGGGAACACCGTATTCCTTGGAGGTGCGGAACAGCAGATCTGCCTGCTCGAAGGGCATTGGCTCGTCGGCAGCATGGATACCAGGACAGTTTGCAATGGAAACCAGCAGCTTGCCGCCAACGGCCTTCACAAAGTCCAGCAGATTCAGCCACTGCTGCTTGGTCAGTACATTCTGGAAGCCTTCAGGAGCTTTGCCATTGCACTTACCGTCAAAATCGTAGTAGGTCTTGTTGGCCCAGGTGCCGGAAACACGCACCCATGCGGGACCCAGTTCCTTTGCCAGCTTGATCAGGCGGGGATTGGTGGTGTCGATAGGATCGTACCACTGCTGCAGATTGCCCATATTGGTCCAATCCTTGATAACAGGGAACTCCTCAGTGCCGTCCACCTGCGCCTCGGTATAGGCTTTCCAGAAGGTACCGCCGGTTACCTCGGTCATCTCCACATTGTAGGAAACCAGTCTGGGGTCCATCTGGCGCAGGGGATTTAAGTTGGTTGTGTCAAGTTTTACAAACTGTGCCATATTATCGCTCCTTTTCTTTCTGCATAGAATGCTCACAATCAGTATAGCAAATCTACAGAAACAAAAACGGGACAATTTTCAGAAATGTGTTGCACTTGTATCGAATCGTTCTAAACTGCGGATTGATATATCAAAAATATGGGAATAGAATGATACTCGGATTGTAAAAATCGGAAACAGATAAGTCTCCTTTCAATTTGTTCACATTTCCATATTGTTTCCGGTTTCCTCCATGGGTCTCCCGAAGCAACCGGGAGGCCCTCTCTTTATTGCAAATGCTGCGCTGTTTACATTATTCTCGCTGCTGCTGCACTTACAGCAGAGCTAAATAATCTGCCATTGTTCGCAGAAATGGCTTGTTCTATACTGATTGTTGTGGTAATCATGCTGCCATACAGATATGTAATCGCTATGTAAAAGGCTAATCAGCAATGGAGGTAAACAATATGGCAAAGAACCATCAAGCTACCAGAGAGGAACTGATGGCTTCTCTGGGAATGTCTACGCTTACCGGTCTTCAGATGCAGACTATACAACAGACTGTCGAAGCACTGGATGAAAACGAATAAGCAGTTTATTATATAACTTCATAGTGCGCCATTGCTGTGAAGTATTATATCTTCCTCCGGCAGGAGATGCCCTCTCTTTCTCCTGCCGCCCAACAAAAAGGCACCTCCGAAATTGCTTCGGAGGCGGTATCTTTTCGCATTATTTCTTCTTTCTCTCGGACAGACTGCTCAGTAAGAGTTTCTCTGTTTTGTCTACCAGACCATATACATAGTCTGCCATTTCCTTGGGACTTTTCTTGATGGAACCCATAATCCAGCTTCGAAGAACAAAATAGCTTCCACCTGCACTGTACAGCGTCAAAAGCTGGATGTCCTCTTTGCTCAGTTTTTTCAGCACATCCATGTGACTGTATTCCTTCGCTAACTCCAGATAGATATCATTCATAAAGTTTGCAAAATCCGTGTCAGAATTGCTTCGGATCAGAATGCGCAGCAATTCCAAATGATCGTCCAAATAATAACACAGCTTTTCAATGACCGGACGGATCTCATCAGTAGATTTGGGCATCTTCACCTGCTGCCGCAGCTCCCGGTAAAGATCCCTTTGTATCTCCATCAGCACATCTCTGGGAATCTCATAATGCCGGTAAAAGGTAGCCCGGTTAACGCCTGCTTCCCGGCACAGTTCCGTAACATTAATGGTATCCAGTTCTTTTTCTTTCAAAATTTTCAGCATGCTCTCTTTCAGCATCCGTTTGGTAATAACAATTCTTTGGTTTTCCCGCTCCATATTATGCACTCCCTACCTGAACCACAATGCCTCTAACCGTTCGCTTTGCTTCAAATGCAACACTTGTATCTTACAAGACAATGCGTTTTAAGTCAACTCTTCGTATAGAACGGTTTTATACCGTTTGGTTTTAGTGCAACACTTTGTATAAAATTGCTGCATTTTTATGTAACGATACGATTTTTTATATACTGTTGCTTTGGAAGCATACCGTTCTTACTCCGGTATTGCTCCGAAAAAGTGTGTGTATTACAATAAAAACAATGAAATCCAGGGAGGATGTGCCTATGAAAAGAATGCTCTTTATCTTCAATCCCCACTCCGGTACCGGTGAAATTTGCAGACATCTGGGAACCGTGCTGGACATCTTTACAAAGGCTGGTTTTGAGGTAGTGGCCCATCCTACTCAAGCCAGCCGGGACTGTACGATCAAAATTATCCGGGATGGTGAGCGATTTGACCGCATCGTAGCAGCAGGTGGCGATGGTATGCTTCACGAACTGATCAACGGGGTGCTGCGGTTGGATATACCGAAAGAGATTGGTTACATTCCCACCGGAACCGTCAACGACTTTGCCCGGTCAAATTTCATTCCCAGGGATATCCCTGAAGCGGCAAGGATTGCAGCCGGAGATCACATCATGTGTCTGGATGCAGGTAACTTTGCAGGTCGGTATTTTTCTTATGTGGCAGCTTTTGGTATCGGTACCAGCGTTTCCTATGCCACGGATCAAAAACAGAAAAACCGCTGGGGTATGCTTGCCTATGCCGCCAATGCCGTGAAAGAAATGGATCTTACCCATGTCCGCGCCGCCTGCCGCAACATGGTAATCAAAGCAGAGGATACCATCCTGACAGGCAACTTTCTCTTTGGATCCATTTCAAATTCCCGGTCCATCGCAGGCATGAAAAATTTGGTTGCTAAGGATGTAGAACTTGATGATGGTGTTCTGGATGGCCTGTTCATTCGTCTGCCCAAGTCTGTCCGGGAATATGAGCAATTACGCAACAGCCTGATTGCCCGGAATTTTGATGCAAGCTGTATGTATTTCATTCGTGCGAACCGATTTGAGATTGAGTCTGATCCCACAGCCTGGACACTGGATGGAGAAAGTGGCGGCGAGCATAGCAAAGTCGAAATCAAAACCGTAACCAAGGCTCTGCACATCGCACTGCCGGAGGGGAGTTAATCATGTTGTTACATAAAAAACTGCAAAAGGAAGCTGCATTAAAAAGTGAGGCCGCCATTGCCGTCATGTCCCTGCCCAGTCTGATAGGTGTCAATGTTATTGCCCAGTTTGTGGTCTTTTGGCTTTCGGCCCAAGAGAGACTGTTCCCCGGCGCGGATGTGTTCATGTCCATTATCTCCACCTGCTCGGAGATCATTGCGGGACTCTATGGTACGACCCTGGCAGGCTACACTTTCTTCCTGTCCAGAATTGATGCACTGATGGCTTCGGATGCAACCCTTGACTATGTGGTTGCCAGCATCAAAAATCGGTTCAAATACCTCATTTGGTACATCACCTTCAATGTGCTGATTACACTGTTTATCAGCATTATGCTGATGTATGCGCCTGTCCCTGCCGGAGGGGAAATCAGCTATTTCTACCGGCTGTTCTGCAATGAGTTTGTGCTGTTTTTAGGTTTCTCCATCGTGATGATCCTCTACTATTCCATCCTTGTGGTCAACCCCAACTGCGTGGAGAAGGAAGCGGCACGGCTGAAGAAGAAACTCTGTCGTCGGGGGCCCGCCGGGAGTGCCGCCGAGTTTATTGCTCTGTATGACCGGATCGAAACAGCCTGCAATGCTCTGCTGCCGGAAAATGTTCTGAGTCAGATCCATGAAAACAAGGGCAAGCGGTTTGAATACACCATTGAGTTGCTCGGCGAGCAGAACATCCTGATGCTGCCGCTGATTGCGGATCTAATTAGGATTCATCGTTATTATGAGTGTACCATCAACTGTTCTCCATTGAGCGTCAATGAAGAAATGTGTGTCCTTGCCAGGAGGGTGCTTGCGTTTTTGGAAAAAGACGGTTCAAGGGATCTGATTATAAAGTTGATACCGTAGAGGCTCAACAGTTTACCTCCGTTTTGAATTACAAGACAAACCGGCTGATGAATTATTAGAACCAAATCAAGGATTATAGGCATAGCATACGGGGCTGTCTCACTAAACAAGTGAGGCAGCCCCTTGTACATTTTCTTGATATAAATCTGAATCACCAAGCAGTGAATTTATGCTCCAAAACAGCCAAATTCATTTCCGCTATAAAGGAAGCCATCTCGGCTGGAGTCTCTTTCATACCCCGATGAAGCCAGTCAATCGTGACACTAACGCTACCCTGGGCAATGTAGTAGTACATCCAACGCCGCTGATTATCTGAAAGAGACGGAAAGGTTTTGGCCAGGCTCTCTTTGAAAAGATCGTAGGTTTCGAGAATCATTTTACGGACAAAGGAGCGGTCTGCATTGTCAGAAATCAGAACCAGATACATTTCCTGATTATGGATGACAGCAGAGAACATAGTTTCCAAGGCACTTTCCATATCAACAGGCATCATTACTTTGGCATGGTTTCGGAACGCATCGAGCATTTCGTTCTCGATTTGTTCCATCAGGTCAAACGGATCCTTATAGTACCGGTAAAAGGTTGTTCGGTTAATGTCAGCCTTCTCACAAATTGCTTTCACCGTGATCCGATTCAGTGGATTCTCCTTCAACAAATCAAAGAAACATTCCCGAATTACCTTTTTTGTATATTTTGTTCGGATATCTGTCTTCATAGGCTTATTTCCTTTCAAAAACGGGTGTACTGAATGAACAAAAACAAGATTTTAAATTTGTGTAATGTGTGGAATCTCCGGAGAAATGCAACATAAACCGATTTTGTGTTGCGTATAGGTCACGAAAGCAAAATGTGTTGATTGCTGGGATTATGCTGTTATTATATGATATCAGTACAAGATTTGCAACATATGTTGTGAATTTTACGAACAGTAAATGGTCAATGTACAGAGAGGAGCAAATTATGGGCAAACGTTTAGCAAACCCCGCGGGGAAAAAGAAATTCCCCTTTGGAAGATTTCTGGCCTGGAAAACTTCCGATATTTCCATGGCAGGCCTTAACATCATCGTCACCACCTATCTCGCAATCTATTGTACCAACTATCTGGGCCTTTCCGGCACTCTGGTTGGTACCATCCTGCTGGTCAGCAACATTTTTGATGCTGTGACCGATGTAATCGCCGGTTATATCATCGACAACACTAACTCCAAGCTCGGCAAGGGTCGTCCCTACGAACTAGGTATCGTGGGTATGTGGATCTGCACATTCCTGATGTTCAGCGGTCCCACCGGTGCCAGCCAGACCGTCAAGGTTCTGTGGGTGTTCTTCATGTATACCTTTATCTGGGGTGTGTTCAATACCCTCCGCGGCGCAGGCAGCACTGCCTACATGATCCGTGCATTTGACAACGACCGTGAACTGCTGGGTAAGGTCGGTTCCTATGGCGGCATTGTCACCACTTTGGGCTCCATGGTCGTTTCCCTGTCTTTCCCCATTGCCATGGGCAGAATCGCCACCAGCGCTGCTGGTTGGAGCAAGCTGGTTGCTCTGTATGCTGTTCCTCTGTGCATCCTGGCTCTGGGCCGCTTCGTATTTGTTAAGGAGAACCCCTCCATTGATGCCGGTTCCCAGCACACCAAGGTTACGCTGAAGGATGTCTGGGCCGTGTTCACCAAGAATAAGTACGTCTGGTTCTACGCCGGCATGATCATTGTGTTCAATGCCCTGCAGAACATGTCTGTTCAGACCTACTACTTCACCTACATTGTCGGCAACACTGACAGTCTGGGTATTCTGAGCATTATGGGCATCATGCTGCTGCCTGTCATGCTGTTCATGCCCCTGCTGCTGAAGAAGTTCTCTGTTACCAAGATCATCATGGGCGGTGCTGTTCTGGCAATTGCCGGCTATGCTCTGAACTTTATTGCCGGTGCCAACACCGGTATCCTCATGGGCGCCGGTGTGCTGATGGCCTGCCTGAACCTGCCTGTTTCTTACCTGTGCATCGTCATCCTGATGGATCTGTTTAACTACAATGAGTACAAGGGACTGGCCCGTCTGGAAGGTACCACCAACCAGCTGGCTCACGGTATCAGCGGTCAGCTGGGTCAGGGTCTTGGTGGCTTTATGCTGGGTGTGTTCCTGGATCTGGGTGGCTTTATCACCGCAACTGACGGTGCAGTCGTTGCACAGCCCGAGAGCGCCATTACCATGGTTCGTATGCTCTACAGTGTAATTCCCATCATTCTGTTGATTGTCCTTGTGGTTTGCGTTTTCTTCCTGAGCAAGCTGGATAAAGAAATGCCCGAGATTGAAAAGTTCATTGCCGAAAAGCACACGGCCAATATGAATACTGAAGCAAATCAGTAAAAACTATCCATAGGGCAAGGCTCTGCCTTGCCCTATTATACTAATCAGAACCGCAAGATGGAGGAATGTTTATGTTTGAGAAAGGTTTTTTGCTCGGTGCTGCCACTGCTGCCCATCAGGTAGAGGGCAATAATATCCATAGTGATTATTGGGCCATGGAGCATATGAGATCCGGCAGTTTCATCGAGCCCAGCGGTAATTCGGTAGATCACTATAACCGCTATGAAGAGGACATCCAACTTCTTTCCTCCGCTGGATTGAATACATACCGTTTCTCCATCGAGTGGGCACGAATCGAACCCCAGGAGGGTGTGTTCGATAAAAAGGAAACAGAGCACTATCGGAATGTGATCCGTTGCTGTAAGGAGCATGGAGTTACACCCATTGTCACACTGCATCATTTCACCAGTCCCAAATGGTTGATCTCCAAGGGTGGATGGGAAGTGGAATCCACTGTGGAATATTTCAAACGCTATTGCGTTTATATCGCTGAGCAATTGGGAAGCGAAATGGAGTATGTATGCACCATCAACGAAGCCAACATGGGCCTGCAATTGGCTGCTATTGCCAAGCGGTATATGAAGCAGATGCTGCTGCCCAAAAAGAAGAAGGAGACTGATGGACAGGCACAGGTGGGAATCAATCTAAAGCAGATGCTGGCGAATCAGAAAATTGCTGCAGCGGAAAACATGGATGTGTTTGATACGGACAAGCTCCACACCTTCGTCTCTCAGCGCAGCGCGGAAGGTGATTTGTTGGTTATGCGCGCCCACTGCGCAGCAAGAGATGCCATGAAGGCAATCTGCCCCCATTTGAAAATTGGTCTTTCCCTGAGCCTTCATGACATTCAGGCTGTCCGGGGTGGCGAAAAGAAAGCCGTTAAGGAGTGGCACGAGGAATTTCAGCACTATCTTCCTTACATTAAGGATGATGATTTTCTGGGAGTCCAGAACTATACCCGATCCCAGATCGGACGCTTTGGTCAGCTGCCGATGCCTGAAGGCGCGGAGCTGACCCAAATGAACTACGAATTTTATCCGGAAGCTCTGGAAAATGTGATTCGCCGGGTTGCCCTGGAATTTCAGGGTGATCTGATCGTTACGGAAAATGGCGTTGCTACCGCTGACGATACCCGCCGTGTGGAATTTATCCGCAGAGCTGTAACCGGTGTTAATAACTGCATTGCAGACGGTATTCCGGTAAAGGGATACTGCTACTGGAGTTTGCTGGATAACTTTGAATGGCAGAAGGGCTATTCTATGACCTTTGGCCTGATCTCGGTTGACCGCAGCACCCAAACGCGAACTGTGAAACCCAGTCTTGCGTATCTTGGAACCTTTATGAAGGAGGACGAAAGATGAAGCGAATTTCTCTGAATCAGAATTGGGAATATGTTGAGGCAGCACTGCAAAATCCGTTGCTGGTGAATATGCTGCAGGGCTGGAAAAAGACAGACTTACCCCATGATTATTCCATTGAAAAGGGCCGTGATCCTTACAGTCCCGCCGGGCTGGATGAGGGTTTCTTCGATGGTGCGGGACTTTACTATAAGAAAACATTCCTTCTCAAGGATACTGCCGCAGGTAAGCAGGTATGGCTGGAGTTTGAAGGCATTTCCGGTATGACGGAAATCTGGGTGAATAAGAAGTTTGTTGCCAAGCACCTGAATCCTTACACCTCCATTTGCGTGGATGTGACCGATGCCGTTCGTCTGGGTGAGAATGAGATCATGGTCCACACCGATAGTCGCATGAAGCCCAATTCCCGTTGGTACGTGGGCGCAGGCATTTACCGGAATGCGTGGCTGCATGTGGGCGAAAAGGACACGGTGAGACCTTATGGGCTGCGTGTGGCAACCCAATCCCTGACGGACACGAAAGCTGTACTGAGCCTCTCCGTAGAGGTGACCGGTGAGCCGGAGCAGATTTGCTATGAATTGAAAGATGTCGAGGGAAATACTGTCGCAACTGCTTGCAATACGGACTCGATGATTGTACTTAATCCCCACCTCTGGAGCGTGGAGGATCCCTACCTTTACACACTGGAGGTATCTGTTGGAGAAGATGTGACGGTGCAGTCCGTGGGTATCCGTACCATAGAGGTCAATGCAAAGGATGGCTTCCTGCTAAATGGTAAGCCCTTAAAGATGAAGGGCGGCTGTATCCACCATGATTTGGGTGTTCTGGGCGCTGCGGACTTTGAAGCAGCGGAACGACGTCGTATCCGTCTGCTGAAAGAAAGTGGCTATAACGCTGTTCGCGGCGCACACAATCCTTTCAGTCCCACATTCCTGAAGGTTTGCGATGAGCTGGGTATGCTGGTCATCGAGGAAGCCTTTGACGAGTGGGTACTGGGCCGCACCAGCTTCGGTCTGCACATGACCTTCGAGGACCGCTGGGAGCGGGATCTGGAGGATATGATCAACCGGGATTATAACCATCCCTGTATTATCATGTGGAGCACCGGCAACGAAGTGGAGGAACGTGACGGCTCTGCCGACGGCTTTGCTTGGGCCAAGCGTCTGGCAGATAAGGTTAAAGCTCTGGATCCAACCCGTCCGGTTTCTGCATCTGCCTG
>JAZURG010000120.1:0-2012 GCA_045606145.1 Faecousia sp.
ATGTTCTACCCCCATTACTATTATGGCTTTGACTGGACATAGATTGTAATCGTGCTGCCCTGCATTCTTTTATCTCTGTGGGCCAGCGCATCGGTCAAGAGTACCTTCAACCGTTATTCCCGACAAATCTCCACCCGCAGGATCACCGGTGCGGATGCCGCCCGCCGTGTTCTTTCCGCCAACGGTGTTTACGGTGTGCAGATCCAGCGGGTATCCGGCAATCTGACAGACCATTATGACCCCAAATCCAATGCGATCCGTCTGTCCGACAGTGTGTACGACAGTTGCTCCACGGCTGCCATCGGTGTTGCCTGCCATGAGGCCGGTCACGCAGTGCAGTATGCCACAAATTATGCCCCCATCAAGCTGAGGGCAGCCATTATTCCGGTGACCAATTTCGGTTCCCGGCTTGCCATGCCCCTGATCATGCTGGGCGTGGTGCTGTCCTCGGTGAGCTATGCGCTGTACAGCTTTGTATATGTGGGCATCCTGTGCTTTTCGCTCTCTCTGGTATTCCAGCTGGTGACCCTGCCGGTGGAGTTCAATGCCAGCTCCCGGGCTTTACAGGCCATTGAGAGCGGCAATCTGCTCACCGATACCGAGCTGGTGGGCGCGAGAAAGACCCTGAAGGCTGCTGCCATGACCTATGTGTCGGCGACTGCTGTTTCTCTGGGACAGCTGGTGCGGCTGCTGCTGATCTTCGGCAGACGGGGCAATAACAGAAGAAACTGAAAACGATCGGAAAATGAAGAAACCCTGCACAGATTACCGTTGAGGTACTGTGCAGGGGTTTGTTTGGTTTGGGGTGGCGAAAGCCGATGGGAGTATGAAATTCGACAAATTGGAATTGGACAAAGGTATCACTTATTTTTTCGCAACTACAATAGGCTGATAGAACCCCGTTGTTTCGGGGAACATCCATACCACTTCGCTACATCCGTTTGCCATAAGCAAGTCGGTCATTTCCTGTCTGCGGGTGGCTCTGTATTCGCATTCAAATTTGCTCACTTGCAGGGTATCCTCGTCATCAACGATATACTGGATTAGCCGATAGTTATCGCCTTCCCATGTCCAGGTCTGGAAAGAAACTCTCTGCCCTTTTGCTGTTTTGTGAATATATGGAGGGGAATAGGGCGGCTTGTCCATAAGCAGGGCGTCATAATCCCGAATACTGGCAACGAACATACCGCCATCCTTAATCTGATTTACGATACTCTTGATGGCGGATGCCAAATCATTGCTGGTAAGCATATGGGGCAAGGCATTATCCATCGCAATAACAATGTCGAATTGCTTGGTGAAAGTATCTGACAAAGCGCAAAAGTTAGCGTGTTCAAAGGAAACTTTTACATTGTTCTTCTTGGCTCGTTCTTTGGCTTCAGCGATTTCTCCGTCACTAATATCCGAACCTGTTACATTGTAGCCGATGGCAGCAAGTCCAATTGCCTGCGTTCCGATTCCACAGGCACAATCCAGAATATGTGCAGATTTGTCAAAGCCATTACTCACAAAAAGTTTGTCCAGAATGACTGCCTGTTCCTGTGTGGTGGCTTGCCAATCAAGAAACAGTTTATCATATTGGGATGCCAGATTATCGTAAAAAGTCTGGGTGATACTCATATTATGGTCTCCTCGTCAAATTCAAGTTTATCGCTTTCATTCTATCACGCAGAACAAGAAATCACAAGCCAGCTAAGGTTTGCGGTTTCGCTTTTTCGTATGATGTAATGTAAAGGATAACTCCTTCCTTTCTGTCACCCTCACTGGGGTGTCCTGTTTTTGTTTTGACTGTGAAATGAAGAATTGAATGAAAAATTGCACAAATAGTACGGATTGGTTGTACGGAAGGTATACAATCCGGAAAAAGGCGGAAACTGAAGCGGGGAAAGGCAAAATGACCTTGCAAAAGGGATGAAAAGATGCTAAAATAAATACAATAAAAAAACTGTTTCGGCAGAACATAGTAAAGAGAGGGAACAAAAATGGCAAGAAAGCCTGTCCAATTGGACGAA
>JAZURG010000121.1:0-6582 GCA_045606145.1 Faecousia sp.
GCAATGATCTGAGATGCACTGAGTTTTTTCATAATCAGAGGGAACAGGAACATGGTGGGCAGCAGCACGAAGCTCATAATGCTCAGCAGGCCTGCAGCACCCACATCGCCCACGATGTACTTAAAGTAATAGGACAGAGCACCGATGGACTGGATGGTCTGGAAGAAGAACATGATCAGCAGGTACAGCCATGCATAGCCGTTTTTCCGGATCATAGTCCAGATGTCCTTGAAATCCACCTTGTCTTTGACCTGTTGGGCATCGATGGCAGGATTCTCTTTTACGAAGACAAAGCGCAGCAGACCCAGAACGGTCAGAGGGATCATGTAGATCAGGATCAGCTTTGTCCAGCCGCCCTCCTGAGTAGCAAGGGTAGCCATCAGCTTGGGGAAAGTCAGAGAAACGACCATGGAGCCCATGGTTGTGACGATGCCGCCATAGGAGGACACCTTACCGATCAGCGTACGGTTGTTGTCGAAGGCACGAACAAGGTAAGGTACGTTGGCGCTGGTGCGGAAGGTGTTGAAAACGCCAAAGAGGAAAGTGTACATAGAGAACACCCAGACGATCTTCAGAGTATCGCTCCAGCCTGCGGGCGTAATGAAGATTAGGGTTGTGCACAAGGTCATGCCGATGGCGCCCAGCTCATAGGGACGGGCCTTACCCCACTTGGTCTTGGTGTTGTCAATAACATAAGCAGCAATCAGATCCGTAAAGAAGTCGATGACATTACTGATCAGAATGATATTACCCACAGCCAGAGGTGTCATTCCCAGATAGTCCGTGCAGAACAGGGACATATAGGTGGTGACGATTAGGAATACACCGGCGCTGGTAATATCAGAAGATTTCCATGCCAGGAATTTGCCCAGAGGCAGACGGTCCGCCTTGGGAGTCTTTGTCTTTGCCATAGTACGCACTCCTTTGAAAATTTAGAGGGAATTTCCCCTTTTCTTCAGTATGATTATAGTTTATTTGAATCGCAACCGTGAACAACAGATTCGTTTCAGATATCATAATTTTGCTCTGTTTTTCAAAAAGACAAAATTATTGTATCTAAAGCTGATTCGTGGTATAATTATGGTCAGAAAGAAGGGATACTATGGATTCATCGGCAATTGCTACCATGCAAGAACTGCTAACCTGCGGCACCAATATTCCGCTGTGGCATTATGACACGGATGGTCATCTGCTGGATACCAACGCAGAACATCTGGTACTGGATAAGATTCTCGGATTCATTGGCGGTATCGACTATATGCTGGAATATGCCCAAAAGAACAGAAAACCACTGATTCTGGGCAGCGATCTGGGGCTCATGTGGTGTGCGGTATTCGAATCGGAAAAGACTGTGCTGAAAAGCATCTATCTGATGGGACCTGTGTACAATGCGGAAGTGTCTGCATCCCTTCTGGAGGAAAGTGTTAACCGGTATCATATCGACACCACCTTCCGGAAACAGTACATCAGCATTATGAAACGGATCAGTGTGGTGCCCACCCTTATGTTCCAGCAGTACGGATTGATGCTGCACTTCTGCGTCAACGGCGAAAAGCTGAACCGCAGCGATATCCAGTTCCAGCCTCGCAATAGGATCCTTACTCCGCTGTCAGCCGACCTTGAACCATCGGGGAACGATTGGATACAGACATATATGGCAGAGCAAACTCTGCTTCAGATGATCCGGGAGGGCGATATCAACTATCGGGAAGCAATCTCCCGGGCCAATCACCTGTTCAATGCCATGCGCCCCCGCAACAGCGAATCCCCGCAGGCTTCAATTATCCGTTCCACTGGGTTTGCAACGCTCTGCATCCGGGAAGCGATCCAGGCAGGCATCTCTACAGATACCGCCTATGCTGTGGGTGATGGGTATATTGAGAGCATGGCCCAGTGTAAATCCATTTCGGAACTCACCTCTCTGAACCTCGTCATGTTCGAGGACTTCATCTTCCGGGTACGAAAGCATCGTACCAACCCAGTGGTGTCTTCCCAGATCCGCAGTTGCCGGGATTACATCGAACTCCATTCTGAGCAGGAGCTGAAATTGGCCACCCTTGCCAAGCATGTCGGCTACTCAGAATACTACCTGTCCCGAAAATTCAAAAAAGAGATGGGCGTTTCCATCAGCACCTATATCAAATATGTCCGGGTGGAACGATCCAAGCTGATGCTTGTCAGCACGTCTGCACCCATTTCCCAGATTGCTGATATGCTGCATTTTGCATCCTCCAGCCACTATAGTGAAGCCTTCCGGGATGTAACAGGCAAAACGCCGCAGCAATACAGAATCGAAAACCAAAAATACTGAGTTATGGAAATAGCCACCGCTGAAAGCAGCGGTGGCTATCAATTATTTAGTTCAAATTCAGAAAATCCTTACGGTACTTGACCCCGAAGAATTCTGCCAGTTCCACCATCTGATCATCCCGGATGGTGTTAACTCTGGGCAGATGGGCAGTGAGCATGTAAATCTGAGCAGCCTTCTCAACTGTTTCAATCAGACCGAAGGTCTCATCCATGGTCTTGCCTGCACCGTAGATGCCGTGCATGCCCCAGACCACCAGGCGGAATTCCTTCATCTTTTCCGCGGTAGCTTCGCCGATGGTGTTGGTGCCGCAGAGCATCCAGGGCAGAACGCCGACACCGTCAGGGAACACCACGATGCACTCGGTACACATCTCCCACAGAGTATGGGTGAACTTCTTCTCGTCCAGCTCGTGGACATAGTTCATAGCCAGTGTGTAGGTGGGATGGCAGTGCATGACCACACGGTTTTCAGGATCCACGGACAGTCTTGCCATGTGGCTCATCAGGTGTGCGGGGAATTCGGAAGTAAACTTGCCGCCATCCTTATAGCCCCACAGCAGTTCAGCGGTCTGGCCGTCGGCTGCTATACGAACGATGCCAAGATTGGTCTCGGGATCGCCGTCCACGTTCTTGAAATACTTGCCGGTGCCGGTGACGATGAAGATTTTACTAATAATGGAAGTGGCATCGAAGCCCAGAGGGATGGTGCGGATGACGTTGTTCAGGTCAAGGTACTCCCCTACTTCGGTTTCATCCAGCAGATAGCTGATGTTGCCGCCGTTGCGCTCGTCCCATCCAAGACGGTACATATTTGCGGTGGTTTTCCGCATTTCCTCCACAAAGGGAGCATTCATAATATTCTTCATAGCTTATCCTCTCTTGATCAGAACTTCGGCTTCATATTTCTTCACATCGGCGAACCACTCACCGTCGGCAGGTGCACCGCATTCACGGCAGTACTCTGTCCAGATCTCGCCGAAGGGCATGGTCTTCAGTTCTTCCTGCATGACCATCAGTTCTGTCCAGTTATCGGCATTCTGCATTGCCGTCAAGTCGGGGGTAATGAGGGCCATTAACAGAGCCTTCTGGACATTGCGGAAGCCCACCACCCATGCGGAAATGCGGTTAACGGAAGCGTCGAAGTAGTCAAGTGCCATCTTCACACTACCTTCAAGACCGCCGCAGCGGACGATTTCCTTGCAGATTTCCTTGGTCTCATCGTCCAGGAGAACCACATGGTCGCTATCCCAACGGATGGGACGGGTGATGTGCAGGGCGATCTCCGGGAAGAAGGTCAGCAGAGCGGGAATCTTATCACTGACGACTTCGGTAGGATGGTAGTGGCCGTTGTCCATCAGAGGAATGCACTTATCCTTGTTCATGGCGGTGTAGCTCAGGCTGATTTCGGCAGAGCCAACGGTATATGCTTCCACGCCGATACCGAAGACCTTACTTTCCACACAAGGCTTGACCTTGTTAAAGTCGAAAGGCTCACTAAGGATCTCGTCGATGGCTTCCTTATAGCGGACGCGGGGGCCCATGCGGTCGGCAGGAATATCTTTGAAGCCGTCACCGGTCCAGATGTTCATAACACAGGGCTGGCCCAGCTCTTCCGCCAGATAAGTGGAGATGCGGATGCAGGCCTTGCCGTGGTCGATCCAGAACTTACGAATTTCGGGATTGGGAGAGGACAGGGTCAGGCCGTTGGCCTTGGGGTGAGAGAAGAAGGTGGGATTGAAGTCACAGCCCAGGCCCCGCTCCTTGCAGAAATCCACCCACTTCTGGAAGTGCTTTGGTTCCAGCTTGTCCCGGTCGGCCCAGTCACCATCCTCGAAGATGGCATAGGAAGCATGGAGGTTCATTTTTTTGGTGCCGGGGCAGAGCTTCAAAACCATATCAAGGTCGGCCATCAGTTCCTCGGGAGTCTGGGCACGGCCGGGATAGTTGCCGGTGGTCTGGATGCCGCCGGTGAGGGGCTTGCTGGGGTCGGTGTCGAAACCGCGGACATCATCACCCTGCCAGCAGTGCATGGACACAGGGACATTCTTCAGTTTGGCAATGGCAACATCGGTATCGATACCAAGGACAGCATATTTTGCTTTTGCTTCTAAGTAGCTCATCTGGGAAGTACCTCCTTAATTTCAAAGCTTCTGCGGATCGCATCACGAGCCGTCTGTAAGTTCTCATATTCGCCTGCTTCAATCATTTGCACGATCAGATTACCGATGGCAGTTCCCTCAATGGGACCGGCATAAACGGGTAGGCCGGTGGCCTTCGCCGTGCGTTCATTCAGATAACCGTCCTGACAGCCGCCGCCAACAATATTAATACTGGTGTATTTCTTGCCCGTCAGTTTTTCCAGATTCAAAATTGCATCCCGGTAGCAGATAGAGAGGCTGGTGTAGACACACTGCATGATCTCACCCACAGTTTCGGGAACCGGTTGATTGGTACGTGCGCATTCATCCTTAATCGCCTGAATCATGGAATCAGGCGCCAGGAAGCAGTCGCGATTCACGTCCACGATGCTGCGGTAATTCTTTTCCTTCTTTGCCGCTTCGCTCAAATCAGGGAAACTCCACTTCTTTGCAGATTCGGTGCGTTTCTGCTTACCCTGGATATAGGCAACGCCGTTCAGTTCCCGGCGGATGGACTGGATCATCCAAAGACCCATAATGTTCTTTAAGTAGCGGTAACGATACCATGCGCCGCCCTCATTGGTAAAGTTCTGGGCAAGGCTTTCCGGTGTAGTGATGGGAACCTCATTCTCAACCCCCAGCAAGCTCCAGGTGCCGCTGGACAGGTAAACTGCATACTCATCCCGGGCAGGTACAGCAAGAAATGCCGAGCCCGTATCATGTGTTGCAGGCAGGATCATAGTGGTATCAAAGCCTACCTCTGCCTGAATTTCGGGAAGCAAATTACCCAGTTTCGTGCCGGGTACCGCCAGCTCATGGAAAATGCCCGTAGGAAGTCCCAGGAAAGCAATAATTTCCTTATCCCAGGTTTTCTTCTCCGCATTCACAAGGTTGGTGGAAGATGCGTTGGTATACTCATTCTGTTTCACACCGGTCAGTCTGAAGTTAAAGTACTCCGGGATCATCAGCATCCATTTTGCCTTCTTCAACTGTTCCGGATGCTCCTTCTTCAAAGCCATCAGCTGATAGATGGTGTTAAAGGGTTGGTACTGGATGCCGGTTCTGGAATAAAGCTCATCAGCCGGAATAATGGCATTTACAATTTCGTTCATTCCCTCGGTGCGGCTGTCTCGATAAGCCACCGCATCACCGATGACTTCATCCTTTTCATCCAGCAGCACATAGTCAACCGCCCAGGTATCGATACCCACAGTAGCGGGAATTTTTCCAATTTCCTTACAGGCCTTCAAACCGCCAATGATGCCGTTCCACAGATTGTCCATATCCCAGCAGTCATGGCCGTTCTTATGGAGCTGTAAGTTATCGAAGCGGAACACTTCCTCCAGAATCAGCTTTCCTTCCTCTACATGGCCCAAAATGTGCCGTCCGGAAGATGCACCGATATCTATTGCCAAATAATAATGCAAGAAAAGACCTCCCTTCTTCAGTTGCTATCAGTTTATCATAGCAATTGTGGGAATGGGAGGTCTTGTGTTTTCTAAAAAAGTGTCCTCTCTTGCATTCGGTAGTGCTTGGGAGATTTTCCGTAGGCATCTGCAAAAATGCGGTGGAAATAACTGATATTTTCGTAACCAACAGCTGTGGAGATATCTGCCACATTCCGCTCCGTATTTTTCAACAAAAAGGCTGCCTGGGCCAGCCGCTTTTCCTGCACCAGCTGGGTATAAGTCTTGCCGGTTTTCCGCTTTATCTCACGAGAAAGCCAGGAGGGGTCGTAATGCAGTTGCTCCGTCAACTCTCCAAAGCTTCCGCCGACGTAGTTCGTTTCCACATACCGCAGCACACGAAAAACAGCGGCATCTTCCAAATCGTCATTGAGCAGCGTCTCGGTGTGACCTGTCAACTGCATAAACAGCAGCGCCATAGTCATCTGGCTCATTTTCCGCTTGTTGGGTGTTTCCTGCAGCAGGGTCCAAAGGAGGTTTTCCACAAGATTCTGAATGGGTTTAACCCCGGAAACGTCAAAATGCAGGTATCCCGGCCCGGTATTCTGACCGCAAAGGCAGTCAATCAGGAATTTCCGCAGCGGAGTTTCCTCCTCACCGATGGCAGTCAGCGTGGTCGCGAAGAAGTCTGGCAGCACAATGAAATTGACCGCCACGTCCCCCTCCCC
>JAZURG010000122.1:0-2116 GCA_045606145.1 Faecousia sp.
TAAATCGCCATTCTCGTTTTCCCTCCTTTCGTTGTTTCTGTTTCTCTTTTCAAAGAGAAAATGACTGTCAGTTCAACTGATAGTCATAACCGCAAACAAATCTGCCGGTGGCAGGTTTGTGCGGGCAGTTGGTGGAATACCGTAGCTTCAAGCGACGATATTCTGTTCGGTATGTACCGCACACCAACTGCGTGGACAATGACAGCAGATCCGCAGAGCTGTGGCATTGGACATCAGGCTGTCGCAACAGCCGCATCCCCCTCGGAGAGCGCACGATTTCCAACGGAAATACCACCACCAGGGGACCCTGCAAAGGCAATCGGCCTTTGTAGGGAGAGGAGGAACAACGCAATGAGTGAGCTCTGCCCCTTCCGGGGCGGAGCGATGGATATGAAGTCTGTTCCGACGAGGTGGTGAGTAAGTGCGCCCTTCGGGAAGCCTACGCTCGTTCTCAGCCCCCGTTATTCGTATCTTTCGTACCCAGTCGCTTCTCCAGAATCACTTTCAGCGCTTCCAGTTCCATGTGCTGTGCCTGGGGAAATACACTCTCCAAGATCGCACCTTCCTGGATCAGCCGCCGGGTTCTAATGCTTCGCTCTTTCTTGCGGTTCCGTGCCTCCGCTTCCTCTATGCGGTGCTTCGCCTGTAAGAGTTTCTTTTCCTGTTCTGTCATGCCGTCACCCCCTCTAACAGTTGCTTTGCTCGGGCCAAGTTCTCCGCCATGTTCAGCTTCCGAATATTCTGATCGTTCACCTTGATCGCCGTACACCGTTCCAGTACCCGGTCATAGATTCTTGCTCTCGCCAGATCAGCCGGATTTTTCAATTCATCCACCGTCAGATTGGTGGTCACAATCATGGGAAGCTGGCTGCGGTATCGGCTGTCGATGATGTTGAATACCTGCTCTCGGGCAAACTCCGAATTTCGCTCCACTCCCAGATCATCGATGATCAGAAGCGGAAAGGAATTGAAGCTATTGATATATGCGTTTCGGTCACCGGAATACATATCAGTCAGCTTGTTTAGGAGTCTTGCAAAGTTGGTCATCATCACCGGCACACCTTTGTCCAGCAGGGCATTGGCGATGCAGCCGGCGATAAAGCTCTTGCCGGTTCCCACATTCCCCCACAGGAGCAAGCCCATGGAGTTCTTTCGGAACTCGTCCCAGTGCTGAACGAACCTCTTTGCCATATTCATTTGCTTGGGGTTGTATCCCAGATCATTTTCAAAGGTGTGCTTCCGCAGCACCGGGTCGGTCAGCCCAACGCTGCGGTTCTTTGCAACCGTGTCCAGAAACTCCCGGTGCTTTCGTTCCTGTTCCCGCTGTTCATAGGCTGCCGTTTGGCAGGCACACATACAGCGGGGTTCAAACAGTTTTCCCGTCATTTCAAACCGCTTCTGCCGGGGTGTGCGGCACCAGCTGCAATAGATCAGCTTACTTTCTTCATCCAGGTACTCGTCCTCCCGGAGCTGTACCGGCTGAAAGATATTCTCCAAATCTGTGGAGATCGGTTTCATAGGCTATCTCCCTCCTCATGGTCATAATCCCTTGTAGGTTTCTCATTCGTTTTTCTCTGCTTATTACTTGTGGACAGTTTCTTGTCTGTCTGAGGCTTAAAACTTGTCCATCCGGTGGGACAGTTTTCTGTCTGTACCTGCACATAGATTTTGCTGGGCCGTCCTGCCCCTTGCCGCTTGCGGGAAATAAGTCCCTGGCGTTCCAGTACCGCAAGAGCATTTTTCACAGTCATTTCGCTTTTGCCACTGGACTTCGCCAAGTCCGCAATCGTGTAGTAGATGAACACATGACCCTGTTCATCCTCCCACCCTTCGTTTTTCATGGACAGCCTTGCCCGATCCAAAAGCAGGACATATACCAGCTTCGCTGTTTCGCTTAGACCTGCCGTCAGCAGAAATCTGGGGTATGCCATATATGCCGGGATTTGACTGTCTTTGCGTAATTTCATTGTCATGCGCTCACCTCCGATCCCATAAAAAAGACCTCCTTTGATAGATTCGTTGCCGGAGTTTCCCCCTGCCCCTAAATCGTACCAAAAAGAGGTGGTTTTGACATTGAACGCCAATTGAGCGTAAATTGAGCAAATAATGCAAATCA
>JAZURG010000123.1:0-2070 GCA_045606145.1 Faecousia sp.
CGGTAACAAAGCAGGCATTTGAAACGGATATGCCTGCCCATCTGGATTCCATTGAGGATACCCGTATCCAAAAGATGCTGACCAGCGTACTTTCCATGTATGAAAGCTATAACCTTTTCACAGCTCCCAATTACACCAACTTCGACAGTGACAGCAACGGGTTTGAAACATCTTTCAAAAAGATTCTCACCGACCACCGGGAGAAATTCCTTGGCGGTGAAGCTGTTTCCGGAGATTCTGCATTGAACGAACTGCGAAAATAAACCCAACAAAAATCTGAGAAAGGAGGAACCTTCGGTATGCTGAAAATCAAACAACTTTTTGAGAAAACCAAAAAGGAAAAGACACTGCACCGCAGGCTCCTTCTGTTCTTTATTGTGACTACGGCTTTTCTGATTTTGGCCTTCGCGATACTGCTGGCCTTGTTTGGAATTACCGGACACGGTGAAAAAGCTATCCGGGAACATTTGTCCGTAGAATTGTCCGGAATCTCCCAAGCTATCAACGACGAGTTTGGCAGGATCAGTCTGGGAGGCATCAATATTGCGGAGGAGATCGCGAAACGAAGCGACAGCTTCTTTGAGGAAAAGAACATCTCTGCCGCTCAGTTGCAGGCACATCCGGAACTGATCGAGCCGCTGTTAGCGGAACAGATCGATCCCTTGCTGACTACCGTGAACACCCGTTATTGCGGCGGTGCGTTCGTTCTGCTGGATGCCACCATCTCCCCGGATGGGCAAGACGCAGCTAACCATAAGGCAGGCATTTTTATCAAAAAAACGCAGCCCACCTCCACCAATTCTCTGGGTGTGCAGCTGCATTATCTCCGGGGCCCGGCGCAGATCGCCAGAGACAACGGCATTATGCTCTTGGGTCAATGGAGGATGGAGTACGATATATCCGGACAGGCCTTCTTTACGCAGGTGATGGAAACTGCAAGAGCAAATCCTGATTTGCCATTGTCCCGGCTTTATTACTGGAGTGGACGTGTGGTTTTGAAGGGCAACAGTGAAGCTGGCTTCCTGCTGTGCGTTCCCTTGCGCAGTGAGGACGGAACGGTGTTCGGCCTGTGTGGCATTGAGGTCAGTGACCGGATGTTCAAAAACCTCTACACACCGGAGGGGGGCAGCTACGAAAACATTTTTACCGTTATGGCACCCGGATGTGAAAACGGACTTGCAACCTCCAAAGGACTGATCGCCGGCAACTATTACCTTACCGGAACCCGTTGGGAATGCGATCTGGAGATCACCGAAACCCACGAGAATTTTACCCACTACACTACCGAGACCGGTAGCTACGGCGGTCAGACAGCGCAGCTGCGGCTGTATCCCAGCGGATCCGCTTACGAAGCGGACTGCTGGTCTGCGGCAGTTCTGATGCCCCAAAGCATTCTCCACAGTGCGGTCAACGGAAGTGTCTATACCTTCATCTATATTATTATCGGGATTTTGGTGGTCAGTATGGTGGCATCTGTGTTTATCAGCCGGCGTTATCTGAGACCGGTTACCCAGGCGCTGGATTCCATAAAGACAACACATCACTCAGAGCGCAAGCCGGTTCCGTATACGGAGATCAATGACCTTTTCGAGTATCTTGCCGCAAAAGATCGGGAGCAGGAAAATACGGTTCAGCAAATGCTTGGACAGCAGGAGCAGGCGCAGCTGGAACTGTCCCGCCTTGCCTATTCCCGGAAGCAGGAGGTCGATCCGGAACTGTATCAGCAGTTTTTGGACCATTTGCATACTCTCACACCCACAGAACGAACTGTGTTCGACCTGTATATCGGCGGCAAGAGCGCCAAGGAAATCATGGAGCTCATGGGCATTAAAGAAAACACCCTGAAGTACCACAATAAGAACATTTACAGCAAGCTGGGCGTTGCCTCCCGGAAAGAGCTTTTGCGGTATGCCGCCCTTATGAGCCAGGACAAGAAAGGAGAGAGCCAGATATGACCCTCGCCGACAGATTGAATAAGATCATTGAACAGCAGGGTGTATCCAAAACGGAGTTCGCCCGCAGGATCGGTGTGTCACCCAATTATCTGTATGTCCTCACCGGACAAAGCCG
>JAZURG010000124.1:0-11000 GCA_045606145.1 Faecousia sp.
AGGGTTACTACCACGAGCTTTATTCCCGCCAATATGAAGACGAAGCCACTGCCAACTTACTAAGCTAATGTAAATGATCGTTTAGCGCAGCATCCAAAGCCTTCCCCCTCGGGGGAAGGTGGCTGCCCGAAGGGCAGACGGGTGAGGGGTGTGGCAGCTTTTTGACCCCTCATCAGTCAAAAATCAAAGATTTTTGACAGCTTCCCCCCAAGGGGAAGCCTTTAGGGTGCGGTGGTAGTTTGTGAGATAAACGATCATTTACAGCAACAATACAACACCCAATGATTTTACAAGAGCACCGGGCATGCCAATGAAAAGCATGCCCGGTGTTTATGATATTACGCAAAGTCGAAGCTGATCAAGTGTACTTCTTCACAGCCCCATGTGGACACAGGGATCAAGATCAGTTTATCAAATACTTGGTTGATCTCCAAATGGTATGCCCGCTTATGATTATCCTCTACATGCAGCAGTTCCTGCCGATTCCCATTTCTCTGGCCATAGAGATAGAATTCCTTACACAACGTCATGGGCATCCGCTGCAGAGGATGATCCAGACGGTAATTGGAACGGGTTGACCGGTTTTTCTCTACGGCACTGTCACCCAGCAAAGTAGTACGGTCCAAGTCACTGGAAAACACCAGATGCACAGATTGCACTTGGGTCTCCGGGAAACTGTAGGTAACTTCTGCTCCGGGAACAATTCTGCAACAAGCGGTGTCATCATCTGTATCATAAATTGCATGGGGACGGTCCTGACCGTTACGGATTAAGTCTGTCGCGCCCACTAGCTTTGCATCACAACAGGCATCGGAAATCGACCTGACCTTGGATGGCAGGAAACAATCGCAATCAAGAAGCTTGCTTTGCAGTTCTGAAAGGTGATGCAGATACACATCATGAGGCGCACAGCCATTGGTTGACGCGAAATATGCCGCCTTGCCAACCGCTTCACCCAGTAGCGCACAGGTTGCCATGACTCGAATGCTGCTCATTGCCATGTGCGTCATGCTGATATTTCTGCCGGCAAAGAAAAGATTGTCAACATTTTTCGAATACAGCGCACGGTAAGGCAGCGAGTACGGAGCCGGAGTCGCGTAATATGTATTGGGAACACCACGGTGGTAGAACCCATCCGGGAAATGGTCATCCAGAGGCCAACCGCCATAGGCGATCTCATCGTCGAAAACGGTATTGTCCGAAATATCCCGCTGGGTGATCATATATTCTCCGCACATTCTTCTGGATTCCCGTTTTCCCGGCAGGAATCCAAGGAATTCCAGATCCCAATTCTCTACATCGAATTTTCCGGAGTTCTTAACATAGTCCCAAGTTCCGGCTGCCAGAGAAACCAGTTCATCCCGAAGCTCTTCTGTATCACCGATGGAATCCCGGTTACCGCCCAATTCCAGATACCAGAAGTTTTCGGAATCGCGGTACATACAAGGCTCTCTGTTTACGAAGTCCTTATCCCCAAGCTTTGCCGCCCATTCAGGAGGCAGGTAAGGGATTCTCTGGTGTGTTTCCCTTCCTTGGATCAGACAAGACATACCCATAGTCTTTCGGTCAGCAACCTGCGTAGAAGTAAGCTCACCAAATTCGTCCGCCGCTTCCCTGCCAATGCGATACTCTGCACCTACCAGCGGTGCCAGAATGCTGTCACCGGAGCAGTCCGCAAAGTAATCTGCGTGTACCTCTATAAAGCGCTGAGTGGTCATCTGATAACCTGTCACAGACTGGATGCGTTTTGTCCGGCCATGGGCATAAGTACCCTCCTCCGCATGGGCATCCATGCAGGTGCAGTTCAGCAGCAGCGTGATGTTCTTCTCCCGCCGAACAAAGCTATAGAGAATAGAATCCCACACCGCATAGCTCTTGGTAGGGTTTCGGTATAAGCTTTCCAGTGCGATCTCTTCAATAATACCGGTTTCCCGGTTATTCTGCCCATGAGCACCGCAGATCCACATACGAATCTCGGAAGAAGCGTTTCCGCCTAAAACCGGACGTTCATGCATCAGCACAACACGAAGTCCCTCTCTGGCTGCGGATATTGCAGCGCACATACCCGCCAAACCACCGCCAATGACGCAGAAATCACAAGTAATCTGTTTCTTAAGCAGCATCTTTCATTACCCCTTGATTTTTAATGGAGAATTTCCTATAATGCAATTATATTACATTTTTCTTGCCATTACTATGATATTTCTGCAGTAATATAAGAAAATTATGCACGGAGAATAATAAATGCATGAACTAATCAACAATATTGTTTCCTATTTATCCTTTCTTGAGAACAAATTGGAACTTAGTGTAAGTGTACACTTCAGCGCTAAAAAGCTGTGTAGCTTTCCGGATGAACTGTTTTCAAACCTGGCGCCGTACAGCGCACACAAAAATCCATACTGTGCATTTGTAAAAAAAGATAACTGGGAGAAATGTATATGCTCCCAGCAAGACATTCTGTGTGGCGATTCTTGCGGACGGTGTTTTTGCAGGTCATGTTATGCGGGTGTTAGGGAATATATTTCCCTGGTCTATGATGAAACGGAAATTGCAGCTTATATTGCGGTCAGTGGATATCGGAGTGCAGTACCGACACAGGACTGTATCAATGTCGATATATGGGAGAGATGTCTTTTACATAATGAAATCCCAACAGAGCTTTTGGATAAAGTGATTCCACCGCTCTGCAGAATGTTCGAGCTTTTACTGCGGTATCCCGTGTCTGATGGGATTCAAGACGAATATAATCATATTCTGCAATTTTTGCGGGAACGGCACGGGCAGGTGCGACTGGACGAGCTTTGCGCACGATTTGGACGCAGCAAATCCTATATCAGCCACATGTTCAATGAGAAATGCAAGATGTCCCTGCCCGCCTACTGCAATGATCTGAAACTGGATTATGCAAGAATCCTTTTGAGAAAGTTTGATATTTCAATTACAGAGGTCGCTCTGGACGTAGGTTATAACGATGTGAGTTATTTTATCCTTCGATACAAAGAGAAGTTTGGTATGACGCCTTTACAGTACAGGAAACTGGCAGCAACCCAACGAGACTAGAAACAAAGAATGACATCTGGCTATAGAAATATGCAATAAAAGAGCCTGCGGAATTTCCGCAGGCTCTTACATTTGTTTTGGGACTGGGATTATACCAGCTCGATGACTGCCATCTCAGCAGCGTCGCCACGGCGGGCGCCGGTGCGGGTCACTCTGGTGTAGCCACCGTTACGATCGGCATACTTAGCACCAATCTCATCGAACAGCTTCTTAGCAACATCTTCCTTGGTGATGAATGCCAGAGCTCTACGATAGTTAGCCAGGCCGCCCTTCTTAGCCAGGGTGATCATCTTCTCAACCACAGGCTGGACTTCCTTGGCGCGATAGAAGGTGGTTTCAAGCTTGCCGTTCTCCAGCAGATCAGTTACCAGCTGACGCAGCAGGGCTTTTCTCTGAGTGCTGGTCTTGCCCAGTTTACGAGTACCGAACATGAACGTTTCCTCCTTAAATAAAGGTTAGCTTCCTAAAAATCAGTTGTTGCTGCCAGAATCTTCGCTGGCCAGGGACAGGCCCATCATTTCCAGCTTCTTCTGAACCTCATCCAGGGACTTCTTACCCATGTTACGGACCTTCATCATGTCCTCACCGGTCTTGTTGATCAGATCGGCAACGGTGTTGATGTTGGCACGCTTCAGGCAGTTGAAGCTCCGGACAGACAGATCCAGCTCATCAATGGTCATGGACAGCTTGGTGTCGGGGCGGTCAGAAGTCTTTTCCACAACGGTAGAACCGGCGCTGACAGTGTCAGACAGGTTGGTAAATACCATCAGATGGTCAGACAGAATCTTAGCACCCAGGGACACAGCGTCCTTGGCAGAGATAGTGGAATCGGTCCAGACCTCAAGGGTCAGCTTGTCGAAGTCGGTCTTATCGCCGACACGGCAAGGCTCCACCGTGTAATTCACCTTCTTAACAGGGGAATAGATGGAGTCAATGGGAATCACACCGATCACAGTCTGGGCGGTCTTGTTCCGGTCAGAGGGAACATAGCCGCGGCCCTGAGACAGAGTGATCTCCATGTTAAAGGTGGCATCCTGGCCCAGGGTGCAGATGTGCAGCTCGGGGTTCAGGATCTCTACCTCGCCATCAGCCTTAATATCGCCTGCAGTGACCTCACAGGGGCCAACAGCGTCGATATAAACAGTCTTCATGTTCTGGCCGTGAAGCTTCATGATCATGCGCTTTACATTCAGAACGATCTCAGTGACATCTTCCTTAACACCGGGAATGGTGGAGAACTCATGCTGGACACCGGCGATCTTTACAGAAGTAGCGGCATAGCCGGGCAGGCTGCTTAGCAGGATACGGCGCAGGGAGTTACCCAGGGTCATGCCGTAACCGCGCTCCAGGGGTTCTACAACATACTTACCGTAGGAAGGATCCTCAACGGAATCCAGACAGGTAATGCGAGGCTTTTCAATTTCAACCATGAATTATAAACCCTCCTTTTTCAGTGTGGGGTGCATGCACCCCACGTAGCATACGAGCGAACAAACAGGGGGTCAATTACTTGGAGTACAACTCGACGATCAGGTGTACTGCGATGTCGAAGTCGATGTCTGCCTGAGTAGGCACAGCAATGACCTTACCAGTGAGGGTGTTCTTATCACGATCCAGCCACTTGGGAGCAGCAACGAAAGCGTCAGCTTCCTTCAGAGTCTTGAAGAAAGTATTGGAAACGCTCTTCTCGCAAACAGCAACAACGTCACCGGTCTTTACCAGATAGCTGGGGATGTTGACGCGGCTGCCGTTAACAGTGAAATGACCATGGTTCACCAGCTGGCGAGCCTGGCGGCGGGAGTTAGCAAAACCCAGACGGTACACGACGTTGTCCAGACGACGCTCCACCAGGGACAGCAGCACCTCACCGGTGTTGCCGCCTGCACGGGCTGCCTTGTCGTAGTAATTCCGGAACTGCTTTTCCTGAATGCCGTAAACAAACTTAACCTTCTGCTTCTCAGTCAGCTGAGTAGCATACTCGGACTTCTTAGCTCTTCTCTGGCCGCCGGGGTTCTTGTTGGAAGTCTTGTTGTAACCCATTGCGGCAGGAGAAACGCCCAGCGCTCTGCAACGCTTCAGTACGGGCTGCATATTCTTAGCCATAACGCAAAATTCCTCCTATTGCAAATTAGACACGACGTCTCTTGGGAGGACGGCAACCATTGTGAGGAATGGGAGTCACGTCCTTGATCATAACAACTTCCAGGCCTGCGGACTGCAGAGCACGGATAGCAGCCTCACGTCCCTGACCGGGGCCCTTAACATAGACCTCGACAGACTTCAAACCACAGGCATCGATAGCAGCCTTGGCAGCAGTCTCAGCAGCAGTCTGTGCTGCGAAGGGAGTGGACTTACGGGAGCCACGGAAACCCAGACCGCCGGAGGAAGCCCAGCTCAGGGCATTACCGTTCAGGTCAGTGATGGTTACCATGGTGTTGTTGAAAGAGGAACGGATATGTGCCGCGCCTTTTTCAACTACCTTGCGCTCTCTGCGGCGCTTAACAACTTTCTTAGTAGCCTTTGCCATGTTACATATCCCTCCTTACTTCTTCTTGTTAGCAATGGTCTTCTTGGGACCCTTGCGAGTACGTGCGTTGGTCTTGGTACGCTGGCCATGCACGGGCAGGCCACGGCGGTGCCGCAGACCACGGTAGCAGCCGATTTCGTTGAGCCGCTTGATGTTCATAGCGGTCTCACGGCGCAGGTCACCTTCGATGGTGTAGTTGTGCTCGATAGCATCACGCAACAGGGTTTCCTGCTCCTCGGTCAGATCGTTGGTACGAGTATCAGGATCAATGTTGGTAGCTTCCAGAACAGCTGCTGCACGAGCGGGGCCGATACCATAGATATAAGTCAGTGCAACTTCGATCCGCTTGTCGCGGGGAAGGTCAATACCAGAAATACGTGCCATGTTTCTTCAGCACCTCCTATTAGCCTTGTCTCTGCTTGTGTTTGGGGTTTTCGCAAATTACCATTACGCGACCCTTGCGCTTAATGATCTTACACTTTTCGCACATGGGTTTAACGGACGGTCTTACCTTCATACTGTTTAACCTCCATATGAGAACATTGTCTCGAGTGTATTACTTGCTTCTCCAGGTGATCCGGCCTCTGCTCAGATCATAAGGAGACATTTGAACGGTTACCTTGTCACCGGGCAAGATCTTGATAAAGTTCATTCTGAGCTTGCCGGAAATGGTCGCCAGAATCGTATGGCCATTGCCAATATCCACTTTAAACATGGCATTGGGCAGGTTGTCCGTTACGATTCCCTCAATTTCGATTACGTCGTCTTTTGCCAAGTTAGAAACCTCCTAGGGCGTTACTTGCATCTCTCGGCTTAGGAAAGCCAAGTCTCTTCGTAATTCGCTGTTAAGAACCTTGTCACCGTTTTTGATCTTATCGGCAACACGGGTCTCGGGGCGAAGGACCTTTTGTACATGCTTGCGTTTTTTACGCTTGGGTTTTTCCAGCGTTCGGTCTTTTCCATTGACCAGCATCAGGTAAACCGGGTCAGTTCCAATAACATAGAACAGCTTACCCTGATCCCGGCCGGCTGTGGAAGTTACCACATCCGAAATAATTATATCCGGTAATTCTGGGTCCATAGTCAAAGTCCTTCTGTGACGGTGAGGATTTCCGGCTCGCCGTCGGTGATGAGTACAGTATTTTCATAGTGAGCGGAGAGCTTTCCGTCAGTGGTTACCACTGTCCAGCCATCCCGAAGGATGCGGACTTCATGGGTTCCCACATTGACCATCGGCTCAATGGCCAGGGTCATACCGGGAAGCATTCTGGGCCCACGGCCGGCTGCTCCGAAATTCGGAACTTCCGGCTCCTCATGGAGCTGCGCGCCAACGCCGTGACCTACGAAAGAACGCACAACTGAAAAACCGTTAGACTCCACATACGTCTGTATGGCGTGGGAGATATCGGACACTCTGTGTCCCCGTCTTGCAAAGCGGATGCCTTCGAAAAAGCTCTGCTTTGTGACATCGATCAGCTTTTGGGCATCGGCGCTGATGGCACCGCAGGCAAAGGTTGCCGCGCAATCTCCGTGAAATCCTTTGTAGAACGCACCTACATCGATAGAAACGATATCCCCTTCTTTCAGAGTGTAACCACCCGGAATTCCGTGGATCACAGTTTCGTTCACCGAAATGCATGCGCTGGCAGGATAGCCGTTGTAGTTCAGGAACGACGGTTTTGCGCCCTGACTCACAATAAAATCGTGAACGGCTTTATCGATCTGCTTGGTTGTTACGCCAGGTCTTACCATTTCCCCTGCCAAAGCACGGGCTGCCGCGGTAATTTTACAGGCCTGCCGCATCAACGCCAGCTCACGTTCATTTTTGATTGCGATCATACCTTTGCTCCTATAGCCGCAAGAATATCTCTATTGGCGCCTTCAATGGACTGATTACCCTCGATCAGGCGAAGTTTGCCCTGCTTAGCGTAATAGTCCTTCAGGACCTCGGTGGAGGCATGATATACCGCAAGACGCTTCTGCACCGTTTCCGGTGTATCGTCTTTCCGTACGATCAGTGCGTCACCGCAAAGGTCACAAACACCTTCTTGCTTAGGAGGATTTGCCGAAATGTGGTAGGATGCACCGCAGTGGGCGCATACGCGGCGGCCGGTCATACGGCCCGCGATCACATCGTCGTCAATTTCCAGAGAAACAACATGGTCGATCTCGACCCCCTTGGCATCCAGGACTTCTGCCTGGACCAGGGTGCGGGGCACCCCGTCCAGGATATAGCCGTTTGCGCAGTCGGGCTGGGTCACACGCTCCGCGACCAAGCTGAGAACCAGCTCATCGGGAACCAGAAGACCCGCGTCCATGTACTGTTTCACCTGTTTGCCCAGATCGGAGCCATTTGCCATGGCCTCTCTGAGCATGTTGCCGGTAGAGATAGAAGGAATCGCCAGCTTCTCAATGAGAAGTTCTGCCTGGGTTCCCTTACCCGCACCGGGAGCTCCTAACAGGATCAGTTTCATTTAGCTTTCGCCTCCAACTTAGTCCAGGAATCCCTTGTAGTGACGCATCAGCATCTGGGCTTCCAGAGCCTTCACCGTTTCAAGGGCAACACCCACAACGATGATGATGGAGGTGCCGCCGATAGCCAGGTTAGTCTTGCTGACAGCACCGGCGATCATGGGCAGCATAGCAACGATTGCCAGGTAAATAGCGCCGAACACAACGATCTTGGAGATGACCTTCTTAATGAACTCAGCGGTGGGCTTGCCGGGACGGAAGCCGGGAATGAAGCCGCCGTTCTTCTTCAGGTTGTTGGAAACCTCCACGGGATCGTACTGGATCTGGGAGTAGAACCAGCTGAAGAAGAAAATCATCATGCCATAGATCACCAGATAGATGGGAGCAGAGGAGCTGAACAGGTTCTGATACCACCAGTTTTCGGTGCTCTTACCGGAAAAGGCCCAGATAGTAGCAGGAATGGAGCAGATGGACTGAGCGAAGATAACGGGCATAACACCGGACATGCTGACCTTAATAGGCAGGTTGGTGCTCTGACCGCCGTATATCTTACGGCCAACCACTCTCTTTGCGTACTGAACGGGGATGCGGCGCTCGGCATCGTTGATGAAGATGATGAACACGATCAGAGCGATCAGCATAACAGCCATTGCGATTGCCCACCAACCCATGCTCAGCAGCTGGTTGAAGATGGAGGGGAAACCTGCAACGATGTTGGCAAACAGGATCATGGAGATGCCGTTGCCGATGCCGTGCTCGGTAATCTGCTCGCCCATCCACATAACGAAGGAAGAGCCCGCAGTGAAGGACATAACAGCCACGAGGCCTGTCCAGAAGCTAGCGTTGGGAACCAGGTTGTAGCTGACCAGCATGGTGTAGTAACCATAGCCCAGCAGCACAGCCAGACCAACAGTGGTGTAGCGGGTGATGTTGTTGAGCTTCTTCTTACCTTCCTCGCCCTCTTCCTTAGCCATACGCTCCAAAGCGGGGATGGCAACGGTGAGCAGCTGGATGATAATGGAAGCGTTGATGTAGGGCTGGATGCCCAGTGCCAGGATGGAAGCCTGGGACAGGGCGGAGCCGGACATCATGTCATACAGACCCAGAATAGTGGACTGCATGACAGCAGACAGGGAGTCCGCAATAGACTTGGAATCAACGATCGGCAGGGGGATTGCGGAGCAAAGACGGTAGATCAGCAGCATCGCCATGGTGAACATCAGCTTTTTGCGAAGTTCGGGGATCTGCCATGCATCACGCAGTGTTTTAAACACTTAAACCACCTCGGCCTTTCCGCCTGCCTGCTCGATTTTTTCCTTAGCAGACTCAGAGAAAGCCGCAGCCTTAACAGTGATCTTCTTGGTCAGGTTGCCGTTGGACAGAACCTTCAGACCATAGGGGCAATCATGGATGACACCGGCCTCGATCAGAGCAGCGGCATCGACCACAGCGCCGTCCTCAAAACGGTTCAGTGCAGCCAGATTGATAGCAGTCAGGGGCTTTGCGTAAATGTTGTTGAAACCACGCTTGGGAACGCGGCGGACCAGAGGCATCTGGCCACCTTCAAAACCAACGCGGACCTTACCGCCGGAGCGGGCATACAGACCCTTGTGGCCACGGCCGGCAGTCTTGCCGTTGCCGCTGCCAGGGCCACGGCCCTTGCGCTTGCCTACCTGAGTAGAACCAGCAACAGGAGAAAGCTTAGACAGTTCCATAGTTCGTTTCCTCCTTATTCGACTTCGGTAACCTGCAGCAGATAGCCGATCTTGGCGATCTTGCCGCGGGTCTGGGTGTTGTCAGGCTGAATGGTGACCTGGCCGATCTTACGCAGACCCAGGCTTTCAGCAGTAGCGATGTGCTTCACCAGACGGCCGTTCAGGCTCTTAACAAGCTTAATTTTCAGGTTTGCCATGTTAATTGCCCTCCTTGTTAGACGATTTCTTCTACGCCCTTGCCACGGATAGCAGCAACCTGCTCGGGGGAGCGCAGCGCGGTCAGACCAGCCATAGCGGCCTTAACCACGTTCTGGGGGTTGTTGGAGCGCAGGCAGCGAGCAGTGATGTTCTTGATGCCAACAGCTTCCATAACGGCACGTACAGCGCCGCCGGCGATAACGCCGGTACCTTCAGGAGCGGGCTTCATCAGGACCTTACCGGCGCCGAAGATGCCGATAACATCGTGAGGAATGGTGGTGCCGGCCAGAGAAATCTTAACCATATTCTTCTTGGCATCAGCGATGCCCTTCAGAATAGCCTCAGAAACTTCTGCTGCCTTGCCCAGACCGTAGCCCACAGTGCCCTTGCCGTCGCCAACGACGACCAGAGCGGAAAACTTCATAACACGGCCGCCCTTAACGGTCTTGCTGACGCGGTTCAGGTAAACGACCTTCTCAATGAACTCAGGTGCCTCATTGTTGGGAGTCTTATTATAAGCCATTTCTTTTCCTCCTCTACACTTAGAACTTGAGACCGTTCTCGCGAGCACCCTCAGCCAGAGCAGCTACACGGCCATGATACACATAACCGCCGCGGTCGAAGACGACCTCTTCAATGCCCTTAGCCTTAGCACGCTCTGCCAGGACAGCGCCAACCTTCTTTGCAGCTTCTGCATTGCCGGTTGCACCCTCAAATTCCTTCTCCAGCGTATTGGCGGAAACCAGAGTCACGCCATTGACATCGTCGATAATCTGAGCGTAGATGTTCGCATTGCTGCGGAACACATTCAGACGGGGACGCTCGGGAGTGCCGGAGATCTTGCCACGAACGCGGACATGCCGCTTCAGGCGCATTGCATTCTTATTAACCTTGCTGACCATATCACAGCACCTCCATTACTTCTTGCCGCCGGTCTTACCAACCTTACGGCGGATGACCTCGTCGACATACTTAATGCCCTTGCCCTTGTAAGGCTCGGGGGGACGCTTACCACGGACTTCAGC
>JAZURG010000125.1:0-4962 GCA_045606145.1 Faecousia sp.
AGGTGGCTGCCCGAAGGGCAGACGGATGAGGGGAATGACAGGTTTTTGACCCCTCATCAGTCAAAAATCATAGATTTTTGACAGCTTCCCCCCAAGGGGAAGCCTTTTGGGTGCGGTGGTAGTTTGTGAGATAAACGATCATTTTTATCAACAGAGCGGATTATAGCAAAAGGACCTGCCGTGGCAGGTCCTTTTAACGGTTACTGAGAAACGCCAACAGCCTGGTTAAACAACTGCAAAGTATCCGGGAAGCGGTCATCCACTTCCTTGCAGCCGAATACACCGATGATCAGCGTCCGGCCCCGGTATTCAAAGGCGGACAGGAGACAGCTTCCTGCCATGGGAGTCTGGCCGGTTTTTAAACCGGTGCAGAGACGGCAGTAATACTCGGATTCCGGATCGATGATGGCATTGGTATTGTGCCAGTTGACACTGCCGCTTTGCAATGTCACATCCATAGAACTGGTGGCGGCATATTTCATGATGGTGGGATCTGCCAGCACCAGCTTGCCCAGGATGGCAAGATCGGAGTAAGTGGAGTAGTGGCTGTCAGAGTGGATGCCGTCGGGATTGGCAAAGTTGGTGCCGTTCATGCCCAGAATTTTCGCCTGGTCATTCATTTCCTTGACGAAGCGCTTGACTGCTTCATCGGTGCTGACCTGATTTGCCTTTTCACCGTACATAGCCCGGCCTGCTTCCGCGGCCAGAATATAGGCTGCATCGTTACCGCTGGGCAGCAGCATACCGGCCACAAGCTGCTCTACTGTCAGCACATCGCCTTTTTTGATCTCTGCTACGGAGGAACCGGCTGCAACCTTGTTCAGCACCTCTCCGGCTTTGACAGACTTGGATGCGTCCAGATATTGCAGTGCCACATAGGCGGTGAACAGCTTGGTAACACTGGCGGGATAGATCTTAGTGGAAATATCCTCCGCGTTGGCGACAAACTGTCCCGCTTCACAATCGTATACAAAATACTGCTCAGCGGAGATGACGCGCTCTGCAGGCAGCGTCATCCAATCGACTACCGGCAGCGGTTCGGTGGTTTCCACGGTGGAGGGTGTGGTGGTTGTTTCCTGAGACTTACCGCCATGACAGCTGGAAAGAAGTATGGCAGGAAGCAATAGAAGCGCAATAATCTTTTTCACGATGGGATCTCCTTAGTTAACCTTGATAGCGCAGATCTTCTCCGCACGGGTGCCTACCACAAGGATATTTCCAAAGGCGGCAGGGGAGGCTTCCACCAATCCGCCCAGATCCAAAGTGCTGAGCACCTTGCCGGTGGTGCCTTCCACCAGCTTGGCCTTGCCTGCGGTATCGCAAACAACGATATATGCAGTGCCGTCGTCGGTGTACAGGGCCACGGGAGAGCTCCAGGTGTAGTAATCCATATTCATGGTCCATACTTCCTGACCGGTGGCGGTGTCCAGAGCTACCATGACACCGGTTTTCTTGTCGGGTGTGCGGGAAACGGTATAGATCACCAGATTTTCAATCGAAGTACCTGCTTTGCCAAGAAGGGCGGTGGATTGAACGCCGCCGGAAATGCCGTCAACGGTATGCACATTGTAGGGCTTTTCCCATACGATCTCGCCGGTGAGAGCATTGATCTTGTAGATGGAAACACTGCCCTGATCGTTGGAATTCTTGGTCCAGTGCAGAGAAGGCGCGGTGTAGAGATAGGCTTCAGTGTCAGAGATCTTCTGGAACACAGGGGAGGAGTTGGAATCATCCTTGGTGTCCTGTGCCCATACCAGCTCCATGGTGTTTAAGTCCACACAGTAGAAAAGTCCGCCATTTTCGGAAACGTACAGGTAGTTGTCCACAATGTTGGCACTGGCTTCATAACCCAGCCAGCGGGTCTCCTGATTGCTGCGGGCAGCAAGATACCGGGTAGCAACGGGGGAATCCGGCTGGATGGAGATGGTGCCGGCGGTCTTGTTGTAGTTGGTGTTCAGCTTGAAGGTATACAGCAGACCGCTTTCCGCGGGCCAGATAAGGGTGTCGGTCTCGGCATCCACCAGGGGCGAGGAGTCAAAAGCGCACCACACGTCATTGTCCTTGCGGTAGGACAGGCCTTCTTCGTGGCCGTACTGGAAGAGAACCTTGCCGTCGATAAGGCTGATGATAAACATTCTGGGACGCTTGCCCTCAATGTTTTCGTCACCGGAGCCGACATACATCAGCGGATATCCTCTGGGATCCAGTGCGCCGGAGCCTTTGAAGCACATGCCCATATTGATGGGATCCCGGGTGGGAGTTCCGTCCTCCAGATCCAGGAAATAGATGTGGCCGTCCAGGGTGGCATAGATCACTTCCACCAGATCCGCTTTGCTTTTCTTGTTCGCGTAGAGGTTCATGATGGATTTGGTGGCATCGTCCCATTGGACGATCAAGGGCTGACCTGTCCAGCCGCTGCCTTCCCAGATACCGCCGGGGAGCTTGGTGCTGTTGGCGGTCCAAGCCATGGAAAGGCTCTTGTCCTTGATGACGGCTGTGCCGTAGGCCGCGTTGTCACGGTAGTTGTTGCCCCGGAAGGTGGCAACGCCGGGCAGAGAGAAATAATTCTCAGGGGCACCGAAGGTGATGGGTGTTTCCCGGTGATAGCTGTGGGTAATGGTTCCGTTTTCAATGATCTCCCAGCGAATGCCCCAGTTGGCAGGATCGGACAGGGTGGTCATCTTAGGCTTGAACAGGGAAACGGGGGTGACATTCTCTGTTTCCGCGGGAGGTGTGGAATCGGTGGTGTTATCCGGTGTTTCCTCCTTGCCACAGGAACCCAGCATGGAGCCCAAGATCAGCAGTATGGCCAGTGCATACATGCACAGGGTCATGGGGTCAAGCTTTCTGGGCCGTCTTCTGCGGCCGTTTCTGGCGGGACGGCGGTTGTACTGGATGATGCTGTAGGTGCGAAGAAGCGCCAGCGCCAGCAGTACCACGGATAAGATCACAAGAAGCACGGGCCAGAATTTTGCCCCGGAATCGGCATTGTTGCCGCAGCCTGCCAGCATAGCGGCCATGCCGGACAGCAGGAGCGCAAGCTTTGTATATCTCATAAGCAAACCTCGCTTGTATTGATATGCCAAGTATACCACTTACACCCTATCGGCGCAAGTTAATTTTTCCTTATGTTTCAGAATGCTACGGCAAATGAGCGTTTAGCGCAGTTAGGAATTAGAAATGAGGAATTAGGAATTAAGGATTTATCATGCAAGACAGTGCAATTCCTAACTCCTAATTACTAAATCCTAATTTGGCCCTTAGGCCGTTAAACGATCATTTGTAGGACAGATAGGGGATTGAAGATACCTTCCGCCTATGCTACAATAACAAAAAGGAGTGTGAGCGTATGAGCCTTGATATGCTGAACGAAATGAATGGGAAGCTGTGTGCCTGCGGGAAAACCCACAGCTTTTCCGCCCGGGTCATTGGGGGCAGCGGTGTGCTGGCGCAGCTTCCCGGTGTGGTAAAGGAATACGGCGCGAAAAAAGTATTTGTACTGTCTGACAAAAATACTTACATTGCCGCTGGGCAGCAGGTTTGCAAGCTGCTGGAAAAAGCGGGAATCGCCTTGAACAGCTACAGCTTTCCAGCGGATGCTCCGGAACCGGATGAATACAGCGTCGGCTCCGCGGTGATGCACATGGATGCAGCCTGCGATCTGATCGTGGGGGTTGGCTCCGGTGTTATCAACGATATTGGCAAGATCCTGTCTGCCCTGTCCGGAAAACCTTATATCATTGTGGCAACTGCCCCGTCCATGGACGGCTATGCCTCTGCCACCTCTTCCATGAACCGGGACGGATTGAAAATCTCCCTGCCCAGCCGTGGGGCGGATGTGATCATCGGTGACAGTGAGATCCTGTGCAAGGCACCTGTGAAGCTGCTGCGGTCCGGCCTTGGAGACATGCTGGCCAAGTACATCAGCATCTGCGAATGGCGCATCGCGAAGCTGCTGATCGGCGAATACTACTGCGATGAAATAGCGCAGCTGGTGCGTTATGCGGTTTCTCAGTGTGTGTCCCACGCAGACGGCCTTTTAACCGGGGACAAGGACGCGGTGATGGCAGTCTTTGAGGGTCTGATCATCGGTGGCGTTGCCATGAACTATGCAGGCCTGTCCCGACCCGCCTCCGGTATGGAACACTATATTTCCCATGTGCTGGATATGCGGGCAGTGGAATTTGGCACAAAAGCAGAACTGCATGGTTTGCAGTGCGCCGCAGGCACGATGATCGCGGCTAAGCTGTACGAAAAGCTGAAGCAGGTCACACCGGATCAAGAAACGGCACTGGCCCATGCGAAAGCGTTTGATTATGGTATCTGGAGCGAAACACTCCGTGGGTTTCTGGGCAAAGGCGCCGAGAGCATGATCACTCTGGAAGCAAAAGAAAAGAAATACGATCCCGCATTGCATGAAGCAAGATTGGATAAGCTGATGGCTAACTGGGAAGCCATCATGGAAATCGTGTCCCAAGAGATTCCTTCCGTCGGGGAACTGGAAGCACTGTACGAGAAGGTTGGCCTGCCCGGTACATTGTCAGAAATCGGGGAGGAAGAAAGCCTGCTGCCGACGGTTTTGCGCTGCACCAAGGATATCCGGGATAAGTATGTGCTGTCCCGTATGGTCTGGGATCTGGGCATTGAAGAGGCTCTGTTTGACCAATAACAAAAGGGTGTGCAGACGCACACCCTTTTTCATATCATTGCGGAAATGATCGTTTAGTGCAGCATCCAAAGCCTTCCCTCCTCGGGGGTGCTGCAGAGCGCAGCGAATCTTAAATCACAATGATTGCCGGTGGCAATCATACCTTAGAAAATAGGTGGCTGCCCGAAGGGCAGACGGATGAGGGGAATGACAGGTTTTTGACCCCTCATCAGTCAAAAATCATAGATTTTTGACAGCTTCCCCCCAAGGGGAAGCCTTTTGGGTGCGGTGGTAGTTTGTGAGATAAACGATCA
>JAZURG010000126.1:0-2592 GCA_045606145.1 Faecousia sp.
AATAGCATAAGTAACATCACATATCAAGAGGGAGGAGAAAGATATGCGTAGAAATGAAGAACAGATTGCCATATACTCCCGGAAATCCAAGTTCACCGGCAAGGGTGAAAGTATCGGCAATCAGGTGGAACTCTGCAAAGAATATGTCCGCAATATGTTTGGCGAGGAATATGTGGATCGCTGCGTGGTATTTGAGGACGAGGGCTTTTCCGGCGGCAATCTGAAGCGTCCTGCCTTTCAGAGAATGATGGCGGATATACGAAAAAGGAAATTCAAAGCGATTGTAGTATATCGCCTGGACAGAATCAGTCGAAATATCAGTGACTTCACCGGACTGATCGATGAACTGTCCAAGCTGGATGTGTCCTTCGTATCTATCCGGGAGCAGTTCGACACCAGTACCCCTATGGGCAGAGCCATGATGTTCATCATCTCTGTGTTCTCCCAGCTGGAGCGGGAAACCATTGCCGAGCGTATCCGGGATAATATGCACGAGCTGGCAAAGACAGGCCGTTGGCTGGGCGGCAATGCGCCTACCGGATTCAAGTCTGAAGCGGTCAGCAAGGTAACAGTGGACGGCAAGACCCGGAAGTCCTTTAAGCTGGTTCCCATCCCGGAGGAAGCGGAGATCCCAAAGATGATCTTCGACCTTTATACGGAAACCGATTCCCTGACTGCCGTGGAAACGGAAATGCTTCGCCGCAGGATCAAGACCAAGCAGGGCAAAGACTTCACCCGATTTGCCATCAAAGCGATTTTGCAGAACCCGGTTTACATGGTTGCGGACGAGGATGCCTACAACTACTTCACGGAGAGAGAAGCGGATGTGTGTTTTCCAAAGGAAGCCTTTGACGGGACCTGTGGCATCATGGCCTACAACCGTACCGACCAGGAGAAAGGTAAGGCTACGGTTCTCCTACCTGCCAGCGAGTGGATCATTGCCATCGGCCAGCATCCCGGTCTGGTTCTCTCCAAGCAGTGGATCAAAGTACAGGAATCCCTGGACAGAAACAAGTCCAAGGCATACCGAAAACCCCGGAACAATGAAGCCTTGCTTACCGGACTGCTGTTCTGTTCCTGCGGTGACCGGATGTATCCCAAGCTGTCCCAGCGCAAGACGGCAGGCGGAGAACCCATTTACACATATGTGTGCAAGATGAAGGAGCGGAGCAAGCGGGAACGCTGTAACCGCCGCAACGCTAACGGCAACATTCTGGATGCAGCTATCATTGAACAGATCAAATCCCTGACAGAGCATGACAGCAGCTTCCTTACCCAGTTGGAAAAGAGCCGTCAGTTTTATACCGGCAATCGGGAGCAGTACGAATCACAATTGGCAGACCTCCGTGCAGAGTATGGAGAAAACGAAAAGACCATCAACGGTCTGATCGACAGCCTGGGTATGGTAGGCGAATCCATAGCCAAACCCCGTGTGCTGAAACGCATCGAGGAGCTGACACAGACCAATCGGGAAATTGAGAACCGTATCCACGAGCTGGAAGGTCTGACTGAGGCCAACGCCCTGAGCGATATGGAGTTCGACTTGCTGCGGCAGATGTTGTCTATGTTCCGGGCGAACATTGATGAAATGTCCATCGAGGAAAAACGGGCAGCTATCCGCACCGTGGTTCGCAAGGTGATCTGGGATGGTGTGAACGCCCATGTGGTTCTGTTCGGCGCCGATGAAGGAGAGATCGAATTCCCCGATATGGAAGATCGAATGGGTCACATAGATGACGAAAGTACAGAGGAAGACACCCTGGAAGCCTTCGCAGATGTCAATTATGAGGAATTTGAGGACGAAAACACTGCCACGGACTCTAAAAGTCCTTGGGGTGAGGGTAGCAAACGAGATACTCATGCATTTTCGAAGTCAGAAAAAAACAAGCCAGGATGTGTCCCTTTCGGACTACATTGAAACCGGCGCTGATGGGGCGGCGCTGTCGCTGATGGATGTAGTCAGTGAGGACGAAGACCTTTTGGAGCAGGTGACCACCCGGGATCAGGTGCGCCGTGTGATGAAGGCGGTGGCGGAGGATTTGACGGAGCAGGAGCGGCAGGTGATCTGCCTGCGCTACGGCCTGTTTGGTAACAAGACCCACCGGCAGCGGGAGGTGGCTCAGGTCACCGGCATCAGCAGAAGCTACGTATCCCACCCCGGCTATTGTAAACGATGAAAAGATTTTAATTTGCTCCAAACTGTGCCGAATTAAGCTGTTTGAAGCGGAACTTAATATAGAGTTGTTTATCCTCGCTGAGTTCGATTCGCTCAATCAGGCTGACCAGCAGCTCCCGGCTGGCGCAGGCGCTATCGATAAACCGCTGAACCAGAGCCTTTGCTTCATCCTCCGCCTTGGCGGGGGATTCTTTTTTCTTCTCCAGTTCTTTAAGCTGATCTTCCAGTTTGGAACGGTCAGCTTTTACTTTTAGATAGATCCGCTGGAAGTCATACTCGCCCAAGATTCCGGAGAGCTTATCCATGTACATCCGGTCCAGATTAGCGGTCATGGTATCGATTCGGTTTTGCAAGGCTTGGATCTCAGTTTCGGTGCTGTCTGCGGCTCTGGCATCCTCCACGGCTTTCTGCGCCAT
>JAZURG010000127.1:0-6110 GCA_045606145.1 Faecousia sp.
TCAACGACTCATGAAAGATTTTCACAGCTGTGAATGAAAATAAAGCAGGTGCGTCAGATTTTGGTGTCTGCTATACTGGATATAGCAGGCGAAGTCCGGTTGCACCTTGGCGGAAATGCCACCCCGTTTGTTCAACGTGGACGAATTGCCCAAGAGAACAGCAGTATGTTGCACCACGGAAGTGGAGAGCACGAGTAGCAAGATTCGGATACCCACCCGGGCAATTCCCAAGCCTGCAATATGACAGGAGGGGATCTCATGCAAGACATTTTGACCTGTGCCATGGGACTGGACGTTCATCGGGATATCATCGTTGCCTGTCTGGTCAAAGGTGCTGTGGATGCCGAGCCGGAGGCTGAGACACGCACCTTCAGTACGCTCATCCCGGAAATGCAGAAACTGCGGGATTGGGTCATCGAAACCGAATGTCGGAACGTTGCCATGGAAAGTACCGGAATCTACTGGCAGCCCATTTACGAGATGCTGGAATCCTGTTTTGACGGTGAGATCAGCATTCTGGTTGTAAATGCCCGACACATGAAGAATGTACCTGGGCGTAAGACTGACATGAAGGATGCTCAGTGGATCGCCACATTACTTCGTGCCGGTTTGCTTAAGGGCAGCTTCATCCCGGGTAAAGCATTCCGAGAGCTGCGGCATCTGACCCGGTATCGTAAGAGCATTGTCCATGACATTACGGCACAGAAGAACCGGATCGATAAATTCCTGCAAAGCTCCGGATTCCGTTTCACTGCGTTCCTTTCAGACACCTTTGGTGCATCTGGAAGAAACATCATCCGGCATCTTATTGAGCACGGCAGCATTAACCGGGAAGCGTTGGATAATTGCTTAAAGACCAAAACCAGAAACCGAATTGACGAGATACTCGTTGCACTGAATGGATCACTTTCGGTTCATCAGCGCAGATTCCTGAATATGGTGTTTCAGCATCTGGAAGATTTGGAAGCGCATAAACACACTGTTGAGGACGAAATCACTGCGGAAGTCCTAAAACATACGGATGCGCTGAATCTTCTTTGCTCCATTCCCGGAATTGATGTCACCGCAGCGGCTGCTATCATTGCAGAAATTGGCACTGATATGAGTTCGTTCCCGGATTCCCAGCACATCTGCTCCTGGGCGGGACTGAGTCCCGGCAACAACGAGAGCGCTGGTAAGCGAAAGAGCGTCCATATCAACAAAGGCAATCCTTATCTAAAGAGCATGCTGTGCGAGGTCGCATGGATCATGGCATCTCACCGCAAGCTGTACCTTTCCGGCTGGTACTGGAAAGTGAAACAGCGGAAAGGAGCGAAGCGGGCAACGATTGCGTTGGCCCGGAAGATCCTTTCCATCATCTACACCATGCTGAAAACCGGCACACCCTACAACGAGGAATGCTTTGAACAGCGCAGGTTGCGATGCGAACGGAAACGAGCAAACCGCTTGGTGAACGAATTGCAGAAGCTGGGCTACGTGGTGGTAGCACCCGACTAATACTTACTCCAATATTGCTCCGCCAGCGACAGGCCACGCCTGCCGCTATTTGTGCTGTGGATCTTTCATCTATGAGGCGTTGAAAACCGCTTTGTCAAGGTTCACGCTACGTCTTATTTTCGTAGCAAGGTACACGAGAGAAACCCCTCAAGGTCTAGGCATCGGGAGAGCGATTTTGACAACCATTTTCTGAAAATTTTTCATTTTCAGAGGAATGCACAATTCTAAACCGTTTCCTATATGCAATTTGACCGCAGAGGAAAAAGTCCCCTCACTAGGTAGGCAGCGAGAACGGCCTTTTTAGCCACTTTTTCTGAAAATAATTTATTTTCAGATGGTTGCACAATTTTGGAACCGCTTCGCTATGCACTTTGCTGAGTGAACCCTGGTGTTTCTCCCTACTCCCCTTTGTTACAAAACGACGGGTAAAAACGAAACACTTTTCAAAATTTTTTTAAAAAAGTGGGAGCAGGATTCTTATTGCGCAACCAAGATGTGCCGGGGAAAATAAAAGCCGGGCACAAAAGACCAACACATATCCGGCAGTAATCTGCCAGAGTATGTGGTAAGCTTTTGCGCCCGGCTATTTGGTGGTTTCACATTACATCGCTAGGAAGTAATGTACCCCGGTTGCTCGGTGACGACAAAATCCTTCATACGAAGGTTCCTGGGTTCATTCAGTTGTGATAATATTTTAGCAAACAATCGTTCGCTTGTCAATATATTTGGCACTAATGACAGTTGCAATTTCCAATAATCCAAGGTAACATCACTAAAACATTTTGGAGGTGTTGTACTTGAAAACTATTTCTGAAGCGCTAAAGACTTATATGCAGACCCATCCCTTTGACTCCGGCGATCCTGATTGCCAGACGGTGCTGGATCAACTCTACCATGCCTACGCAGAATCCCATGAGCATGATCCCCAAGAGATTGGTGACGGCTTCAAGGAACTGGAGGAATATCTGTGTGTACTGCCTTTGGAGAATAACAACGCAGTTTTCAATCTGTGTTGCCGTCTGTGCAGTGCATACGAACGCAAAGCCTTCCTGGACGGCCTGCAATACGGTGCTGAGCTGATGCTGGAACTGGAAAAGGAGGCTTCCTGATGAAGGAATATTTTGAGATGCTGAAACAGCATATTGCCGATAATCCTCCCAATTATGGGGATGCAGATTCCGTCCTGGGACTTCTGTACGAATGCTTCAACGAGAATAATCCCTACGATAACGAGCAGATAAAGGCGGATTTCGAAGAACTGTACCGACAGATGAATGGGATGTCCCTGCGGGAGATGGATAAGATCATCTATCCGGTTTGTAAGTTGTGCCGGGATCATGAGAGGGCTGGCTTTGTGGAGGGAATCAAGATTGGAATGCTGTTGTTACAGGAATTGAATGAATAAGAAAATGGCACTACCTTTTTCGGGGTAGTGCCATTAATCTTATTGCAACTTCGATTTCAATTCCAGAATCTTTACTTCGATCAACCGAATGGTTTCCAGGAATGCTTCGTCACTCTTGCCGCTGGGATCGTCCAATCCCCAATCCTCCCGGTGGGAGCAGGGCAGGAACGGACACTGGACATTACATCCCATGGTAATGACCACATCCACTTCCGGAATATCGGACAGGAGCTTGCTGTGCTGGGTGGCTTCCATGTCAATGCCGTGAACCTGCTTCATCAAGCGAACAGCATCCTGATTGATCTGCGGTTTGGTTTCCGTGCCTGCGGAATAGCCTTCAAACACATCGCCTGCCAGCTTCTTTCCTAATGCTTCCGCAATCTGGCTGCGGCAGGAATTGTGGACACAGATAAATGCTACCTTTTTCAATGCAATCAACCTTTCAGCAGTTTTTCGACTTCAGCCGCTTTCAGAACCTTGCCCACAGAAACGACCTTCTCATTGATCACCAGAGCAGGCATCCGCATCACACCGTACTCCATGATCTTTTCCATGTCTGTAATGTACTCCACTTCGATGGACAGGTCAAGCTTTTTGACGGCTTCTTTTGTGGCTTCATATAGCGCATGGCAGGACTTGCAGCCTGCACCCAGAACCTTGATGCAGCAGATGCCGTCTACACTCTTTCCAGAACAGCAGGTGGGAGCTTTCTTTTCTTCTTTCTTTTTGCCAAAATTGAGCAGTGCCATAATCATTCCTCCGTTAAATAATAAATCCTTGAATTGCGTTAAAGAAATAACCAACAATGATAATGCCCACAGTGCAGATAGCCACGAAGATGCCCAGCAGCTTCGGCTTCACCGCCTTGCGGAGCATAATCATGGACGGCAGACTCAGTGTGGTGACACCCATCATAAAGCTGAGAACAACACCCAGTAGCGCACCCTTGGCAAGCAGGGATTCCGCAATGGGGATGGTTCCGAAGATGTCAGCATACATGGGGACACCTGCCACGGTTGCGATAATGACGCCAAAGGGATTGTTGCCGCCCAGCAGCTTCACGATGAATTCTTCGGGAATCCAGTTGTGGATGATGGCACCGATACCCACACCTACCAGCACATAGGGAAACACCTTCTTTGCGGTGGATACTACCTGTTCCCATGCAAATTTGATACGATCTTTGAAGTGTAGTTTTTCCTGAGGAACATCAATTTCCTTTCCCTTACGGATGTATTCTTCCACTTGATCCTCAAGATGCATCTTTTCAATCAAAGTGCCGCCGATGACTGCAACCACCAAACCGAGTAAGACATAAACAACAGCGACTTTCCAGCCGAAGATGCTCATCAGCAGCACCAGACTTCCCAGGTCAACCATAGGGGAGGAAATCAGGAAAGAGAATGTCACACCCAAAGGCAAACCGGCACTGGTAAAGCCGATAAACAGTGGGATGGACGAGCAGGAACAGAAGGGCGTCACCGTACCAAGCAGAGCTGCGATACAGTTTGCGCCGACACCGTGGAACCTGCCCAGGATTCGCTTCGTCCGCTCCGGTGGAAAGTAGCTCTGGATGTAAGAAATTATCAGGATCAGAAATCCCAACAGAACCATGATCTTGATTACATCATAGAAGAAAAACTGGATACTGCCGCCGACACGGCTTGCCGGGTCAAGACCTACGGTCTCCACGATGTTACCAATCAAACGGTTCAGCCATTGCATACCCAAGACCTCGGTCTGGAAGAAGTCCCAGGCGGTTTTCAATACTTCCATAACAATGCTCCTTTCAAATATCGTAATATTTACATATATCGATATATACCCTTTAAGGTAAGCCGTGCATGGAAAAGCTGGCTTACTTTTCGCAGCACGACTTAGCTTCGCAGTTACAGTTGACCGCGGTCAACTCACTTAAACAATCTCTTGCGATCTGGCTTCCCTCGGCAGATATGGAGTAGTGCATCCACTTGCCTTCCTTGCGGCCTACCACAATCCCAGAATCGCAGAGGATCTTCATGTGATGGGACAAGGTGGGTTGAGAGATGTTCAGTTCCTCCAACAGCTTGCAGGCACATTTCTCGCCGGTGCGGAGCAGCTTCATGATCCGAACCCGGTTCTCGTCGCACAGAGCTTTAAAAATCAGCGCCATTCTCTTTTCGGTGAGTTCCATTGATTCACCTCCTATTGATGTTCATCAATATGTTAACAGATGGATTGATGTTTGTCAATGGGTGTGGGTAGATTTGTTGAATAACTAAGAGGGACATTTATTTGATTACTTCGTATTGTTAGTGGCCGCTGGGTGGTATCGGTTGATGCTGTCCGGCGGCAGTTTCTTTTGGAAAGAAAAGACTTGCAATTTCTAAAAGCTATGGTACAATCACGACACCTTGGGGAGGGATGAAGATCTCGTCCTGGGGTGAGGGAAAACAGTCTGACCCATGTTGGAACCGGGGCAGGAGATTACCGGCAGAGGCAGAAAGTCTCCTGGTTCCGGCGGCTGGCTCGAAAACAGGGAGTGAAAAACCTCCTGAAAACCGGGTCAACGCGATCCTCGGAAAAGTGAATTCGAAGTGGTCTTGAATGTGTCGTAAGTCCAAAATCGGCGGTGAAAGTTGCCTATTTGGCTGACCCATAACAAGACCACATTTTTGACCCATGTTTTGACCCATACGGGATCATCACGCAGTGGACTGGGCAGATTTCAGTGGATTGCCAGAGGTGGCAAACTCCGGGAAAAGGCTCCAAAACCTCGATTATTTGCGTATAAAGTTATGTAAACCGCAGCTCATAACCCGGAGGTCGTTGGTTCAAGTCCTTCCCCCGCAACCAACATTGCGAACCGAAAAAGATACCGGTTCGGAAAACCCAGAAGCCACAACGGTTTCTGGGTTTTTTCGTGCCATTTTTCAAGGTGCAATTCAAAAGATATCATTTCTCCAAAACGACCTTTGGGGAAGACTTGAACCAAAAACCAATAAGCATCGTCGCAAGTTCTACTTGACAAAATCAAGCAAATTGTGCTTTCATTTTCGGATTTTTGCCATATAATATAATTAGTTTGGAAGGAGCGTGGAAATGATGACCGTGGGAGAGAAAATACAGTTTTACAGAAAAATCTGGGACTGTCACAGGATGAATTGGGTCAAAGGCTTCATGTAAGCAGGCAAACGGTTAGTTTATGGGAAAAAGACCAGACACAAGT
>JAZURG010000128.1:0-2306 GCA_045606145.1 Faecousia sp.
CGAAATGCTCTGCACAACGGAAGCGCCGACCGCATCAGACGCAGGCTTCACGCTTTTGAGCATGTTATCCAACAGATCGTAGAAGATGTGCCGGGCGTACACCGTAACCTTATCCAGTTCGGGTACCACACGATAGATGCGGAAGGGCTGATCGCGCAGCTGGCGTGCTTCGACCACATCATTGCGGAAGCCCACATTGGTGGTCGTGCTCTGCTGTTCGGTACGCACATAGGTCAGGTACTCGGAGGACATGTAGCCATGCTTGCCATCCGGGCAGGTTACTTCATACCAGCTGGACGAGGTTTTCTCGATGACAATGACCTCGGTGCCTTTCTTGTACTTACCGAGAATCTTGTACTTCGTGCCTGTACCGGAGCGCAGGCGAAGCGGATCTCGGCTGGTGCTGACCTTGTAGACTTCCACATCATAGGTAGTCGTCTGGTACTGCTGCGTGACCAGATTGATCTGCGGTGTCATCGCCGCAGGAACCGGCACACGCAGAATGCCGCCATCCGTCAGCTTGCGCCATTTATCACGATCATCGATGGGATGCACCAGAGTCAGTTCCCATTCGCCATTCAGCGTTTCGGTGACTGTGCAGGATGTCGGGCTGACCGCGCCCAGACCGTTATTGGAGAAGTCTGTGCAGTCGGCTGGATATACACAAATCAACAGTTATTCCTCCTTTCGGGCATGATAAAAGCGCCTACTCGTTTGAGCAGACGCTTTGCTATGTGATTCGCAACAGGCTTATACCTGGCATTCCTTCGCCTTCTGAACAAGGCGCTGGCCCAGCTCATAGGCATTTTGCAGATCCTGGGGATACTTCTCATCCCTGTACTTTGCTCTGAAGGGTTCGACGTATTCAGCCACATCATACTTGGAATAGTCATCGAACTGGTAGGCATTGTAGGTATAGATGGTTTCGCCGTAACCGAAGAGCGTGTTCAGGAACTTATCCGTTTCAGCAAACATCTCAGGGTAGTGGCAATCCGCGATCATTTCCTCAGGGCAACCCATCGTATAGATCATTCCCGTGGGGATTGTCCTGTTCAAGATGGTGCTCTTCACTTTGCCGGTAGCTTCATCAACCTTCGCATTGTAGGTCAGCACCGGGAACATGAATCGCTCCATGAATGAACGCATCGGACCGGTGGGATGGCTGAAATAGATCGGGCTGCCGATCACGACAACATCAGCAGCGTGCGCTTTTTCCAGAATCGGAGTCAGTGCGTCCTTGTAAGCACACAGTCCATTCGTCTTGGAACCCTTGCGCTTGCAGGCAAAGCAGCTGATGCAGCCCTTGAAGGCATCTTCATAGAGGTGAACCATCTCCACCTCGGCACCGGCATCTGCCGCGCCCTGCATGGCACGTTCCAGCATCTGAGCAGTTGTCCATTCCTTGCGGGGGCTGCCGTTAACAAACAATGCTTTCATAGATATTTTTTCTCCTTTTCTATAAATTGGAATTGGTCAATCAAAATATGTTTTCCATGTGTCACCTGCACGGTGGGCATCAAAGCACATTTTGATTTGCTCAGCGGTATTCTTTTCTGCGGCAAGTTCTGGAAGATTGTTCTCGGTAAAATAATCAAAACCCGTGGTTTCCAAGTTTTCTTGAAAGCTGCCACCAACCAGAGAACAAAGAACAAAAATTTTGCATATACCATAGGCATATGCTGGAAGATTGTGTTTTGCTCTATCTTGAACGGCAATGATGCTATCGGCAGTAACATCCAGGCCAGATTCTTCCTTTACCTCTTTGACGGTGTTTTCACCGACAGAAATGTTCACATCACACCAGCCGCCAGGAAGTGACCATTTTCCGTTATTCTCACGAACAAGAAGAATTTGCCCATCTCTAAAAATGGCTGCACGGGTGTCCAACTTTGGGGTTTGATATCCTGTTTCATTGCAAAACAAGTCTTTTACGGTTTCTGTTGGGATATCTGACATATGGGACAGTATTTCGGCTGAAATATCACGAATACGCTCATACCGTTCTCTGTCATAAACGTCTTTGCCATACGTAAGACCAGCCTGAGCAAGACTTTGCAATTCTATTGCCCATTGTAACCATTGTCCGTTTCTGTCCATTGATAGTTCCTCGTCAAATTCAAGTTTGCCGGTTAGTTCGCCTTAGTTTGTAAATCCTCCGTATGAACCGAAATTCGGACATAATCGTCGGCCTTTTCCCTACTCAAACAAACAACACTTTCCACATGGGCGCAGCGCGGGAAAAGATCCACGGCGTCGGCGGACTGTAGAGAATATCCAATTTCTTCCAAAAGCTTCACATCCCGGGA
>JAZURG010000129.1:0-23401 GCA_045606145.1 Faecousia sp.
GGCATACTGCTGGCCGCCGGTGCCAGCCTTACAGAGGCTGCCCAGGTGGCTACCCTCTGCTCCGCTGTCACTGTAAAAAAGCTGGATACCACCGGCACCGCCACCGCCAGCGAGATCCTGGCCGCCCACGAACAATATTACAGATAACAAAAAAGGAGGAGCGACGCTCCTCCTTTTTCTATTTTGTTAGATGCTGAGAGTAGAATAACCGAAGCTGTTGACCAAAGCATCCAGCTTGCGGCCGGCCTTGCACATGGGGCAATCCTTGTGGTCGTAGCTTTCGTAGTCCGGCAGGTCATTGACACTGTACACGGAATATACAGGGAAATCTGCCACGTTATCTACAGCGCTGTAGAGGGAAGCCACACCTGCCACTTCGCCGCCGTAGTAGCCGATGGCTTCCAGGCTCCGCTTAGCGGTAAAGCCGGTGGTCACCGATGCCATCAGCACCAGAACGTGCTTGCCCCGGATCATGGGCTGGATATTGTCACGGAAGATCATCTGGCTGTTGGCATTGAACTCCGGTTCTACCACATAGATGCTGTGGTGTGTATTGACGCTGCGGAAGCCGCTGGCTGTCAGCTCCTGGGCAAGGCAGGTACCGATGACCGCTGTGCCGTCCAGACACAGAACGGTGTCAACCAGAGTGGTGTTTTTAAAGTTTTTTACCAGATACTTCGCTACCGCCTGGGCCTCGCTGAGACGGGTCTTCTGGTAGGTGATATCGATGTAGTAGTTGATATGGCTGTGGTTGGTGGCAAAATGGCCTTTGGCCACACGAAGAGGGACATTTCCCCGGCGAATGGGCAAGCTGGCGATTCCGATCATAGTGTTACCTCCTGGTATAAAAATGAAAAATGCGTTTTTCAAGCATCCCGGCACAAAGCGTTCGCCGGGAAAGCTGAAAAACGCTTTTTTTCATTATAACCCGAAAAGCCGTGCCATTGCAAGAAGAAGTTACGCTATATACTTCCAAAAAATGCAAATCAATCTTGTGCAGTTTGCCTTGCCCGAAGCATCGGCTCCTGCCGCAGAAACTGCTCTGCGATGATCCGGCAGATCTGCCCCGCCCCGATCATCTCATGGACCTGAGAAAAGGTAACCCATCTGGCATCGTCGGTTTCCCCCGGCAGAAGCTTCACCTGTTCCAGCGGGAATTCCCTGCGCAGGCAGTAAAAATCATAGAACATGCACTTATCCCGGCCTGTTTCCAGCAGTTCAAATTCCTCCGGTCTCGCCCGGATGCCGGTTTCTTCAAACAGCTCCCGGGTGATGGCCTGCAAGCTGTTTTCTCCCGCCAGCGCGGCACCGCCGGAATTTTCCCATGTACCGGCGAAGCTCTTCTGAGGCGCCCGCCGGGTCATAAAGAGCTTTCCTTTTCCGTCATAGACCCACACGCAGACCACGAGACCGTATTCCCCCGGCTTCCATGCCGTTCCTCTTTTGTGGACGCGCCCGGTTAAACATCTGTGCTCGTCGTAAATATCGTTGAGTTCCACTGCCTTCGCTCCTTGGTTGACACATTGTATTTATTATAGCATACCCCAAGTCAAATGACAAGCAGTGGCAAATGATCGTTTATGCGGCTATCGGCGTAGTTGAGAGTTTAGAGTTGATGTATTTGCTGGCGCAAATGATTGAAATAATCGCCGCAGGCGATACCATAACTTTCAACTCTCAACTTTCAACTGTGCAGCATCGCTGCACTGCTAAACGCTCATTTATAGTATCAACGGAAAAAGGGCGTACCGAAGCACGCCCTTGCTGTTACTTCAATTCAAACATGCCGTCGGCGCTATGCTCCAGAGTGCAGCCGTAGTAGACTGCCATGGCCTCTTCCAGATCAATGGCATCCTGCACCGCTGCCGTTTCGTAACAGCTGTGCATTGCAAGCTGGGGCAATCCGATATCCACACTGGGTACGGACACATGACCCAGAGAGATATTGCCCAAGGTGGAGCCGCCCGCCATATCCGCCCGGTTGCAGAAGGTCTGCACGTTGACCTCCGCTTTGGCACAAACCTTCCGGAACAGCGCCACGGATACACCGTCGGTGGTGTAGCGCTGGTTGGCATTGTACTTGATGACCACACCCTTGCCCAGGATGGGAGCATTGGCGCTGTCAGCCAGCTCCGGATGGTTTGGATGCAGGGCGTGGGCATTGTCCGCGGACACCATAAAGCTTTGCGCCAGCATCCGGCTGTAGGAAAGGCCCAGTGCTTCGCATATCCGCTGCAGCAGACTTTCCAACAGGTTGGAAGCGGCACCCTGCAAGGAGGAAGAACCTACTTCTTCACTGTCGAAGACGCACAGCACGGGAATGCTTTCGCTGGCCTTTGCCTTCAGGAAACCCTGGGTGCAGCACCAGGCGCATTCGATATCGTCCAGAGCCTGAGAAGATAAATATTCATTTTCCAAGCCCCAGACCGTTGCCTTCTGGCGCACATACAATGTCAGATCGTGACCCAGAATCTTACCGCCGGCAGCCCCTTCCAGAAGCTTGCCCAGCTTTCCGGCATTTTCCTTGCTGCCCAGCAGGGGCAGGGTATCCACCGCGGGATTCCACTTATAGCCGTCATTGGCCTGCCGGTTCATGTGGATGGCCACATTGGGCATCATCATCAGATCCCGGTCAATATCCACCAGCTTACTTTCGATGCCGTTCTCGGTTTCCACCATAACACGGCCTGCAACACTCAAAGGTCTATCCAGCCACGGAGCAATGAGCATACCGCCGTAGCGCTCCACCGCCAGCTTGGCATAGGCAGTGGTCAGCTCACCGTTTTCCTTGACCTTGAAGGTAGGACGGTCCGCATGGCTGGCACTCATCATAAAGCCCTGAGGCGCACCCTCCGGGATCCGGAAGGCCATAACAGCGCTGCCGCCCCGGGTCAGATAATACTTACCGCCGGGAATCAGTTTCCATTCATCCCGCTCATGCAAGGCTTCATAGCCCTGCTGCTTTAACTGTTCTACCAGACCGGCCACCGCGTGAAAAACACTGTGTGCCTTGTCCAGATACTCCATCAGCGCTCTGGTTCTTACGTCCATTTTTATTCCTCCACCAGTGCGCAGAACAGGTCGATCTGATCCGCAATGGTCTGCAATGCAGCACGCCAGAAGGCCTTGTCGGTCAGGTCGATGCCTGCCACCTTAGCGGTATTCTCAGCGGTTGCCACGGTGGTGGTGTGCAGCAGCTTCTTGTACTTGGGTACAAAAGCCGCGCCTTCTGCCTCATACTGGGCATACAGGCCCCGGGCAAACAGACCGCCGAAAGCATAGGGGAAATTATAGTAAACAGGGCCGTAGTAGTGGCTCTTGCACACCCACATAAAGGGGTGCAGACAACTATGATCCAGGCCGTCGCCGTAGGATTGCTTCTGTGCCTCCAGCATCAGCTCGCACAGGGCATCGGCATTCATAAACTTGCCGGGGCGGTTCTTGAACACCGCGTCCTCGAAGCGGAAGCGGGAGTAGATATCGCAGATGATCTGGGTGGCATCCTGCAGCTGGCTTTCAATGAGGGCGATTTTCTCATCCTTATCCTTTGCAGCCTTGATGGCAGCGTTCATGACCACGCACTCATTGAAGGTAGAAGCGGTCTCCGCCACGGGCATGGAGTAGTCCCGGTTCAAGGGCCGGTGGTCATGGATGCAGCGGTTGTGGAAGGCATGGCCCAGTTCATGGGCCAGCGTCACCACGTCGGTGAACATGCCGTCGTAGTTGGTCAGAATGCGGCTCTCGCCGATGGCATGGATGCTGGAGCAGAAAGCGCCGCCCCGCTTGCCGTCTCTGGGATAGAAGTCGATCCAGGCCTCATCAAAGGCGGTACGGACCATCTCGGTCAATTCCTCGTCGAAGGTGGAGAACTGTTCCAGCAGGAATTCCTTGGCCTGTTCGGTGGTAAAGCTGGTGGAAGTGCTGCCCATGGGGGCAAACAGATCATACCAGGGCAGACCGTTTGTATGGCCCAGAGCCTTGGCCTTGGCCTTAAGATACTGCCAGAACTTAGGCAAGTACTCGTCCATAGCGCCCAGCATAGCATCCAAAGTGGCCCGCTCCATGTCGGAGCGCTTCAGGGTCATAGCCAGAGGGGATTCGTAGCCGCAGAGCTGGCAGGTGGAGATTGTCTCCAGCTTGATGGCGTTCAGTGCATGGGCCACCGGTGCCTTGATGGCTTCATAGCAGGCAAGCTCCGCTTCGTAGGCATCTTTGCGGACCTGGGGATCTTCATCATAGGCCAGGTTACGGATAGAGGACAGATTGGTGACGGCGCCACGGTAGTGGACGGGCACGGTGCTGGTCAACTCGCCCTGAAGCTTGCTCCACGCACTGCCGCCGGAGAGCCGCATCTTTGCGCTGACCTGAGAAGCCTCCGGGGCCAGATCATACCGGTGCATATCCAGCATGCCCTGGAACATATAGCCGTAGTCCTTCAAAAAATCATCCCCGGCAACCAGTTCCATCAGATTGGGGATATTGCAGACCCACTGGCGGAACACCGCGCCGGCGCCGGCCATATTGCTGTAAATGCCCATCATCCGGCCGGACTGGGAAATGGCCTCCACATCATTTGCGTTGGTAGCCGCACGCAGATGGGGGTAGGAGAACAAGCAATCAGCAATATGCTCCAATTCCTCCTGCAGGCGAATGCCGGTGCGAAGGCCTTCCAGAGACTCCGTGTTTTCCAAGGTCTTGGAAAAGTCAATAAACTCCGTGACCTTCTTCTCAAAGGCTTCAAAGTCAGCCAGATACTTGGGGTCATCAAATCCGGAATACATCCGGTCCAGGTTCCATACTTCGTTCATACGATTGTGCTCCTTTACTAAAGTATGGTATCATCATACTACAAAAAACCGTTTTCCGTCAACCTCTGTATGTATTATTTTCAAATTGTCATTTTTTATAAAATAATTTGTTATTTATCGTTATTTTGTCGAAAAGTGGCTACTTTTGTCGAGCGATTGTTTTGCATTTTCCTTGCAAAAAGCACTACATTATGCTAAATTATATTTGTCGCAGCAAAAGTAACCGCTGATGAAATCGGCAAAAGCAGACGGCGAAAGATTTTGCGCTAAATAAAAGTTTGAAAAACGCAGGAATACTGTATATGTTTCAAGTTTTTCAAACTGCATAGTTAGGGCAAAAGATCCGCCGGCTGCTGCAGACGATTTCATCAGCGGTTACAGAAGGGGAGCAACTTCACAAGTCAGGAGAGGGATCTATGAACAACTTAACAACCGTTATTATTGCGGACAATACGGAGGAATTTTGTACAGGCATGAGCGCCGCCCTGCAGCAGGCGGGAGGCTTTCAGATCTTAGCCACGGCAACCGACGGTGAGCAGGCCATCCGTCTGGTTTCCGAGCGGAAGCCGGATGTGCTGGTACTGGACATGATGCTGCCCAAGCGTGACGGCATCAGTGTCCTGAAGGCCATTTCCGGTCTGGACAAGCGGCCCATCACTTTGGCTACATCCGGTTTTGTCACCAACTATGTATCTTCGGCAGCGGCCAATCTGGGTGTGCGGTATCTGATGCTGAAGCCCTGTGATATGAGCGCTCTGGTGGAACGGCTGGAGGAGATCCGTGGTGGGGAGAACCAACGGAAGGCTCCTGCCTCCCGGAAGCCGGACAAGACCAGCATCGAAACCATGGTCACCGGCATCATTCACGAGATTGGCGTCCCGGCTCACATCAAAGGCTACCAGTATTTGAGAGAAGCCATCATCATCGCCGTCAACGATATGGATGTGATCAACGCCATCACCAAGGTGCTGTATCCCCAGGTGGCGAAAACCTTCCAGACCACCCCGTCCAGAGTGGAGCGGGCAATCCGCCATGCCATCGAAGTGGCCTGGGACAGAGGGGATCTGGATACCTTGCAGCGGTTCTTTGGCTACACAGTTTCCAATACCAAGGGAAAACCCACCAATTCGGAGTTTATCGCCCTGATCGCTGACAAATTGCAGCTTCAGCTAAAATCCAGCGAGGTTGCCAATTTCTGACAGCTTTGGATGTTTGCTGTTTGCAATCACAAAAAAGAGCACTCCAAAACGAGAGGTTTTTCGGCAAGACAAGATAAAAAGCCATGGCAAGGCTGACGCCTGCCATGGCTTTTTAACGCAGTATCGCGGGAAAATATCCGATTTGGAGCGTATAAATCCCTATGTGAAGCCGCCCTTTTCCGCTCCTTTTTAGCAATCAGCAATCTTCACTTTTTCTGGCGCAGAAAGGGATACACCCATTAGGATTGGCCCCAGCCACTGGGGGATTAGATAAACCAAACTGGATGTGACCATCTCGCCGGTAGCCATCCCATCGTAAGAGCATAGAATCATCTGTGCCCATAATTCGACACAAAAACAAAGAACCGGTAATAACCATAAAAGCACCCGTCCGTTTCCTATGCTGACATTACCCTCACTCCAGCATTCCTTGGCCGCCAATCCCAGAAATGCAGCCTCTAAAAAACCGGACAGCAAGCATAGTAATGCGTAGAAAACCGATTCCGTGGCCAACAACACAGCCGAAAAATAATAGAGTACAGAAAGCACAGGCGCAATGCCTGCAACAAAAAACATCACCCCGGCAAGCGCATCCTTCCGACCACGGAAAAGGATTGCCGACAGCACAACCGTGATCAAAGCATTTCCGAAAAGGCTGATCAAAAACGTGGGGTGCGTAAAGTAGGCATTGGAAGCAGAGAGCGATGCGGCTATGTTCAATACCTGGGACAGGATCATAAACACCGCAGCAATCACAGAACTCGGTCGATGCATATTAAGAGGCTGTTTCATATGTATCTTTCCTTTCCGCAAAATGGTTTTTTCATTATACTGTATCTTCTGTCCTGATGCAACAGAATAATTCATCGGTATAAGGCAATCCATACGAACGACCATTCCTGCCAATGTGAAGTTCATTACCCTGATTGCTGATATGCGCCAGCTTCAGCTGAAATCCGCAGAATCAGCAAATTTCTATAAATCCTGTCATCCCGGATGGAGTGAAACAAAGTAGAAAGATCTACGCACTTTCCGCCTGCTATGCAGTTATTCGGTGTGAAGATCCTTCGACTCGCTAACGCTTACTCAGAATGCTATGCGTTGTTCGTTACTGCTGTAAATGATCGTTTAGCGTACCATCCAAAGCCTTCCCCCTCGGGGGAAGGTGGCTGCCCGAAGGGCAGACGGATGAGGGGTGTGGTTGCTTTTCGACCCCTCATCAGTCAAAAATCAAAGATTTTTGACAGCTTCCCCCCAAGGGGAAGCCTTTTGGGTGCAGTGGTAGTTTGTGAGATAAACGATCATTTATCATCGCAAAGCGGCAGACATCAGGATTTCACAATGCACTTTACCAAACTAAAGTGTCAAATTGACATATAGGTTTGTACATTCCTCCAAATGTGGCAGAAACTGCAAAAAAGTACTTTACAACTTTAGTTTCCTAAAGTATAATGCAGACATCAAACAACACACCCCCACATTTGAAAGGATGGTAAATTATGAAAAAGTTATTCGCAATGCTTCTGGCCCTACTGATGATCGCAGGCTGCTTCGCAGGCTGCAACGCTGAACCCAAGACCGATTCTGAGTATGTCAAGAAAAACGGCAAGCTGATCGTCGGCATCACTGACTACGCTCCCATGGACTACAAGGATGCCAACGGCGAGTGGACCGGCTTCGATGCCGAGTTCGCACGACTCTTCGCCAAAGAGCTGGGTGTAGAAGCTGAGTTCTTCGTCATCGCCGACTGGGACAAGAAGGTCTTTGAGTTGGACTCCAAGAACATCGACTGCATCTGGAACGGCATGACCATCAACGAAGAGCTGCTGAAGACCACCAACTGCTCCGATCCCTATGTGGTCAACGCACAGGTTGTGGTTATGAAGGCTGATGTAGTTGCTGACTATGCCGACACTGCCAGCCTGAAGGATCTGACCGTAGCCGTAGAGAATGGCTCTACCGGCAAGGACGCTGCCGAAGCAGCTGGCATCACCAACCTGGTTACTACCCAAGATCAGGCCAAGGCACTGATGGAAGTGAAAGCTGGTACTGCCGATGCCTGTGTCATCGACATCACCATGGCAAAGGCCATGACCGGTGAAGGCACCGACTACGCTGACCTGGCAATGGGCATCAGCCTGACCTCTGAGGAATACGGTGTTGGCTTCCGTAAGGAATCCGATCTGACCGCTATGTTCAACGCCTTCATGGATAAGCTGATCGCGGATGGCACCCTGCCGGCGCTGGCACAGAAGTACAACCTGACTCTGGTAGAGTGATCCATATCAAGGGAGGGCATCGCCCTCCCTTGACGAGTGTCATAAATGATTTCTTAAAAATATACGAAAACGAGGTATCCGCTATGTTCCTTCCGGTGACAATGGAGCTGCTGACCGGCTTCTGGGAAACCATTAAGATCTTTATACTGACCCTTGTGTTTGCCCTTCCCCTGGGACTGGTGGTAGCCTTCGGCTCCATGAGCAAGTGGGCACCCTTTTATCGGCTAAAGGGAACCGCGCTGAGCTGGCTCAGTAGCTGGAAGCCTATCCAGTGGCTTACCCGAGGCTTCGTTTGGATCATCCGGGGCACACCGTTGATGCTTCAGCTGATTATCATTTTCTACGGTCCCGGCTTACTGTTTGACCTTCCCAGTATCGGCCGCTTCAATGCCGTCATTGTTGCCTTTGCCATCAACTATGCCTGTTATTTTTCTGAGATCTATCGGGGCGGCATTGAATCCATCCCCCAGGGGCAGTATGAAGCGGGGCAGGTTCTGGGCATGACCAAGACCCAGATCTTTTTCAAAGTGGTTCTGCTGCAAGTCATCAAACGGATCACCGCACCCATGGGCAACGAATTCATCACCCTGGTCAAGGACACCGCTCTGGCACGGATCATCTCCATTTATGAAATCACCTACATGGGAGAATCCTTTATTAAAAAGGGTCTGATCTGGCCCCTGTTCTACACGGGCGCTTTCTATCTGCTGTTCAGTGGATTGCTAACGGTACTTTTCGCAAAGCTGGAAAAAAAATTGGACTATTTCAGAGGTTGAGTTATGGCAGTATTGCAGGTAAATAATATCAAAAAGCGTTTCGGCAAGACCGAAGTACTGAAGGGTGTCAGCTTCAGTCTGGAAAAGGGACAGGTGCTGGCCATCATCGGCTCCTCCGGCAGCGGTAAAACCACGCTGCTGCGGTGTCTGAATTTTCTGGAAATGCCTGATGAGGGTGAGATCTGTGTAGATGGAAAGCAGCTTTTGTCTTCCAGCAATGAAGAGGATATCCGGAAAAACCGGCTCCATTTCGGTCTGGTATTTCAGAATTTCAACCTTTTCCCCCAGTATACGGTTCTGGAAAACGTGACCCTGGCCCCGAATCTGATGAAAAAGGGTGCACCCGAGGAAGTAAAAGCCAATGCCCTTCGGCTGTTAAACAAGGTGGGCCTTTCCGACAAGCTGGACGCTTATCCCTATCAGCTTTCCGGCGGTCAGCAGCAGCGGGTAGCCATTGCCCGGGCACTGGCCATGGACCCGCAGGTGCTGTGCTTTGACGAGCCTACCTCCGCGCTGGATCCGGAGCTGACCGGCGAAGTTCTGCGGGTCATCCGTGGTCTGAAAAACTCCGAAAATACCATGATTGTGGTTACCCATGAAATGGAGTTTGCAAAAAGTGTGGCAGATGTGGTAATATATATGGCAGACGGTGTCATTGAAGAAATGGGCACACCTCAACAGGTATTTGAAAATCCCCAAAGCGAAAAGACCCGGGCATTTTTGGGCAGCAGCCTGGAAAAATTCTGACAGGAGGAATCCTTATGGAACCTATGAGCAAGGAACAAAAGATTCTCTCACTTTGCCAATTATTTGCGTCTATTGAAAACGATGCCGATATCGCCGCGCTCTTTGAGGATCTTTGCACCCGCAAGGAGCTGGAAAACATGGCAGAGCGTCTGTATGCCGCAAAGCTTTTGCTGGAGGGTAATACCTACAATCAGGTTATGGCTCTGTCCGATATTTCCTCCGCTACCCTGAGCCGTGTTTCCCGCTGCGTCCAGTACGGCAGCGGCTACGCGAAGCTTTTAAAATAACAACCTAAAGCCGGGATTCGCAGAAATTCCGGCTTTGTTTATTTCGTTGGATTCTTTTTGTTTCTTTCGGTTGTTTTTCCGATTGACACAGAGGTACATCGCCAGTATAATTACACTCGCGGGGTTATGTCTCATTTGCGGCAATCGTCCCGTGTATCAATCGTATTTATTTTGGCTGATTCCAGCCAAGGAGGTAATTTACAAATGGATGTTATGAGCAGATTGGCAAATTCCGTCGTTGTCCCTGTTGTGGTTCTGGACAAGGTCGAGGATGCCATCCCTACCGCAAAGGCCATGGCTGCCGGCGGTGTCGATACCATGGAGATCACATTCCGTACCGCATGCGCCCCTGAGGCCATCAAGGCTGTGGCTGAAAACTGCCCCGAGGTTCTGGTCGGCGCAGGCACCATCATCAATGTGGAGCAGGCCAAGCTGGCTGTGGAAATGGGCGCAAAATTCATCGTTTCCCCCGGTTTCAGTGATGAAGTGGTAGGCTGGTGTGTGGAAAACGGCATTCCCGTTGCTCCCGGCTGTGTCACCCCCACCGAGATCATGGCTGCTTTGAAGCACGGTCTGAAGATGGTCAAGTTCTTCCCCGCCAATGTTTACGGCGGTCTGAACGCTATGAAGAACCTGTCCGCTCCCTTTGTAGGTCTGAAGTTCCTGCCCACCGGTGGTGTCAATACTGCCAACATCAAGGAATACATCGACGCTCCTTTCATCCATGCTGTGGGCGGCAGCTGGGTCTGCCCCAAGGCTGACATTGCAGCCGGCAACTGGGAGAAGATCACCAATCTGTGCATTGAAGCACGGAAGGCCGCCAAAGGCGAATAATCTGTAATTGATTGGAAAGGAATACATACAATGGCTAAAATTATTACTTTCGGTGAACTGATGCTGCGCCTGCAGCCTTACAACTATGAGCGCTTTGTCCAGTGTGACCATGTGGAATTCACCTTCGGCGGCGGCGAAGCCAACGTAGCTGTTTCTCTGGCTAACTATGGCATGGACGTAGCCTATGTCACCAAGCTGCCCACCCATTCCATCGGTCAGGCCGCTGTCAATTCCCTGCGCCGTTACGGTGTCGACACCAGCAAGATCGTCCGTGGCGGTGAGCGTGTTGGTATCTATTTCAACGAGAAGGGCGCTTCTCAGCGTGGCTCCGTCTGCATCTATGACCGTGCTTATTCCGCTATCCAGCTGGCTTCTCCCTCCGATTTTGATTGGGATGCCATCTTTGAAGGCGCTGAGTGGTTCCACTTCACCGGCATCACTCCCGCTCTGGGTGCCAACCTGGTTGAGATCTGCAAGGAAGCCTGCAAGGCTGCCAAGGCCCGCGGCATCAAGATTTCCTGTGACCTGAACTACCGCGGCAAGCTGTGGACCCGTGCCCAGGCCCGGGAAGCTATGACCGAGCTGTGCCAGTATGTTGACGTCTGCATCTCCAACGAAGAAGATGCCAAGGACGTATTCGGCATTGAAGCCGAAGCCACCGATATCTACGGCGGTAGCCTGAACCACGAAGGCTACAAGTCCGTTGCCAAGCAGCTGGCTGACAAGTTCGGCTTTGAGATGGTGGCCATCACCCTGCGTGAATCCCACTCCGCTTTCGACAACGGCTGGAGCGCTATGCTGTACAACGTAGCAAAGAACGAGTACTGCTTCTCCAAGAAGTACAACCTGCACATCATCGACCGTGTTGGCGGCGGCGACTCCTTCGGCGGCGGTTTGATCTATGCCTGCATGAACGGCTATGACACCCAGGCCGCGGTTGAGTTCGCGGTTGCCGCTTCCGCACTGAAGCACTCCATCGAGGGCGACTACAATATGGTCACTCTGGCAGAAGTCCAGAAGCTGGCCGGCGGCGACGGCAGCGGCCGTATCCAGAGATAAGGAGCGTCACAATGGCTAACGAAGAACTGCTGCAGGAAGAGGAAGCCTCCCTCATTACCCTCACCGACGACAACGGCAACGAGACCACCTTCGAGTATCTGGATTGCATTGAATACCAGGGTAAAGAATATCTGGTTATGATCCCCGCTGAAGAGGACGCTAACGAGATCGTCATTCTGGAAATTGAGCCGGTGGATGAAGAGAACGAGAACTATCTGGCTGTGGAAGACGAAGCTGTTCTGGACGCTGTCTACAACATTTTCAAAGACCGCTATCAGGATGTTCTGAACTTCGCTGACTAACACATAAGCGCACGGGCAATTCCGCCCGTGCGCTTCTTTTTTTATGCGTATTTGTCCTATAAATGATCGTTTATGCGACCAATCTATCAATCGATATCGTAGGGGCGCTCACTGAGCGCCCGGTGATTTTGCAAGCAAAATCACATCGCCAAAGGCGATAACTATTTGATTTCCTACGGAAATCCCACAATTGCTGTGCAATTGTGGGCGGGCGATCAATGATCGCCCCTACAAGAACCATCGATAAATAGTGCGCTAAACGATCATTTTCTTATTCACCCTTGACCCGGATTTCCAGTTCCTGGCACTTGGTGGTCACCCGTGTGCCTGCGCCAACGGACTCAGTAATAAAGGCATTGGAGCCGATCACAGAATTGCTGCCGATCACCGTGTCACCGCCCAAAATAGATGCGCCGGCATAGATGGTCACATGGTCCTCAATGGTAGGATGGCGGCGCTTGCCCCGAAGATTCTGCCCGCCCCGGGTAGACAGTGCGCCCAGAGTCACGCCCTGATAGATCTTCACATGATCTCCGATGACGGTGGTTTCACCGATAACGATACCGGTGCCGTGGTCGATAAAGAAATACTCACCCACAGAAGCGCCGGGATGGATATCGATGCCCGTCACCGAGTGGGCATGCTCTGTCATAATTCTGGGAATCATAGGAACCCCCAACTTATGCAGCACATGGGCCAACCGATAGACCGTAATGGCGAACAGGCCGGGGTAGGAGAAAATGATTTCTTCCTTGCCGGAAGCCGCCGGATCTCCCTCATAGGAAGCCTGCAGGTCCGTCTGCACCAGAGCCCGTACCTTGGGAATCTCCCGGAAGAAGGCCAGACAAACACGCTCTGCCTCCTGTTTATTCTGCATCACCAGACCTACCTGCCGGTTCAGATTGAACATCACATCCTCAATGAGCATGGAAAGGTTGTGCTTGGCATTGTATATCCGGTAGGTTTTCTCCGTAAAATATCCCGGGAACACGATCCGGCGAAGCTTATCGATCATGTCGATAATGATATCCTTATCCGGCTGCTTGAACAGGTCGATCCGGTCAATGTCCCGGCCGTGTGTATAGTCCTCAAGGATCAGATCCACGATCCCTTCAATTTCGTTTTCAAACTGTGCCATGGCAATTCCTCCAATTCTATATGGTTTATACCATACAACGCAGCCCCCTGTCAATGGAATCATTGACAGGGGCGTCAAATGGGGCTATAATTTGATAAAACATTCCGGGAGGTATCTGTATGGGTAAGATTTACACTTCCATTGATGAATTGATCGGCAAAACACCGCTGGTCCGGCTGGAGCGGCTTTGCAACCGTGAGCGGCTTTGCGGCACCCTTATGGTGAAGCTGGAAAGCCGAAATCCCGCAGGCTCCGCCAAGGACCGGGTGGCCCTTTCCATGATCCTGGACGCGGAGAAATCCGGCAAGCTGCTCCCCGGCGGCACCATCATTGAGCCAACCTCCGGCAATACAGGCATCGGCCTTGCGGCTGTGGCTGCCACCCGTGGTTACCGGGCCATCATCGTCATGCCCGATTCCATGAGCATTGAGCGGCAGCTGCTGATGACCGCCTATGGCGCGGAGGTAGTGCTGACCCCCGGCGCAGAGGGTATGACCGGCGCTATTGCCAAGGCGGAGGCTTTAGCAAAGGAGATCCCCGGCAGCTTCATTCCGGGGCAATTTGAAAATCCCGCCAATGCCAAAGCCCATTTTGAGACCACCGGCCCGGAGATCTGGGAAGACACAGAGGGCAACGTGGATATCTTTGTTGCCGGTGTGGGCACCGGCGGCACCATCACCGGTGTGGGTAAGTTTTTGAAGACCAAGAACCCCAATGTACAGATCGTAGCGGTGGAGCCTGAGTCCTCTCCCCTGTTATCCAAAGGTCATGCGGGCAGCCACGGTCTGCAGGGCATCGGTGCCAATTTTATTCCCAAAGTGCTGGACCTCGAAGTGATCGACAGTATCATTACCGTTGCAGATGAGGATGCCTATGGGGCAGGAAGGCTTCTGGCCAATACAGAAGCTCTGCTGGTGGGTATTTCCTCCGGTGCGGCATTGCACGCTGCCATGGAACTGGCGAAGCTGCCGGAAAATGCCGGAAAAACCATCGTGGCACTGCTCCCCGACACCGGCGAGCGGTATCTGTCTACTCCTATGTTTCGACCCTAAAAGATCCTTTGGCGGCGCAACAAAGTTGCACAGTAATTTTCAATTTTACACTTTCCGTTTTCAATTTGGCCGTCAGGCCACAAAAAGCGCCCGGAGATTATCCGGGCGCTTTGGTTTAGTCTTCTATTCTCTTGATGTTCGCGCCAAGGGCCGTCAGCTTCTCGACAATGCGCTCATAGCCACGCTCTACGAAGTGAATATTCTCCACCCGGGTGACACCCTCTGCCACCAGACCCGCAATGATCAGTGCCGCGCCTGCCCGCAAATCGTGGGCGTACACCTTGGTGCCATACAGCTTTTCCTTGCCGGTGACGATGGCGGTTTTCCCGTTGATCAGAATGTCAGCACCCATATTGGCAAGCTCTGTGCAGTAGCCGAAGAACCGGGTCTCATACACACTCTCCGTCAAGCGGCTGACACCGTTGGCCAAGGTCATGCATACGCACAACTGGGCCTGCATATCTGTGGGGAAGCCGGGATAAGGACGGGTCTTGACCGTGGTATGGGTCAAGCGGCCATTGGCCTGCACCCGGATAGCATCATCGTATTCGGTGATCTTGGCACCCATTTCCATCAGCTTGGAGGTGATCCGTTCCATATGCTTAGGGATCACGTTACGCACCAGCACATTCCCGCCGGTAGCCGCAGCCGCCGCCATATAGGTACCCGCCTCGATTTGGTCGGGGATGATGGCATAGCTGCCGCCCTTCAGTGCCTTGACACCACGAATCTTCACCGTGTCCGTACCGGCACCGGAAATATGGGCACCCACTGTATTGAGAAAGTTGGCAAGGTCAACGATGTGCGGCTCCTTCGCCGCGTTTTCAATGACCGTCTGGCCGGGGATCAGCACCGCCGCCAGCATAATATTGGCGGTTGCGCCTACGCTGGCCATATCCAGGCTGATTCTGGCTCCGTGCAGACCGTTGGGGCCAGGCTCCAGTGCCACATAATCCTCGGTCTCATCCACCTCAGCACCCAAGGCCCAAAATCCCTTGATATGCTGGTCAATGGGGCGGGACGCGAAATTGCAGCCACCGGGCAGTGCCACATCCGCTTTACCGAAGCGGCCCAGCAGCGCACCCATCAAATAGTAGCTGGCACGCATTTTTCGCACCAGATTGGGATCCGGATGAATGCTGCTGACTTCACTGCTGTCAATGATAACGGTATTCTCATCCTCAAAACTGATCTTTGCGCCCATTCCTTTCAGAATATCCAGCAAGATCCGTACATCGGAAATATCGGGAACGTTTTCAATTCTGCATACGCCTTCTACCAGCAAAGCAGCCGGCAGAATCGCAACCGCGGCGTTTTTTGCGCCGCTGATGGTGACTTCTCCCAGCAAAGGGGTGCCACCTGTTATTTCATATCTGGCCAAGGAAATCCTCTCCTTGCGATGATTTGTCTGGAACGCACAATAATAGACCTTAAGAATTATACCATAAATTTCGCGTTATGTAAAGTATAAATTCTTTTTACCGGCGAAGGCCCTTTGGATAGTGGTTTTTCAGTACATTTCCGTCGCCTTTTCCCCAGCCAATGGCATACCCGTCGGCGGTGACCAGACACCAGCCCTTTTGCCCGGACGGCACCACATCGCCATGGAGGTAAGCGGTCATTTCCCGGCTATCCCATGGGTAACGCTCCAAACGCTTACAATCCTTCAGCCAGAGAGCCAGGGCATGAGACGGCTCAAAACGGTCTTTTTTTACAACGCCCAGCTCCAGTCCCGGCCGTTCTACCTTCAGTCCCTTCAATTCCGGAAGTCCCTCCGGTGCCCAGTAAAGACTCTGCCCGAACGAGATAGGGGTTCCTTTGGGCAATGTAATTTGCAGGTCCTTGGCAAAAGCGGTCCATTCCTTCGGCAGCTTTTCCTGCTTTGCCGCTTGGGGGATCTCCCGCTCAGCATCCCCTTTTCTTTTGAGAACGGCGGCAAAATGTCCCTCTCCCAACAGCTTGTGGGGCCACATGCGGAAGCTCCCGTTTTCTCCCGGGGCAAACCAGGGCGCATCCACCGTTTCCGGTTCAAAGTCCGGATGATCGTCCAGAAATTCGGCTACCGCCTGCTCATTTTCCTGGGGCGCAAAGGTGCAGGTGGAGTAGACCAACCGGCCACCGGGCCGCACCAGCATGGAGCCGCTGTGCAGGATCTCTTTCTGCCTGCGGGCGCACATAGCAACGGTCTCTTCGCTCCAATCGGTAACCGCTGCTTCCTCCTTGCGGAACATACCCTCGCCGGAGCAGGGCGCGTCGATCAGCACCCGGTCAAAACAGCCTGCCAGCCGCTGCGCCAGTTTTTCCGGATGCTCGTTTGTCACCAGAGCATTGGCAACACCCATTCTCTCTATATTTCTGCTAAGGATCTTTGACCGCTTGGGGTTTATCTCATTGCAAAGAAGCAGACCTTCCCCGTTCATTCTGCCCGCAATCTGGGTAGTCTTGCCACCGGGTGCGGCGCACAGGTCGCACACCCACTCCCCCGGCTGTGGATCCAGCAGTGCCACCGGTGCCATGGCACTGGCCTCCTGCAAATAATATACGCCGGCCTCGTGATAAGGGTGCAGACCGGGTCGGGATTCCGGGTCATAATAATAGCCTTGGGGTTCCCAGGGAACCGGTGCCTTCACGAAAGGCAGCTGCGGTAATTCCCCTTTCAGAGGATTAAAACGCAGCGCCACCGCTCTGGGTCGCTCCAAGCTGCGCAAAAATGCCGGGTACTCCTGTCCCAGCTGTTGCTCCATTCGATTCAAAAACGCTTCCGGCAGCATCGCACACCCTCCTACTGTTTTTATCATTGTAACATAAAACAGCAGACCGCGCAAGGCAGTCTGCTGATTATATTGTTTTCCCAATTGAACGTTTCGCATTACAGCTCCACAGGCATGCAGACCGTTTTGTACTGCCCTTCCTGGGCATACCAGAAACTCAGCAGCAATCTGCCGTCCGCCAGCTTGACAGCCATAGGCTGACCAAATTTCAGGAAGGAGAAGATTTCTGCCATCTTGCCGTCCTTGATCATAGGCACCACAGGCTCCCACAGCAGTGCCTCGTCCACAATGTTCCATGTCTTTTCAGAGAAATCCACCACATAACCATAGATACCGGGGCGGTCCGTGTCCCTGCGAATGGCATGAACCGCCAGCAGTTTTTCGCCGCCGATGGCACAGACCGCAGATGCCTGGCCCTGAATACCGGTAGAAATTGGCGCAGACCAGGTCTTACCGTTGTCACAGGACACGGTATAGTGGTTATTCAGCCGCTTGCCTGTCTCAACATCCTGATTCCAGCCGATACAGATAATGGCCCCGGATTCCAGCTGGCACATCCTCTGCTCATAGCAGGTGACGTTTCTTCCAAAATCCATACATACGGCTTCGTCATTCCAGGTTTTACCGAGGTCAAAACTGCGCAGCGCACGACCGACACTGGGACCTCTCACAGAACCATCCCAGCTGGGAAAGCCGGTGATGGGGGTAATCAGAGAACCGTCCTGCAGCACGCACAAAGGTGCGGAGGCTTCCACATGGGGGCCCCAGGCGCACTTGATCTCTTCCATGGGACTCCAGGTCTCGCCATAATCCTCCGAGCAGGAGCAGAATACAAAGTCATCCAGCAGGCCGCCGGTCACCGGGTTGCCCACCGGCATATCGGGGTCATCCCGGAAAAACACATAACCAATGGCAATGATGCGTCCATCCGGCAAGGCAGTGATCTTGCAGCTTCCGGAAAAGGGACGGCCCAGCTGATTGGGATCAAACATCCTCTTTGGGGCCGACCAGGTCTTGCCGCCATCGGTGCTGCGGCACAGATAACTGGCACCATCAGCACTTTCAAAGGCTTCACCGATCTTCATAGCCGCCAGAAGAGTACCGTCAGCAAGCTGGCAGATATTCGGAAAAGCTGCCTGCCGGCTGCGAAGCTGGGGGATCGGATTCTCGTAAATGATGTTCATATCCAAAGATCTCATAACGCACCTCCAGGATTCATTGATTCATAATAAGGATTCCAGCAAGGAAAGGCCATTGGCAATCAGCAGTTCCGCTACACCTGCTTTAAAATTGGAGCTGCCTGCTTCGTAACCGCCCTCTTCATAGCATTCCAGCATCGGGAAGTAGCCTTCCTTGGCATTGGTATTGCAGGTGGGCAGCACCAGCGCAAAGCCTTCCGCTTCCTTCAACGCCCTGCCCACACCGGTAAAGGGTTCACCGGGGATACCAAACATGGCTACCGGCCCAATGGCAACGGCGCTCAGCGGCATCCGGAAGCTGTCAGGCCCGTTTTCCAGACGCACCTTCCGTGCCGCATCCGCTACTACCGTGGTCAGCATCATACCTTCGTAGGGGAGTTCCTTATCACGGCCTGTGTTGTGCAGGTCGTTAATGCGCTTTGCCTCCGGCAGCTCAGCCGGATCGGGCAGATTGGCAGGAACATCCAGGAAGGATTGGTTAAAGCGAATGCTGTCCACATCCACATATTTTACTTTATCGTAGGCCTGCAGAACGCCGCCGGCCACCACTCGGCCCATATAGCGGGCATGTCCGTAGCCCCGGGCCACATCATCAAAATCCAGGAACATATCATTAAGATAGCCCCCTCGGGGATGAACATTTACATGATTCACGTCGCCCTGAGCGCCGTTAAAGAAGATACAGCGGGTGTCATCCAGCGCTTTTTCCACCGTTTCCCGCAGAAAACCGGGCCAATCAGCAGAGATTTTCGAGCCGCCTACCACATCGGGATGGTTGCCAAAGTTGACGACCACAAAATGCTTACCACCTTCCTGGTCAAAACGCAGCACATTCACCCGCTCATCCACGTCTCCGATGGGCGCAACGATGTCCGGATTATCGACACCCGGATTGGTGCGCACAGAACCGTCCTTCATGCGGAAGCGGCGGACGAAGGCGATATTGGGCGCAACGCCAATACCGTAACCCATTTTTGCCGGTTTTCTGTCTTCCAGCGCCAGTTTGGCGGCATCCGCGAATCTGCGCTTTACAAGCTGGGCATATTCGATTTCCATCGGTTCTGTGGGATTCACGTTCAGGAACGGGCCAGTGTGGGTATGGGTGGAATGGATGTACACTGCCTCCCTGGGAAGTCCGGTCACATCACAAATGTGATCGATCATGGGATTTAAAACCTCTTTTACGATACCGCAGTGGTCAATGCTCATAAGAACCACCCTCGTATCACCACAGCTCAGCGCCAAGGCATTGATCTGCAGAGGATCAAGAATGCCTTCCGCAAACCGGGGTACATAATAACCGGCCATTCCGATGCCCAGCATTGGGGTCACATCTACCCGGCTGAAGCCTGCCTGTAAAGTATTCATAAATAGACCCTCTGTTCTCTTATACGCTATAAATCCGTTCAAAAGTGTACCGGGCAGCACCGGTTTCCGCATCATAGTGTTCCATGGTAAAAGCCAGATTTCCCGCTTTCGCCAGTGTCTCCATCACGGTGGCAGTTGTCAGGAAAAACCACCGGGAAACTTCCCGGCCGGTGGCACGCAAATGCTTGACTGCCGGGCAATACGCAACATGAACTGACAACTTATTGTCCCGCATTTCCAGACGCAGAGCATCCTCCGCTTTCTCCGCGATATAAGTTTGTCTGATCTTATTTGCCAGTGCTTCCAGCGGATTCTCTTGCATTTGCTGTATGACCGGTTTGTAAGCATTCCGGGCAAACCTTTCCAGATACGCTTTTACATCCTCCCCGCCATGATAACGGCCGAGGTATTCGATTCCCATATTCATGGAGCTGTGGAAATCCGGATGGAAGTATTCATGTTCGCAGGCACGAAATTCCCGGATGACGGTATTCTCATTCATCTTCATGACACCTTTGAATACCTTCGGATCCCAAATAATACGGGAGCAGCTGGCTTTATCTACAGAAGTGTGATTCCGGATCCAGGTCAAACCAACCGCTTCCAAAGAAGCACGGTAGTAGTCACAATGGTCACAGTAATCGTAAAACGGCTCTATGCCCAATGTATCCCGAAACTCCAGCAGTCTTCCTTTAGAGGGGCAGTGATGCATTTGGCTCGCGAACCAGCCATCTTCCAGATTATATATAAAGGTTACATCCGCGGATTCCTCTGTTAAGGTACCTGTCCAGTAATCAACGCAACCCTTCAGGCCGTTTTTTTTCGCATAGTTGATCAAAGGGATTCCCTTGCCGGTTGGTTTGAACAAAAAATCCCACAGTTTATCCACTTCCGCGCGGCCGTATTTTGAATCCAGGTAGCTGAACAATTCACTGTATGCCAAAATAAATTCTGTACAGGAGATCATACTGTCACCTCAAATGCTTATATCCCTCAGATTTCGCCCAGTTCCTTCAGAGCAGCCGTTACCTGTGCCTTCTTCTCATCGGAGATATCGGACTCCCAATCTCTGCCGAATATGCCCTTGCAACCCAGCAGGTTCATGGAGTGGGTGAACGCGGACATCAGGCAGCCGGTGGAAACGAACAGATTGCGCAGACTTATAATACCATCCAGCGCGTCACCCGCCGTGGCCCAATCGCCGGCATCCAACGCCGCATACATCTTTTGGGCGGTCCTGGGTGTACAGGAGAACATGCCGTCCAGATTCTTGTTAATACCGTACCGGTAGGCAATGTCAAACTCATCGATGGTGCTGAACATCTGTTCAAAGTCAGTGGGACGGTCCTGCGCACGCATCAGAATGCGTTGGGTCACCAGATTGCCGGATTTGATACCCTTGATGTTGGGGTTCTTCCAAAGCTTTCTGACGGTAACGGGCAAAATCGCAACCTTTGTAATCACTGGAAGATCGTACAGATAGGTATGCCGTCCGGATTGCTTGGTGATCTCATCGTAGAACTTAAAAATATGATCCTGGTTCACCGCGGTGTAGTAAGGAACGGTAGACACAATACCGTCGATACCGGAAATTCCCTCCAATGCCTCTACCCGGTCCATAACACGGCCAATGGACACATCGGTAACACCTACCAAAACAGGAACCCGTCCACGGGCCGCCTCGGCACTGCATTTGGCAACCTTGGCATACTCGGAGTTCTTCAGGTATGCCATGTTGCCCATGGATCCCATCACAAGCAGGCCGGAAGCACCGGCTGCAATCTGCTGTTCAATCTGCTGAGCCATGCCTTCAGCGCAAAAAGTTCCGTCCTCAAGCAGAGGTGTGCCCAGCGCGGTATAAAATCCTTTGTTCATAATACTCTGTCGCCTTTCATATTTGATTCTTTTCCCGGTATTCCGTCGGTGTCATTGTAAAGTACTTTTTAAACGCACCCAAAAAAGCAGATTCCGAACTGTAATTCACCTGTTGGGCAATTTCTCCCAGTGGCCAGTCCGTCGTCCGCAGAAGCCATGCAGCGTAATCCATCCTTGAGCGCATATGCTTCTCACGAAAAGACATGCCGTAATTCTGCTTTAAAAACCGAACGACCTGTCTGCGTGATAAATGCAGCAGCTGCGCCAGCTCTTCTTCAGATCCCACAGGTGCCGGCCATGAAGAAAAGAATTTATCCACCACATGCCGGCGCTGAAATTCCCACCTCCTGCCGGGTTTCTCCAGAGAAATAAAATCCGGATTGCATATCCGAAAGACCGTAATCAGCAAGGCTGTCAGATAAGCATGGCACAGTTCGTTATGATACAAATCACCGGTATTGGCTTCCCGGATCAGCAGCCGACACAGATCTGTTTGTCCTTGTGTCAGTTGAAAACAGGAACGCTGGCTTAACTCACGCAGCAGCTCTGCAATATAACTGCCGGGTTTGGCGACCAGACCCAGAGATAACCGTTCAAAGGTGCCTTCCACCCGGTGTGCGCTATGGAAACTGTTTGGTGGGATCATAATCGCGTCGCCGGAGGAAAGCGGATAGGTATGCCCTTCCACATCCAGAGCGCAAGAACCCGAAAGGATGATATGCAGTTCAAATTCCGCGTTGCAATGCCGGAAACTCCGCCATTGAAACCGATTTTCATCCAGCAAAGCCTGAACACTTTCATTGGACAGGCTAACCGTCAAGGATGCATTTTTCATAAGCAGCTCTTTCTGAAATAACATAAATGTGCAGCGCACATTTTCTCAATTTATTTGGATGCTTTCGTTTAGAATACCACTTATTGTCTTTACTGTCTATCTTCACAAGCGACATTTTTCTTTAAATCATGTCACATTTGTTCACAGTCGCGCAAGCAAAAAATGCCGCCTCGTAAAGAGGCGGCATTGATTATGAAGGATTATTCCTCGTCGTTCTTGGCGTCGGCAATGATCTTTGCCTGGTTAGCCTTGGGAACTTCCTCATAGCGCTCAAACTGCAGAGTGAAGCTGCCACGGGCCTGGGTCATAGCGCGCAGGTCGATGGCGTAGCTGCTCATTTCAGCCATGGGAACTTCGGCCTCGATGACGGTGTTGCCATCGCTGTCGGGGTTCATGCCCATGGGACGGCCACGGCGCTTGCTCGGATCGCCCATAACGTCACCGACGTAATCCTCGGGGACGGTAACTGCCAGAGAGCCGATGGGCTCCAGCAGAGTGGGGTTAGCGTTGGGCATAGCTTCCTTGAAGGCCAGAATAGCAGCCAGCTTGAATGCCATTTCGTTGGAGTCAACGGGGTGGTAGGAGCCATCGTACAGAACAGCCTTCAGACCGACCATGGGATAGCCGGCCAGGGGGCCCTTCTGGATAGCTTCCTGAATACCCTTTTCAACAGCGGGATAGAAGTTTCTGGGAACAGAACCGCCGAAGACTTCCTCAGCGAAGATCAGCTCATCCTGCTCTTCCTGGGGCTCAAAGCGAACCCAAACGTCACCGAACTGGCCGGAGCCGCCGGTCTGCTTCTTATGACGGCCGTGAGCCTGGACGGTCTTCTTGATCTTCTCACGGTAAGCGACCTTGGCAGGACTCAGAAC
>JAZURG010000130.1:0-107895 GCA_045606145.1 Faecousia sp.
CCTTGCGGGTGTGGACAGAAATCAAATCAGTGCGATTTACGAAACCTATAATTACACTCCGACCAAAATTCCGGTGACCACATTTGTGGTCGCCGGAATTTTTTTATGTCGGGATTTGAAAGACCGGTCTGAACGAAGCAAGGGTAAGAAACAGTCCCAATCCTCGGCTCAAATTTACTCAAGCAATATGCTTTTGAATTTTTCGATTTGTTCCTCCGTGATTCCGGTTGAAAGAACAAAGTTCTTGCTTTTGGTAACGAGATTATCGTTATCAGTTCCGTATTCGGAAAGCGCGTTTTTGAACTCGGTGAAAAGCTCGGAATCGGAGCTTCGTGGTCCCCATACAGAAAAAGATGTGAATTCATATTCCAAAAACAGATCCTCTTCGCTCATGCCAAGCAGAGCGCAAAGGAGGAATAACAGTGTTCCAGTACGGTCGGCACCACCCCAGCAATGTATGTATATCGGGTAGTTGTCTTCATCGGCAAACACACTAAGCATATCACGGAAGTTATCTTTGAATTCAGAAATTCTGCCATAAGTGCCCCGAAGTGGAATACGAATCAGTTTAACAGAATCGCCAAGGGGTGACGGCAGATCACTGAACCGTAAATCGTAGTCTGTTTTGAGTTTAAGGTCTTTTAAAAGGATATTTTTTCCCGATTTGGTCAGTGTGCAATGGTCATCCATTTCGCTTCCACGGAAGATCAGGCCCTGTTTAATCTTCTTACCGTTTTCGCACTTCCAGCCGCCCAAGTCCCGAATATTTGTAACGCCACGGACGTTGTCAGTTTTTATCGCAGATTCTGATGCCTTGATCCACCGCGGTGGGATATCTTCTGTTATAAAATAGCGTGTCTGTGACAAAGTGCCATCCAAAGCGCATACTCTCCAATAATAGATTTTGCCGATCATCAGATTGTAAGCTTCGGCACTGTTATCCTCTGTATCGTATGCGGTGTATTCCGAAAAATCTTTTTTAAGTGAAATATGGAGCGTTGCTTTTTGGGAGCATTCCCACTGAAATTTTACCGGCTCGCCAAAAGAGTGATCGACGCCTTGTCGCCATAGATTCATATAATCGAATTTCGCAAGGGTAGAGTCTTTGTTACCATTGGTCTTGTAAAAATCCTTGTGCATTTGAGTCAGAAGAGATACAACTTCTCCATCTTCCGGATAAATCAGCTTAATTTCCATTATGTATACACATCCTTTTAAAGTTTGTGTTATTGTATCATAGACGGATTTCATATGCAAGGTGCTTACATCCAAATCCTTTTTCACAAAAAATGTTGTCATTAATTTTGGTTAAGTGCATATATATTTATGGTGAGACTTTTGCTGAACCAGAAATAAGCCGGGTAGGGGAAGCTGATGCTGCGGAAATATCTGCGGATGTGGCGACGGTGTTCCTGTGACAGGCCGGGCATACATAAAATCTGCGGACCGTTTTTAGGTCCGCTTCTTTTTATGCAAATATCCCGGAGCGGATGCTCCGGGATATGTTGATGCGTCAAATGTTGTCCGAGATGTCATGTATCTTTTTGTTTTTCCCAAAGTACGCAAAAATGTAGCTGACAAAAGAGATGAGCATGAAGGCAGCATCCACTGTTGTGATGAGCGTAACATACTCATAGGGAAGCTCTGGTAACATGACAAGAATAATCAAACTGAGAAACAGAATCGTGGTACAGATTTTACCGGCAAAGAGGGCGCCTTCCAGCATTTTGCCTTTCTTCAAAGCAAAGCATCCGCAGATCAATTGGAAGCTTTCCTTGATAACAAACAGGATGACCAAATACAGTAAAACAGGATAACGCATCGCAAGACAAATAATGAGCGTAAACTGTGTTGCTTTGTCGGCCAGTGGATCCAGAATTTTACCCACAGTAGATATCATGTTGAAATGCCTTGCGATCTTACCGTCAATCAGGTCGGTAATACAGGAAACGGCAAGGATTCCGGCTGAAAGGTAATAATGACTGGTATTTTTCGCGTTTAGATAAAGGATCACATATACGGGGATCAAGGCCAAGCGAAACAAGCTCAACAGATTTGGTATTGTCAATATTTCTTTTTTCCAGTTTTTAATGATCATGATCATTCCTCCGGAGTGTGGCAAATTATGCCTTAAATGTTATTATACGCATTTTGCTGGATATAATCAACCCCAAAGTATGACCGTTAATGAAAAATTCAAATTTAAGTAAGTTGATCCTGCCGGTTGGCATTCAGCGTAAACTGGTTAACAAGATATTTCCATGTCAGCTTATCAAGTTCACCAGTAGGGGGGAGACCGGCGAGTATCTGAAAACCAGCCAATGCCTCAGCGGTTTGGGAATCCAGTGTGCCATTGTGGCTTGGGGCATCAATAGTTGGATGCAGTAAAGAAAGATACAGCAGCATGCTTTGCATTAAATACAGGTTTGGACTATATTCTCCCTGTCGGTATACCTTCCCGGGATCCATGATGATCTCAATTGGTTCAGCTTTGTGAATGTGGACAAATGCTTCATCGTATGCCCTGACAATGGCTTCCCATGTCTGTTGATCAGCAACACCTGTCACCGGAAGTCCCTTTCTACGCTGAAAAGCTGAAACCGCGGTAATGGTTTCCTGGCCATAGATGCCGTCCGGTATAACTGTAGGCAGAGAGCGGTCAGCCTCCGCAATGACACGAAGCATTGTTTGCAGACTTCTTATCGGTTGCGCGACAAAGGATTCTGCAGGCCTCACCGAATCACCTCCTGACTAACAGGATCCTGCATGCCCATTCGCAGATCCATGCCTGGGAATTGGGTAAGGGTTGTTGCCCTTCGATATGCAGATGCAGTATCACTTGTTGCTGGCTGAACGGGGCGGCGGACGGCGTTTCTTTGTGTGAAAATGGCAGTTTGTACAGCTCTGCCGGATCCAACGGATTGCGTGAGCGCATTTGTGTTGGGAAATGTTTCTCTGCTTCGAAGGCTGGTGTTTTCAATGCCGGAGAATTGGTCGTAGATCTCATCCCATGTTCTGGAATCCACAGTACCGGTTTCCGGCAGTGCGAACCTACGTTGTGCGGCTAACACGGCCTGCCGTGTTGCGGTACCAAAGATCCCGTCTATGGTCACCGGTGGTATGGACGGAATATAGTCTGAAAGGATGGCCAGCATATATTGCAACTGACGAACCTTATCGCCTGTACTGCCTTCCTGCAGAGCATTGGGAGCAGACCAGTTAATGGAATAAAACTGCTGCCCCTGGCTGCGCAGCTCTGCAAGACGGGTAACTGCTGTATAGAGACGAACGATAGCGTACCAGGTTGCAGGGCCGACAATACCGTCCGGAGTCAGATTGAAGATATTTTGAAACGCACGCACTGTTGCCTCTGTCCTGGGTCCAAAGATCCCATCTGCTGTAGGTATCTTCGGAATGGCAGGGTAGCTTTGCGCAATGCGATTCAAAGCTACCTGTAATGTTACAACATTTGGTCCTGTGCTGCCTACACGCAATGGTGTTCCGGGATATGACGACATGATCCCACGGATCGGAGCATTCAGAACGGTTTCCACATTGCCGTAATAGCTTTCGAGTATTTGTACTGAATTATATCCCTGCTGCGCCAGATTCTGGCTGCCCCACTGGCTGAGTCCTTCGCAGGTAACGGTTGTACCGTTGCAGAATTTAGCTGCCAGTGGTTCTACAAATCCCGGTCTTCGCAGATAATCATTAAATAATTCATCAACAAGCTGGGATATATTTTCAAAATAACTTCTTCCATTGACAAAAAACTGGTCATATGCGGTTGAATTGGTGATATCAAAATCGTAACCCCTGCTTCTGTAAAATTCTGTGTAAACGCGATTTAGCGCAAATGAAACGATAGCCAGAATGTTGGCTCTTAAGGCGCTTTCATCCCATGTTGGGTATATCTCACTGGATGCAACGTTTTTTACGTAGTCAGAAAAATCTACGGTTACATTGGCAGCGTTGGAAGACGGCGGGCCAAGATGGACTGTGATCTGTTCGGGTACGTATGGTGTTACGACCGGTGGCATATCTCACCTCCTAAAGATTTTGCGGTGGGGTGTTAAAAATTTCCGCTTTTGTCCATTTATCCGGCAGCTCGGAAAGTGGAATCATTTCCAGATTCTGATTTGTGATAGTGTCGGCAAAGATCTGTACATTTTCTGCTTCGATCTGCTCGTAATTTTCCAGACGCGCGTAAACATTTACCGATGTAAATGGAACAATCCCTGTGTCCGGTGTTTGGCTGGATGAACGATCGGGAACTGTGATCGGAACAGGTTCAATTTTACCGCTTCTGTCAGTCAAACGCATGGCTATGGCACTGCCATCGGGATATGTGATCATAATCGAGACATTTTCCAGGGGTATTCTTGCTCTGCTTGTATAGGCGCTGACCTGTATGTATCCGGTTGATGACAGAATAATCCCTCCTTTCAAGCTTCAATCATCAGTATATGCTTCTTTCCATAAAAAGTGCAGGGATCACAAGTATCCCTGCATTTGCTGAATATTGGCGTGCTCGCAATCCAAAAGCTTTTGGGAAAGGCTTTTGATTTCACTGTCGGTATGGGTATAACGGTGCTGATCCTTAAGACCGATGATCATGCCGCGGGTATTGCCTTGGATCATCATTGCCGCGATTTTGGAGTCGGTTTTTTCGTAAAGCAGCTTCATTCTTGACATGGTTTCTGCCATAGCACGTACAGCGGGATTGACTTCCTTCAATTCCAAGCCTCGGGATGCCGCAATAGAATGTGCTTGTGTTTCTACGGCATCATACTCTTTTAATTGGGATTCCAGCGCTTTTTTGAAGTCCACCCGCACGGCACTATCCAGAACACTGCGTATGCCGATCTGTCCCATCTGTACGGTAGAGATAATGGAATCCAGTAATTTTTTGTTTTCATTCATTTTCATCACCGATAGCAGTATACCCGTGTCAAAGGAAATCATGCACGCATTTGTAGATTATTCATATACTGTATCGTGAAAGGGAAGGGATCGAGTATGTGTGCAATAGCGGGTATTTTGGGATTGGGCTGCGATGATCAAACTGCAGCCAAAATGCTGGCAACAATGGAAAGAAGAGGACCTGACGGAAACGGTGTGTATCATCACCGGGATTGCACCTTGCTTCATACAAGATTGGCGATTATAGATCTTGATGGTGGAAAACAACCTATGTCGCTGGAATGGAGCAATGAAAAGTATACGATCACATATAACGGCGAATTATATAACACGGAAGAGATACGGTGTTCTCTTTCTAATCTTGGACATAGTTTTCATGGACATTCCGATACGGAGGTTGTGCTGCATGCCTATGCCCAATGGAAGGAAGACTGCCTTCTTCGGCTGAATGGGATTTTTGCCTTTGGTGTCTATGAGGATCATGCACAAAGGCTGTTTCTGGCACGGGACAGGATGGGTGTAAAGCCGCTTTTCTACAAGCTTCATCAAGGTGGTTTGCTTTTTAGCTCTGAAATCAAAACGATTCTTGCATATCCAACTGTAAAAGCAGAGCTGGATGCAGTGGGCGCGGCGGAGTTGCTGCTGCTTGGCCCCGGCAGAACTCCCGGCAGCGGTGTGTTTAGAGGGATCCGTGAGCTTGAACCGGGTTGCTGCGCGTATTATACGGACGCAAAATTCGCTGTCAAACGCTATTGGAGCTTTGTTGACAGAGAGCATACCGACAGCTTTGAAGAAACAGTAGAATGTGTCCGTTTCCTTGTAGAAGATTCCATTAAGAGACAAATGGTCTCTGATGTGCCGATTGGCACATTCTTATCCGGTGGTTTGGATTCGAGTATCATTAGCGCGATCTGCGCGTCTGAGAAGAATCACGAGGGAGAAAGGCTGAAAACTTTTTCGGTTGATTATGAAGATAATGAGAAATACTTCAAAGCAAATAAGTTCCAACCCAACTCCGACAGCAGCTATATCCGAATCATGCAGCAGAAATTGAACACAGACCATTATTGGACGGTACTTACTTCGGCTGAAATGGTGCATTGTCTGGAAGCGGCGACCATTGCCAGAGATCTGCCGGGTATGGCAGATGTGGATTTCTCTCTTTTAAAGTTCTGCGGGCATATTAAAAAGGAAGTAAAAGTAGCGCTGTCCGGCGAGTGTGCTGACGAGATATTTGGCGGATACCCATGGTATCGGGATCCGGAGATTCGCTCAGCAGAGGGCTTCCCATGGGCTCAAAATACGGACTATCGCGCGTCTTTCCTGAATGGCGGGATTCTGAATGCCGTCAATGCGAAAGAGTTCGTGATGGATCGCTATCTGCAAACAGTTAATGATACGGATGTTCTGCCAGGTACGTCCCAGGTAGAACGGCGGATGAAGGAAATGGTAAACTTGAACTACCGTTGGTTTATGCAGACGCTGTTGGACAGAAAGGACCGCATGAGCATGTACAATAGCCTCGAGGTGCGTGTTCCTTTCTGTGATTATCGAATCGCGGAATACTTGTACAGTATTCCATGGACATATAAAGATTATCAGGGCAGGGAAAAGGGCCTGCTTCGCACGGCAATGGAAGGCCTGCTGCCAGACGAGATTCTTTGGAGAAAGAAGAGTCCGTATCCAAAGACATGGGATCCAATGTATCTGCAACTGGTCAGCGACCGGCTGAGAGAATTGTTGGATGATCCACATAGTCCCATCTTCCAGCTTGTCAGAAAAGAAGCACTGGAAAGTCTTTTAGTGCAGGAGCAGGTTTGGCCATGGTACGGGCAGCTGATGCGGTTGCCGCAGACCATCGCCTATATGCTGCAGATAGATTTTTGGATGAGACACTACAATATTTCTGTTTTGTAGATCACTTTTTCAATAAATCGACATAAACCCAGTTCAAGCGTGCTTTGAACTGGGTTTACATCATTTTATCCGTTCTGCATATTGATTTGCTGTCCTTCCATCAATGGATAGCGAATGAGTTGATCACTGTTTAAGTCTTCAGAGAACATTGCTACGGCATTGATTTGATTGTTGTTGTAGGTTCTGTAATAGTAGATTCCTTTATCTGTATTGCAGCAGCTGCTGTAGATCGTGTATTCATATTCACCGCTTTCAACAGCTGTAAGGCCACGCTGTTGTGTCACACTGCCCAGAATGTGAAAGAATTGGCTGACGCTCTCAGACTCAGAATCTCCACTAACAGAATTCAGCTTGGTAAAGGCTGCTTTTACGAAACGGGATGCTGACGAAAGGTCACCGGGAAGTCCAAAGCTGCCCATGCCCAGGCTGTAGGGTTTCATTGTGATCTTTTCAGAAAAACGGTTCTGGGGGATTTGAGCGGTGATATTCATATAGTTAACAAGGTTGTACATGTGGTATTCAAAAGGCGGGTTATTTGTGAGAATACCAACTGGATTCTCGAAGATTTTCAACCCTTCTGTCAACGGTTCCAGAACTATGCTCCGTTTTCTGTCGGCTATCAGCCAGTGCAGTGGGGTGAGCGGCAACTGATCACTGAAGGGCATGTCCCAAAGGTTCATTCTATCCAGCAGCTCGCTGGCTTCTTCTACAGTTGCACACTGCCCTAACAGCCACAGCATCAACTCGAAAGGCGCAATGTTGTCCAGTTTTTCGACAGAAGGATAGTACGTTGCGTTATCAGGAAAGTTGAGACCTGCTACACTTAGACCTTTTTCGTTTGTCGCTTCATAGTACAGTGGATACCCACCGGATACAGAAGCCATACCAATCATGGCATAGTGATTTTGCAGCGTCCTTCCGTTTCGAAAATGGAAAGGATAGTTTCTGGGCGTGATGACGACTTTTTCGCCATAGGAAATGTGCAGATCAAGATTCCTTCCGAAATAAAAGTCTTTTGTTTGATAGGTGATGGCTGTGCACATGTTTGTGATCTCCTTTGTATTTGGGCTATAGAGTTAGAGTATATTTGTACCTTGGCGGAATATTCATTCCTTCTATGGATAGAATATATGAAACAGAATTTCGGGTATCTCTTGTTACGGGGGAACTTTCAGCATGATTTGGGTGTTTATTGGTATTTTGTTTTTGATCGGTTCTGTTATCTGGATCAGCAGATTTTGCTATCGATTGGCTTTTTACAGTTTGAATGAGAAAGAGCAGGATCTCTATGCAGTCCCACCGGGAAAGCAGTATGAAGCGGTTGCAGAACGGATTCTGGAATTGATTTATGAGGTTGATCAGCTTTCCTATGAGCTTGTTAGTATTACTTCCGGAGATGGCTTGCATTTAGTCGGCAGGTACTATCATTTTAAGGATAACGCGCCGGTACAGATCCTCTTTCATGGGTATCGCAGCAACGGCAGACGGGAGTTTTCCGGCAACAATCGAATCGCAATGAACATGGGGTTTAATGTAATCGTTGTGGATGAACGGGCCCACGGTAAAAGCGGGGGACACACCATTACCTTTGGCATTAAAGAACGTTACGATTGCCTTGCTTGGGCGCAATACGCAGCCCAGCGCTTTGGCCCGGAAACACCAATCGTTTTGTCGGGGGTGTCCATGGGGGCGGCTACCGTTTTAATGGCATCATCGCTGCCGTTGCCGATGAATGTGGCGGGAATCATTGCCGATTGTCCTTATTCATCTCCCGGTGAGATTATCCGCAAGGTGAGTCGGGATGTTAAATTGCCCCCATTTCTTTCGTATCCATTTGTTGTTATCGGCGCACTGCTGTTTGGAAAATTTAAACTATGGGAAACCAGTGCGGTGGAAGCAGTGAAGCATACAAGGATACCAATATTACTGATTCATGGTGATGATGACCGTTTCGTTCCATGTTGGATGAGTAAGAAAATATATGCTGCCTGCAAAGGAAAAGCAGAGCTGAGTATTTTCCACGGCGCCGGGCATGCGCTTAGTTATTTCACAGATACGGCACGTTATGAAACAATAATTGAGGCTTTTCTAAAGCGTTGTGGCGTCTTGAAATAGATGATACCAAAGTGATTATTCTGTACTATATTGACAATTGATTATGCATATGTTACAGATAAAAAATCGGCCCAGTCCATAAGGACCGGGCCGATTTTTATCAAAGCTTGGGGCCGTACGCGGGACGTGCCGCATCATAAACTTCTGCTACATCAAACAGATCGCTCAGCTTGTCCGGCTGATGATACATACGGTAACCATCGGGGTTACGGCGGCCACCGCGGTAATAGTTGGTACCTAACTGACTCCAGTAGATATTACTGTCCACATTGAAGAAGTAACGGAATCCGTCCTCGTACAGTGCTTTAAACTTGGCATTGTCGAATTTGTAGCTTCCGGCGCCGTTGATATCGGAGCCGTTGGGATAGAGGATAATATCCACTTCGCCGATGATGGACTCTACTGTGCTTTCCCACTTATCAGAGTCTATCGCAACATTCTCCGCTTTGATATTGCCATAGGAGGGATGTCCGTAGGAGTGACTTGCCAGAATCCAACCGTGATCACGCAGACACTGCGCAACTTCCTTAGCGGCAGCAACTTCTTGCTGATAGCGTTCAGCGCCCAATGCAGCTTCGTAGCTGGGCTTAGTACGGTAGCCGAAGACACCCTCATATCCGGTCATACCCAAAACGGCTCTGGCACCGTGATAGGCAAAGTCCGGATGCTGCTGAATGAACTTCTCCAGAAGAGGAACCAGATCGTAGTCTCCGGTGCTCACATTTCCGTTTTTGTCCATGTATTCACAAGTGGGATAACCGTCTTCGCCAACAACCAATCTGTAGGCAAATCCGTCACCGTTGGTGTCAGCAAAAATGGGTGTTTCATTCATGCCGCTGCCGGTTCCGACCATGTAACTGTAGTAGTTGACATCGTCCTGGCTCATGATGAAGGGTTTCTTTCCCTCCGGCAGACGAAGCTCACCGTAAGTGAAGAAGTTACCGTCGGGGCTTTGAACTTCGTAGGCCACTTGATAGGGTGTAACCAGAACATAGCCGCGTTCATACATGATTTCGAGGATCTTCCAGAACTCATCACATGTGTTCATGTAGCAATGGTAACCGTTTTCATCTTCATCACCGTCAAAGGCTAAATCCGTGTCTACGATCAGAGAGTGGAAGAAGATGTGTGTGATCTTACCCATATCAGGATATACCACAAGCTTGGAATCCAGCTCCCGGTATTCGGTGATTTTGGCGCTCATTTCGGGATACTGATCAAAATACTCGAATTCTTCCAGCATCTTGATTGCTTTTTCATAGTCGTATCCGGCGGCAATGAAGTCAGCATCTGCCATTAAATCTGCGGCATCCGCATCGATCTGGGTTTTTGATAAGGTAGGTTCCGTTGTGGTTTCCACCGGTTTGGTATCGTTTTGGTTGTTGGTGCTGCCCATACGGACACCGTTTACGATAGCATTGACACCCAGGGAGATCACAGCGATAAAAACAACGATGATCAAACCAAAGCGAATAGGCGGCCAATACTTGCGCAGCATACGCTTCCACTTTGGGATTTTCTTTCTCCGACGCCGTACAGGCGGAAAGTTTTGTTGATTCTGTTGGTTCTGTTCCATGGGAAAAACCACTCCTTTCAACATTTGTTTGGTATCAATTATAATATAATTTGTCTTTTTTTGCAACAATGAAATTGTTAAGTTTTATTAGTATTCCCAAAAAGAAACTGCCAACCCGTGGTTGGCAGTTTTTGCTTTATTTACCTGCAAGGGCTCTTTCCAGCCAAACGCTGCCGAAATCCAAAGCGGTGTACAAACCGGCTTTTTCACCCTTCTTGACAATTCGGTCACGGCTTCTGGCGGTAGGGTCAGTCAGCTGAAGCTGAACGGATACACGGGAAGCAATCTCTGTGTCACCGACTTTTTTGGTCTCCAGGATCTGGAGCATAACAATATGGCTGTCTGCCATGGAACCGTAATAGATTAAATTATCCTTACGCATCAGCGGACGGCCCTTGTACATCAAAACTTCCTTTTGTTCAGACATGGGAACCTCCTTAGAAATAAGCTGGGTGCTTTTGCCGCAGCAAAAGCACCCGGCGTTGATTACTGCTGGTCAAACAGATAGCATCTGACCAATGCCTGCATCATTTCATCCCGGTCCAACTTGCAGATCATGCTTCGCGCATTGTTGTAGTTGGTAATATAGGTGGGATCTTCGGTGAGCAGGTAGCCAACGATCTGGTTGATGGGATTGTATCCTTTTTCGCTCAAGGCGTCGAACACTGTGCGGAGAATTCTGCGCATGTTCTCTTTATCATCGCTGGGTACTGTAAACTTAATGGTGCTCTCCGTCATAGGATCGACCTCCTTTCAAAAATCAAAGTTATTATAACCCAAAAATTTTCTCGTGTAAAGACCTGCGTGAAAATATTTATCAGCGCAGGGAAGCACCCAACTTTTCCTGAACTTCGGCCAGAACCTTGGACATCACTGCTTCGGAATCCGCATCAGTCAGCGTCCGGTCATCGGCACGCAGTTCCAGAGAGAATGCCATGCTCTTCTTGCCTTCGGGAACACCGACACCTCTGTAGATATCGAACAGGCGAACGCTGCGAAGCAGCTTACCGGCAGACGCTTCGATGACAGCTTCGGCCTGGGCTACAGTGACTTCCTCCTCACAGACAAGTGCCAGGTCACGGGTGACAGAGGGGTATTTGGGCAAGGGCGTGTAAGTTGCTGCGGGAAGCTGCAGATCAAACAGCTTTGTCAAGCTGATCTCTGCGCAATAGACTTCGGCATCAATACCGTAGTTCTTGGCAACCAGAGGATGCACCTGGCCCATATAGCCAACGTCAACACCGTCGATGGTAACCATAGCGCAGCGGCCGGGATGGTAGCTGGGATTGTCCTTCACGGCGGTGTAGGAAGCCTTCTTCAGCCGCAGACCGGCAAACACAGCCTCCAACTCACCCTTCAAAGTGAAGAAGGTCTCGCCGGCACCGTAGGTGCCCAGAACCAGCATCTTGGGTTCTTCCGGCAGAGCCTGACCCTCGGCAGGCAGATAGATCTTTGCCAGTTCATAGAGCTTGGCAGACTTGTTCTGATAGGCATTGTTACGGGACAGGATGTCCAGCATGGAGGGCAGTGCGATGGTACGCATAACAGAAGTGTCTTCACCCAGAGGGTTCTGGATCTTCAGGGTATTGCGCAGGGGAGAATCAGCAGCTACACGGATCTGGTCAAAGATCGCGGGGGACACGAAGCTGTAGGTTATGATCTCACTGTAACCCAAGCTGCGGCAGACCTGTCCTGCCTTGCTTTCAAAGACCATCTCGGGAGCATAGCCGCCTTGCGTTGCGGTCTGGAAAGCGGTGGTGGGGATATTGTTGTAACCGTAAGAACGGCCAACTTCCTCAGCAATATCAGCCATTAAATTCAGGTCGGGACGGAAAGAGGGAACCTTAATGGTATCTCCTTCCACCTCAATTTCCAACAGGTTCAGATACTTTACCATATCTTCTTTGGAAATATCGGTGCCCAACAGCTTGTTGATCTTTTCGGGTTCCAGAGTCAGTGTCTTTTCCTCGGGAACATAGTTGATAATATCAATAGTGCCATCCAGCACATCGCCGCACTCCAGCATCTCAACCAGTTCACAGGCACGCTGCACTGCGGGAACGGTCATCATGGGATCCAGATGCTTTTCAAACTTACCGGAAGACTCGGTGCGCATGCCCAGTGCCAATGCGGTCTGACGGATGGAGGTGCCGTCAAAGTTGGCGGATTCAAAAACGACAGTGGTGGTATCTTCCAGAATTTCAGAATTCTCACCGCCCATGATACCGGCAAGGCCGATAGGCTTGTTTTCGTCAGCAATGACCAACATACCGGGCTGCAGCTGACGAACGTTACCGTCAAGCGTAGTCAGAGTTTCGCCTTCTTCAGCTTCACGAACAACGATCTTACCGGAGCCGACATAGCGGTAGTCAAAAGCATGCATGGGCTGACCGTACTCCAGCATGACATAATTGGTAATATCAACGATGTTATTGATGGCACGGATGCCGTTGGCACGCAGACGCTCCCGGAGCCACTTGGGGGAGGGGCCGATCTTTACATTTTTGACCATACGGGCGGTGTAGCGGTTGCAAAGTTCGTCAGCGGGAACATCTACATCCAACATTTCATACATGGAACCGGCATCGCTTCCTTTGACAACAGGCTCATGGTGACGCATAGTCTTACCAAAGGCGGCTGCGGATTCTCTTGCCAGACCGATGATGCTGTAGCAATCGGGCCGGTTGTTTGTGATCTCGAATTCAACAATGGTATCGTCGTTACCGATGATCTTGTTGATATCATCACCGATGCTGCAAGGCTCTTCAATAATGAAGATACCGTCCATGATTGCGTAGGGGAAGTCACCCTGGGTCAGACCCAGTTCTTCCAGACCGCAAAGCATGCCGTTGGACTTGACACCACGCAGCTTACCCTTGGTGATATGCACGCCGCCGGGCAGCCAGGAATTGTGCTTCGCGACAGGAACCATGTCGCCGACTTTTACATTTTGAGCGCCGGTGACGATCTGTACAGGCTCTTCTTCGCCTACATCAACCTGGCAGACCCACATATGATCGGAGTTTTCATGGCGAACGATTTCCAGAACATTGCCGACCACAACATTCTTGATCTGGGCATCCATGCGCTCCCATGTCTCAACCTTCTGGCCAAAGACGGTCAAGGTTTCCACATATTCTTTGTCGGAGACGTTGGACAGATCCACGAACTCCTCATGCAGCCATTTTCTGTTAAGTTTCATAATCTATCCCTCCTTAGAACTGGTTCAGGAAACGAACATCGTTGTCGAAGATCAGACGCAGGTCCGTGATCTTCAAGCGGCCCATGGCCATACGCTCCAGACCCATACCGAAGGCAAAGCCGGAATACTTTTCAGGGTCAATGCCGCAGTTTTCCAAAACCTTGGGATGCACCATACCGGCACCCAGCAGTTCGATCCAGCCTTCACCGTGGCAGGTGGAGCAAACATTGCCGTCAACTTCGCCGGTGCCATGGCACTTGTGGCACTGCATATCCATTTCACAGCTGGGTTCTGTAAAGGGGAAGTGGTGAGGACGGAAACGGACATTGGCATCGTGACCGTAGATCTTACGCATAATGGTAATCAGCGCATCCTTTAAGTTACCCATAGTGATGTTTTCTGCAACGACCAGACCTTCGATCTGATGGAACATGGGGCTGTGGGTAGCGTCGGCTTCGTCCTTACGGAATACACGGCCCGGTGCCAGCATGCACAGAGGAGGCTGATGATTTTCCATAAAGCGGATCTGCATGGAGCTGGTCTGTGTACGCAGCAACACGGAATCAACATCGGTAAAATAGAAGGTATCACTGCGGTCGCGGGAGGGGTGACCCTCTTCAATATTCAAACGGGTAAAATTATAGGCAGCCAGCTCCACTTCAGGGCCGTCTACGACGGTATAACCCATGCCGACGAAGATTTCTTTCACTTCCTGCAGGACCTGGTTCATGGGATGCTGATGTCCCAATGCCACAGGCTCGCCGGGAATGGTTACATCAATGGCCTCGTTCGCAAGCTTTGCTTTCAGAACCTTTGCGTTGATAGACAGCTTGTACTGTTCCAGCTTTTCCTCGATCTCAGCGCGAACGGCATTTGCCAGCTGACCCATAACAGGCCGCTCTTCGGCAGACAGCTTGCCCATCTGCTTCAATACAGCAGTCAGCTCACCCTTCTTGCCCAGAAATTTTACGCGGACTTCATCCAAAGCGGCAGGCGTATTAGCGGCATCCAGTGCAGCAAGCGCTTGCTGCTTGATTTGCTCCAATTGTGCTTTCATGTATAATTATCTCCCTTCCGGTGTTGTTTATAAAATAAAAATGCCTTCCATCCCATACTCGGGACGAAAGGACTTCCTTCCGCGGTACCACCCGCAATTCGCCTTAAGGCGCAGCTCATTGATGCAAACACATCTGAAATCGTTAACGGAATTACCCGGCGCATCCTACTGTATCCTTCAGATGGCAGCTCCTGGGAGAAGGCCCGGTATCATGTGTAAGCGGCTCACACCATTCCGCTCTCGCTTGGATCACATTGATGATACAAGGCAGCCCAATCTCAGCCTTTGACATATCGTTTGAATTCTAGCACATTAGATAAGAAATTGCAAGGAATTTTTCTTGTTTTCATGGACGAATGTTTCATTTTGTGGTATGGTTACGGTAAAATTATTTTATAAGGAGTGTTATGATGCTTCAACTCGATCATGATTCTGTCCTGAAACTTCTGCCGGACAGACCTGTGCATGGGCACAAGGGTGATTTTGGAAGGGTTTTGTTGCTGTGTGGGAGCAGAGGATACACCGGTGCGGCTGCACTGGCAGCTATGGGCGCACTGCGTTCAGGGGCGGGGCTGGTATATCTTGGTGTGCCGGACAGCATCTATATGATCGAAGCGGTGAAACTGACAGAACCTGTTGTGTTTGCGCTGCCGGATGCATGCGGAATGTTTTCTAGGGACGCTGCGCACCGTGTGGCTGAGTTGATTCCCACAATGGACGCCATTTTGATTGGCTGTGGAATAGGACAATCTGATGGCTCACTGCATGTCTTACGAACTGTACTGGAGCAGGCAACCTGCCCCGTAGTCGTAGATGCGGACGGTATAAATTGTCTTTCCTCGCATAAAGATATTTTGCGTGGAAGCACAGCGCCCGTGGTTTTGACACCGCATGTGGGTGAGTTTCAAAGATTGACAGGTAGGCGTATTCAATCACGGGAATTACAGGCACAGCAGTTTGCTTCAGAGTTCGGCTGCGTAGTCTTGCTGAAGGGCCATGGAACGATCATCACAGACGGAAACACTACATATTATAATCCCACAGGAAACCCAGGAATGGCTGTTGGCGGCTGTGGGGACATGCTGGCGGGTATGATTGTCAGTCTGCTGGGACAAGGCTTGCCCCCTTTGGAGGCCGCTGCTGTTTCAGCATGGCTCCATGGTGCTGCGGGAGATCTTTGCGCAGAGCAATTGGGCCAATATGCTATGCTGCCGTCGGATATGCTGCAGGTGCTGCCACGACTTATGAAATAAGGTGGATGCCTATTGAAACGACTTTCTATCTTAGTGCTACTTATGATTACTCTGCTTGGTTGCAATGGAGAAAGCAATGACTTACAGCGAGGAATGCAGCTAAGGGAGAAGATGCTCAACAACAGCTGCAGTTTTGTTGCCGAAATCACAGCGGATTATGGCGATAAGAGCTATACATTCTCAGCAGGATGTACGGCGGATCCAATGGGAAATCTCAGTTTTGTGGTATTATCACCGGAGTCCATTGGCGGCATTACAGGGAAAATTACGGCGGAAAGTGGTTTCTTAACATTTGACGATGCCGTTCTTGCCTTTCCGCTTTTGGCTGACGGTGAAGTGTCTCCTGTCAGTGCTCCTTGGATACTTGTAAAAACCCTGCGCAGCGGATATCTTGCCGCTGCCGGGATGGACGGCGAATACTTGCAGCTTACGATTTACGACAGCTATGAAGAAGATGCACTGCAACTGGATATATGGTTGGACGGTCAAAATCATCCGATTCGGGGAGAAATCCTTTGGCAGGGACGGCGGGTGCTGTCGGTTGATGTCAAGGATTTTGCTTTTGTGTAACATTTCCGGCTTTTTTCCATAGGATAAATTGAAGGCAGTACTGTATATTTTTCGTGTGTACGTGGGACAATGATTTTAACCGCGTTACATATGGAGTGATATCCGGTAATGCAGGTAATGTTACGTCGGAGTGTGAAGCACATGGATAGCACAGTTAGGAGAGGAGATATCTTCTATGCAGATTTGTCGCCGGTTGTAGGGAGTGAACAGGGAGGTACCAGACCTGTTTTGATCGTCCAGAACGATACTGGAAACCGCCACTCACCAACCGTCATCGCTGCGGCAATTACCAGCCAGACCGGAAAGGCCCGGCTTCCTACCCATATTAACATTGCAGGCGGCAGCGTTGGCCTCAGCAAGGATTCGGTCATACTGCTTGAACAAATACGCACCATTGACAAGAAACGTCTGCGCGAGCATATGGGCAGGTTGGATGACAAGCAAATGACACTGGTCGATGAGGCCATTGCGGTCAGCTTTGGTTTACATGACGATAGAATTATTTGAATGAATCCCCCCTTCCTCACATAAGGTTGAGGCAAGGGGGGATTGTTTTGGAATATTCCATAAATTTGGACAAAGAATGCGTTGGTACAGCGCATGTGGTCAAAGAGGGCTTGTTTTATCGGATACATTGCCAGTGCGGCTTAACCGGAACTGTGCCGTGCAGAATTACTGTCACAGGTGAAAGAGAGGCCGATTTGGGAATTTGCGTCCCATTGAAAGATGGATTTGGTATAGAAACTCGTATTCCAATCAAAAGGGTAGGGGAAGGGGAACTTCGTTTTCGCGTATTAGCAAAGCGCAGGGACAGCGATGAATTGTTCGTCACTGCGTCGGCGGACGAACCGTTTCCCTACTTGCGTAGATTAAGCAACGCGTATTTGTCAGTCAGAAACGGGCAAGTCGGCTTGGTATTTAAAGATCAATCTCCAAACCAACAGGACAGTGATCGGAACCCATGACATCGGCGTAGATCGGTGCCGCCTGGATCCGGTCTGCGATGCGGTTGGAAACCAGGAAGTAATCAATGCGCCATCCGGCATTTTTCTGCCTTGCCTGGAACATATAGCTCCACCAGGTATAGGCACCGGTCGCATCAGGATTCAGGTAGCGGAAGGTATCTGTAAATCCGCAATCCAGGAGCTTTCCAAAGCTTTCCCGTTCTTCATCAGAGAAACCGGCACTTCCCCGGTTGGAGGAAGGATTCTTCAGGTCGATTTCCTGATGTGCTACATTCAGATCTCCACAGATGATTACAGGCTTTACTGTGTCAAGGTTTGATACATATTTTTGAAAGGCATTATCCCACTTTAGTCTGTGATCGATCCGGGCAAGCTCTCTCTGCGCATTTGGCGTGTAGCAGGTCACCAGAAAAAAGTTCGGGTATTCCAGCGTAATGATACGTCCTTCAGTATCCAGTTCATCCACACCGACACCGTATTTGACAGACAAAGGAGCTTCTTTTGTAAAAATTGCCGTACCGGAATAGCCTTTCTTCTGGGCATAATTCCAGTATTTGCAGTACTGAGGAAGATCAATCTCTACCTGTCCGTCCTGCAATTTTGTTTCCTGCAGGCAAAAGAAGTCTGCATCCGTTTTGCTGAAGAAGTCCAGAAATCCTTTTTGCAGACATGCCCTCAGGCCGTTAACATTCCATGAAATTAACTTCATATTTACTCCTGTTCGTGTAATGTGTCCGTGGTTAAATCCTCGATGATCACTTGATCGCTGTATAGTGTAATGCTTTTTTTGCCATCAAGAAGTGCCTTTTCACAAGAAATTACTACACAGTTTGTGTTTGTCAATTCCATGCTGGTTTTGCCCAGGCAAGCGCATGCAATCATGATTTGAATACCTGTCAGCTCCGACAAGTGATCGGAAACGGTAATGTATAATGTTCGTCCGACAATGCTGGCACTTTCTAACGACATTTGCTTCGGATAAGGGTTTGTCAGATCTTGTGTAATTGGACCGGTCAAATATACATTGATCGTTTCCAGAAGGCTTTGTGAGGGAATTACTTCGCGGCTTTCTCCTTTAATGGCACTTTTGTGGAATTTGCCCTCCAGTGCGTCATAGCCGTAGTCACTTCTCGGATAGTAAAAAGTATGAGCGTTGCTATTGTCGTCGATTTGACAACCAAACATTGTCACCAGAAGCGTGATTGAAAGCAGAATACATAGTGTTTTTTTCATCAATCTTCACCCTCCGTATCAAAGATTGGGAAAGTGACTGTAAAGGTGGAACCTTCATTCTGTATGCTGTCAACACGGATGCTGCCGCCGTTTTTCTCAACCATACTACGGACAATCGAAAGACCAAGACCGCTACCGCCGGACTTTCTGGATCTTGCTTTGTCGACACGGTAGAATCTTTCAAACACGTGTGGAATTGCCTCGCTGGGAATACCAACACCGGTATCCGCAATGGAAATGATAGCGTCGTCATCATCTCTTCTAAGGGTTATAGTCAATGTTCCGCCTGCCACATTATACTTAATACCGTTTTCTACAAGATTAAACAGTATTTGATATAGGTCGTCTTCCAGGATCAACACAGGGGAATCCTGCTGGAAGTCGGTAATTACTTTGACATTATTTCTCTGTGAGATTCTTGAAAGCATACGCACAACACGTTCTGCGGTTGGTACGATATTAATAATCTCACTGTCTACATCATCCATGGATTCTATGCGCGACAGAGATAAAAGCTTTGAAGACATACGATTCAAGCGTTCAGCCTCATTGCCGATATCTCCGACAAACTCTTTTATAGTATCCATGTCCATGTCATTTTGCAGGATAGAGTCAGACAGCAGTTTGATAGAGGCAAGAGGTGTTTTTAGCTCATGAGAAGCATCCGATACAAATTGCCTTCGTTTGCTTTCGGAGGTATTCAGTTTTTCTGTTAAGTCGTTAAATTCGTCGCCAAGTAACGTTAATTCGTCTCTGCCGCCAACATTTACCTTGTGTGTGTAGTCACCACCGCGGATTATATGCATAGAACTTCGGATGCGTTTCAATCGATGGGAAAACCTGGTTGAAAAGATAACGGAGAATATAATGACAATCACTTCGAGTATCAGTGTGATGGATAGAATGTTGCGCTGCAATGAACTCATCAATGCGCCTTGCTGCGGATCCCGCTCGGCGATATACACACACCCGGTCAATGTTCCGTATGAGTAGATCGGTGCTGCGGCATTGGATACAATTTCGTCATTGTAATAAGACCATGAAAAAACGTTGTTGCTTTGCAGTGCCTGAATGATTTCCGGCAGCAAGGCATAGGCACCGACAGAAGATAGTCCGGTGGAATCGTAAATAATTTGTCCGCAGTGATCTGTAACGAGAAGTCTGCTGTATTTCAAATTGGCTTTCTCGTTGACGACTTCGTTAACGGTTGCTGTGTTCAACACTTCGAGTTCCGCAATATCGGATGCAGCGATCAGACAGCGTTCAATCATGGATGCCTTTTTGCTGCTGTAAAATAGCTCCTGACTTCTATTGGAACTGTAAATATTCAAGAACAAAAGAACGACAAATGTAATGATTACATAGGTCGTTGCGTAACGGAATTGTGTGTTTCCGTACCGTTTATAGAATTTGGAATCATTTTCGGAAGTAATAACCAACGCCCCACTTCGTCATAATATACTGCGGTTCAGCAGGATTCAATTCAAGCTTTTCTCTGAGCCGACGAATGTGTACATCAACTGTACGGATATCACTTCTGTACTCGTAGGCCCAGATCATATCTAATAGAGATTCTCTGGAATAGACACGATTTGGATTCCGCATTAAGAATTCAATTACATCAAATTCCTTTGCGGTCAAATCAACCAGTGTATCACCCCGATATGCATTTCTGCTGTCCAGGTCCAGCGAAATGCTTCCGATTGTCAGCGTGTTGTTCGTTTGGTTCTTATAACCGCCGCTGCGTCTCAGCAGAGCGCGGATCCGGGCCTTCAGCTCCAAAATGTTGAAGGGTTTTGTCAGATAATCATCTGCTCCATGGTCGAAACCGATCAGTTTGTCGATGTCATCTGCCTTTGCAGTCAGGAGTATAATTGGTACATCAGAGAATTCCCGAATCTTTGCGCAAGCAGTAAGACCGTCCATTTCCGGCATCATTACATCCAAAACAACTAAGTCGGGTTTTTGGTTTTGGGCCTGCGCCACGGCATCCAGGCCGGTTGAGCCGGTTAATACGTCATAGCCCTCATTTTGAAGATTGAAACGAATACCCTTGACGAGCAGATCCTCGTCATCTACAACCAGTATTTTCATATTATTCCTCCACAGTGATAAGATCTAAAATGCTCAAGAGCGTTTCCGGGCCAATGCCTTCAACTCTGGAAAGATCGGAAGTTCTGGTAAAGGGGCCGTTCTGCGTTCGATAATCCACGATTCTTTGCGCAAGAACAGGACCAATTCCCGGCAGCGTGTCCAGTAGTTTCGCTGAAGCTGTGTTGATATTGATTCGGTCTTCTGTCGGTTCGGTCTGCTCAGGCAATTCCGCTTGTGTTTTTGTAGGTGCCTGCTCAGCTAAAACTTGGATTGTTGGAGCTTCAGCGCTAACATTTCTTCCTACAAGCATACCTGCGACAAAACCTACGAAAACGATCGTAAGAATCAAAAGTATGTTTCCACCTTTTTTCATGGAGTCAGCCTCCCATTGACTAAGAGAAAAAATGCTGATATAATATCAACATTATACACAACTTTTCCCTGTTGGACAAGTACGGACAACAGATAATGAGGTAGAAAAATGAAAAAAAACAGGATTCTTTGGTTGATACTGTGTTTTGCATTGGTTTTTGCTGCGATTCCGGCGTCTGCGACGGAAGCTCCGTCCACAACGGAATTACCGGCAGAAACAAAACCTGCTTATGAGACCAGTATGGGTGACAGCTCTGTTGCAAGTGGCTGCCATTCATTGAATGCAGTGGTACCATTGTGGGGCAATAACCGGCTTCTGGAAACAGCCGGTGCTGCTATGCTCTACGAGTTAAACAGTAAAACTCTCATGTATGCGTGGAATCAGGACGTGCAGATTTATCCAGCGGCCCTTGTGAAAATCATGACGTGCCTGCTGGCGCTGGAAAACGGAAATCTCACTGATGAATTGATGGTAACTTCTACGGCTATGGCAACGCTGCCAAAGGGTGTTTATCTGCTGGAGGTTGGAGAAAAATGGACACTTGAACAGCTGTTATACTGTCTGATGGTTGGCGGTTATAATGATGCCGCCGTGGTCATCGCGGAGTATGTTGCGGGTTCCCAGCAGGGATTCATCAATATGATGAACAGAAGAGCCAGAGAGATTGGATGTACCAGTACCAACTTTACGAACGCAACAGGACTGCACGATTCCAAGCAGCTTTCCACTGCCAGAGATCTTGTGAAGATCCTGGACGAGGCCCTGCGTAATGAAGAATTCTTCAGATTCTTTTCTGAAACCAGCTTCAGTCTTCCCAAGAGTGAATATGCCGAGTCCCGTTATATGGAAACCACAAACTATATGATGACACTGACGGTTACCGCTGAGTACTATGATAACCGTGTTACAGGCGGCCGTACGGGTGTTACGGAAGCCAGAGACAGATGTCTGGTAGTTACGGCAGAAAGCAAAGGACTTCATTACATTGCGATCGTAATGGGCGCCAAGGCAACCTATGATGAAAAGGGTGATATCGTCCGCTTCGGCAGCTATGAAGAGGTTAAGGAACTGTTAAATCTTGGATTTGAAGGATATGAAGTCAAGCAAATTCTAAGTGACAGCCAAATTTTGACACAATACCCTGTATTGGATGGTCAGAACAGTGTCGGTGTCGGCCCTTCTGATACTCGCTACGCTGTGCTGCCTGCTGATACGCTGTCAACGCAGTTGTCCTATCGATACGACAATAGTAATATTGCTCTGGAGGCGCCTGTAACTGCGGGTGAACCTGTCACAAATGTGCAGGTGTGGTATGAAAATGTTTGTATTGCGCAATCACCTGTGGTGACAAAAAACAGCAGCGCAGTGAATGTGATCGATGATCAGTCTGTTATGATTGAGCAGAATAATGAGGGGTTATTGATTGCACTTCGTGTGATTGCGATTCTTGTAACGGTCGTGCTGATTATAGCGCTGTGCGCGTATTTCGTGCGGTATATGCAAATCGTATCCCGTCGCGCGAAGCACCGCCGCAGACGTGCCAGCCGCAGGAGGAGCCGATAATATGCTGAGTTGGGATGTCCTTGAAAGAACTTGCAATTGCTGCGTTGGCTGTGAACTGTGCAAACGGCGCAACAATGTTGTGTTTGGTGTGGGAAACCGGGATGCGGATATAATGTTTATTGGCGAAGGACCGGGTGAGCAGGAGGACCTGCAGGGAGAACCTTTTGTAGGTCCTGCGGGAAAGCTTCTGGATGATATGATGTCCATTATCGACCTGGATCGTAAAAAGTGTTATATTGCCAATATCGTAAAATGCCGTCCGCCCGGAAACCGTGACCCGAAAGAGGAAGAACAGGACGCTTGCTTTGGGTATCTTAACAATCAAATTCAATTGATCAGACCCAAAATTATTGTCTGTCTCGGCAGAGTTGCCGCTATGAAGTTGATTCGTCCTGATTTTCGAATCACTAGGGAGCATGGCACCTGGAATCAGGTAAATGGAATTTGGATGACAGCTGTTTATCATCCTTCTGCATTGCTGCGGGATCTGACCAAACGGCCTGAAACCTTTACCGATCTGCTTACTATCCGGGAAAAAGCCAGAGAATTAGGAATTCGCATATAATGAAAACGGACTTCGGTATAACCCGAAGTCCGTTGTTTCATTCATCATGACCAATGATCTCTTTTGCGATATAAATAGGACGGTCTTTGCTCTGCTCAAAAATTTTGCCCACATATTCTCCGATAATGCCGATGCAGAACAACTGCATGCTTCCAAGCAGCAGAATTAAAACGATAATCGTTGCGTAACCGGGAATGTCAATACCATAGGCTAGTTTTTCAATTACAACCGCAATCAGATAGAGTGCTGCAGCCAGTGCGGTAAAGCATCCAAGATACACGGAAATACGCAGGGGAGCGGTAGAAAAACCGATGATGCCCTCAAGGGCATAGTTAAAGAGCTTCCGGAAGCTCCATTTGGTTTTGCCTGCGACACGCTCCTGTGCAGTATAAGGAATAAAGCAAGTGTCATAGCCGACCCAGGCAAAGATGCCCTTAGAGAAACGGTGATTCTCGGTAAGACAGAGAATGCTTTCCGCTACGCTTCTGCGGAATGTTCTGAAATCGCTGGCATCCGGCTGAAGCTTTACATTGGACAGCTTGTTGATCAACGCGTAAAAACTCTTTTTGAAAAATGAGAGAATTTTACCCTCGGATCTGCGGTCCTGGTAGGCGGCAACCACATCATACTGCGGTTGCTCGTCCAGAATTTTAACCATTTCCCGCACGATTTCCGGCCGCTGCTGCAGGTCGGCATCAATCAAGGAAATGTACTCACCGTCTGCATGTTCCATGCCGGCATACAGGCCGGCTTCCTTGCCGAAATTACGGGAGAAGCTGATGATCTTTACAGGGCAGCGGTGCTTGGAGTGGAGCTTTTTTAAATTGTGCAGAGTGGCATCCTTGCTGCCGTCATCCACAAAAATGATTTCATAGTCATAACCACAGCCATCGAAGGCTTGAATCACAGCATCCTGAAACAGAGCAACACTCTCAGCCTCGTTGTAGCAGGGGACTACCAGAGAAAGTTTCATTATGATCCCTCTTATATTTTAGTTACGGCTATTATATGCAGAAAGTGGAATTTCGTCAAGAAAAAGCGTTACTTTTTTCCGTAATTTGGTTGACAGAAAGACAAAAATGTGATAATTTATCGTGGTAAATGCATAGATGGGGAGGTTTCGGCATCAACCGTTTTCAGAGAGTGTGCGTATGGTGGGAGTACACAGCGGTAAACCGGATGGTCGCCCCGGAGCTGAATGCTTGAAATCAGTAGAGTATTTCGGATCACGCCCGTTACAGCGTCTTAAGTGCCCGGTATTCCGGGAATTCAGGTGGTACCGCGGAAAGTCTATTTTCGCCCTGAGCAGTTTTGCTCAGGGTGTTTTTTCGTTAAAGGAGTGTTTTAAATGGCAAGAGAATTACCTAAGGTCTACGAACCCCAACAGGTGGAAGACCGTATTTACAAAATGTGGGAAGAGGGCGGCTTCTTCAAACCCTGCGGTAAGGCAGATGCCAAGCCGTTTACGATCGTAATGCCGCCACCCAATGTTACCGGACAGCTGCACATGGGCCATGCCATGGACGCAACGCTGCAGGACACCCTGATCCGCTTCAAGCGTATGCAGGGTTACGATGCTCTGTGGGTTCCCGGTGTTGACCATGCAGGTATTGCTACCCAGATCAAGGTGGAAGAGGAACTGCGCACCAAGGAAGGCTTGAGCCGTTATGACCTGGGCCGTGAAAAGTTTTTGGAGCGCGTTTGGGATTGGAAGCATAAGTACGGCAACCGGATCGTTGAGCAGCAGAAGAAGCTGGGTGCTTCCTGTGATTGGGACCGCGCAGCCTTTACCATGGACGAGACCTGCTCCAAGGCTGTTCGTGAAGTGTTCGTTTCCCTGTATGAAAAGGGCCTGATCTATAAGGGCAGCCGTATTATTAACTGGTGTCCCAACTGTGTTACCGCTCTGTCCGACGCGGAAGTTGAGTATGTGGATAAGCCCGGTCATCTGTGGCATATCCGTTATCCTTTGACCGACGGCAGTGGGGAAGTGGTAGTCGCCACGACCCGTCCCGAAACCATGCTGGGCGATACCGGTGTCTGTGTCAACCCCAACGACGAGCGTTACCAGCATATTATCGGTAAGACTGTCATGCTGCCTCTGGTCAACAAGGAAATCCCCATTGTTGCTGATGACTATGCCGAGATGGAATTCGGCACCGGCTGCGTTAAGATGACGCCTGCTCATGACCCCAACGACTTTGAGGTTGGTTTGCGTCACAATCTGGAAGTGATTCGTGTTCTGGACGATAACGGTAAGGTCAATGCGCTGGGTGGCAAATACGAAGGTATGGACCGTTACGATGCCCGTAAGGCTATTGTTGCTGATCTGGAAGCCGGTGGTTATCTGGTCAAGATCGAAGACCATGGTCACAATGTTGGCACTTGCTACCGCTGCCATAAGGACGTGGAGCCTATTATCTCCGCTCAGTGGTTTGTGAAGATGAAGACGCTGGCGGATGAAGCCATCCGGGCCGTTAACGAGGGTGAAACCAAGTTCGTCCCCGAGCGCTTTACCAAGAACTACATGAACTGGATGAACAACATCCGTGACTGGTGCATCTCCCGTCAGCTGTGGTGGGGTCATCAGATTCCCGTTTGGTACTGTGCTGATTGCGGCCACATGACCTGCTCCCGCGAGGATGCTACCTGTTGTGAAAAGTGCGGCAGCACGAATATCGAGCGGGATCCCGATGTGCTGGATACCTGGTTCAGCTCAGCTCTGTGGCCCTTCGAGACCCTTGGCTGGCCCAACGAGGATGCTGCTGATCTGAAGAAATATTTCCCCACCGATGTACTGGTTACCGGTTATGACATCATCACTTTCTGGGTCTCCCGTATGATCGTTTCCGGTCTGGAGCACATGGGCAAGGCTCCTTTCCACACTGTGTTGATCCACGGCTTGGTTCGTGATAATCTGGGCCGTAAGATGTCCAAATCTCTGGGCAATGGTATCGATCCTCTGGAAATGATCGAAAAGTACGGCTGTGACGCTCTGCGTATGAACATGGTTACCGGCAACTCTCCCGGAAACGACATGCGTTTCTATGTAGAGCGCTGCGAAGCCATGCGTAACTTCGCCAATAAGCTGTGGAACGCTTCGCGCTATGTTATGATGAATCTGGCAGAGGATGCCAAGAATCAGCTGCCCGAACTGTCCAAGCTTGAAATTGCCGACAAGTGGGTGCTGAGCAAGCTGAACACGCTGATCGGCGAAGTGACCGAGAATATGGAGAAGTATGAGCTGGGTGTGGCAATCCAGAAGATCTACGACTTTATTTGGGATATTTACTGCGACTGGTATATCGAAATGACCAAGGCCCGTCTGTTCTCTGACGATGCTGACCGCAAGCAAACCGCCATCGGTGTTCTGGTGTACGTGCTGGATCAGGTGCTGCGCCTGCTGCATCCTTTCATGCCTTTCATCACCGAAGAAATCTGGCAATCCATCCCCCACGAGGGAGAGGCGCTGATTGTTGCCCAGTGGCCCGAGGTTCGTGACGATCTGGCATTTAAGGCTGAATGCGACCAGATGGAATCTGTTATGGATGCCATCCGTGCCATCCGTAACCGCCGCACCGAGATGAATGTTCCGCCCTCCAAGAAGGCTGCGTTGTTCGTTTTGACCGCTAAGCCTCAGGTGTTTACCGAAGGTGAAGGCTTCCTGCAGCGCCTTGCATATGCCGATGAGGTAACCCTGCTGGATGCCGAGCCTACCGACCTGGACGGCATGGTCACCATCACCACCGCGGATGCCAAGCTGTATATCCCCATGGGGCAACTTGTGGATGTATCCAAGGAACTGGACCGCATCGGTAAAGAACTGGAGAAGAACAGAAAGTTCCTGGCTTCTCTGGAAGCAAAGCTTACCAATGAGAAGTTTGTCTCCCGTGCGCCGGAAGCTGTCGTTGCCGCCGAAAAGGAAAAGGCAGCAAAGACCCGCGATCTGATCGCCCAGCTGGAAGAAAGCGAAGCTGCACTGAAGAAACTGTAATAATTTATTGATTTGCTCCTGGGAGAGATGTATGTCCTTCCAGGAGTATTTTTAAACGAACACGACCGCTCCCTGTGAAACACAAGGCTTCACAGGGAGCGGTCGCTTATCATAGTGAGAATTAAAATTAGTCTTCGTAAACAAGCTTTGGTGGCTTTAGGTTTACAGGTGATTTGCCAACGAACGGGATTTCTCCGAAAATAGCCTCAACAAAAGCTTTAAGGAGTGCGGGTGAAATTCCGTAAAGATTCACAAACGCATCCGCATTATCCATAATATCGTGCGCAAGATATGGCGATCCACAGGAAATGCCAATGGTTTTTTCCTTACCGTATTTAAATGCGTGGAAATACGTTTCACATTCTTTTTCGACCAGCGCTGCCGCGCCTTTTGGTCTATGTCCGGAGACATATGCTGCATAAATAATTAAATCGCTGTTATCTGAAATTTCCTTAAGTTCCATTGCATTGTTCAATCTTCTCTGCATATACACTTCTATGCCACGGTCAGTAAACTCTTTTTTGAGATGCTGCATGGAGATATTATAGAAGTTGTCGTCATGCGAAGATACAATAATCGAAACTTTTTTGATCTTATCTTTATCAAGTGGCAGAATGTTATTTCTGTCACGAAGAAGTGTTACGGCCTTTCTTGCCGCTTTCAAACTTAATTCAGCAGTTTTATCCCTTACATCTTCAGCCTTGTATTTTACATTTACGTACCCATCTTCAAACATGCCGAGTTTTTCTTTCATATTCAAAACACGGCTGCATGCATCGTCGATTCTTGACTCGTCGATTCTACCATCTTTAATGGCTTGCTCGATAATGTCGCCTACTTCCTTTGATGCACATAAGATAACATCGTTGCCTGCGTTTACAATTTCAACAATTAATTCCTCATAAGGAAGGATCGAAGCGACACCGCCCATTGTGATTCCATCTGTAATGATAACGCCATCAAAGCCCATTTCCTTTTTAAGTAAATCTGTTGTGATCTTCTTTGAAATGGTAGTAGGCCTGAACTGACCATTAATCATTGAATCGTCAATAGCAGGGAAAGACTGATGGCTTGTCATAATAGAATAAACGCCGGCATCAATTACGTTCTGGAATATCTTGCCCTGCGTTTCCCACCACTCTTCTTTGGAAACGTTAATCGTTTGATTACAGAAGTGTCCGTCTCTGTATTCATAGGGATCCGCACCCGGAAAGTGCTTTGCTGTTGCCGCGACACCCTCGCTTTGCATGCCTTTGATCATGGCAATGCCAAGTCTTGATTGTTTTTCAACATCCATGTCCGTAAAGGTTCTTAGGGTATGGCATAAGCTGGAAAAACGGTTTGAAATATCTATGACCGGAGACCATCTCCAGTTTACACCGGTGCAACGAAGCTCACGGGCAAGAGCCGCGCCTAATTCATAGACCAAGTTCTCATCGTTTGTTGCGCCCATGGCAAGCGGAGAAATGATAGATGTCAAATCGTAATGCATCTGTCCTGCGCCGCTGCCTTCACTGTCACCGCCAACCAGAGGAGGCACTTTTAAAAAAGATGCTTCCCAGTTGATCATGTCGGCAAATTCTGTGCTTTTGCATCTCTGGTCAGATGCAGAATCCAGAAGATCGGTGTTTCTGCCTTTTACAATGGTACCGTACTGCGCATACAAGGAACCAAACTGCCCCTCAAGAAGCATTTCCTCCTGCTCTTTTTCGGGCCGTTCAACGGTGTAATCTTCCCTGTTTTCGTATCTTCTTCTTAGATCCCATTGCGGAAGAATGATCATGTTATTAATTTTTTCACGCAATGTCAGTTCTGATAACAATGGCTTTTTCATTATATTTTCCTTCCTTTCCAAAAGATAGGTACATTTTGTATAACACATAATATTTAAATTTGCAATAGCTTTTTCGAATCATATGCTATTGATAGAAACACAGCAGAATTTTTTTGCATGCGTTATTTTTTTATCGTTGCAATTCCGACAAAAATAACATTTTAAACATTTTATACTATTTTCGAATAATTACAAAGGAGGTATCTATATGCAACTAACCAGCTACTTAGAAGCAGGACGGCTGACAGTGGCGCTTACCGGTGAGATCGATCACCACAGGGCTAAAAGCTATATTCAAACCATAGCAGGAAAAATCGAGGCTTACAATCCCAATATCTGTATTTTGGATTTTCAGGATGTAACCTTTATGGACTCTTCGGGAATTGCAGTGGTGATCAACGCATTGCGCTGCATGGCTCGTATAGAGGGAAAACTGGAACTATCCGGAATCGGAAGGCAGCCTATGAAAGTGTTTCAAACATCGGGAATTGATAAACTGGTAGAAATCAAGGAGGCGGTATTATGAAATTTGAAAACTATATGATTTTGGATTTCCCAAGTAAATCAGCAAACGAGGCATTTGCAAGATCAGCGGTGGCTTGTTTCGCGGCGCAAATGGATCCCACTTTAGAAGAACTGGGAGATATTCGAACTGCTGTATCGGAAGCAGTAACAAACGCGATCGTCCACGGTTACCCGGACGAATTGGGTATTATCACGCTGCGCTGCCGTATCTTGAAAGACAATATACTGGATATTGTCATTAAGGACAGAGGCGTCGGCATTGCTGATGTGGAAAAAGCGAAACAACCTATGTATACAACAGGGGGTGCAGACCGCAGCGGTATGGGCTTTACCATTATGGAAAGCTTTATGACCAGCCTGACTATCACATCCGAACCGGGAAAAGGTACTACGGTACATATGCGCCGTAAGCTTCAAAGAAGGAAATGAACAGATTAGAAGAACTGATCGCTAAAAGCCAGTCCGGAGACAGAAGCGCTGGGGAGATACTTGTTACAGAAAATTCCGGATTGATATGGTCTGTTGCCAGACGGTTTATGGGACGGGGAGTGGAAGCGGATGATCTTTATCAACTCGGCTGCCTTGGTTTTTTGAAAGCAGTGGAAGGCTTCGATTTGGAATTCGGCACACAGTTTTCTACATACGCTGTGCCAAAGATCACCGGAGAAATCCGGCGATTTTTAAGGGACGACGGTGCAGTGAAAGTTTCCCGTAGTATCAAGGAACAGGCTGCGTCCATCAAGTCATCCAGAAATCTTTTGGTCAGCGCATTGGGCAGAGAGCCAACGATTCAGGAGATTGCCAACCAGACCGGATTGACCCCAGAAGAGATCGCATTGGCAGAAACCGCTACAGCCGCCACAGAATCCATTCACGCACAGGCAGGGGAGGACGGGTTTACTTTAGAAAACATCCTTTCGGATACGCAATCAGAAGAAGACTTGGTCGAACGGATTTCACTGAATCAAGCAATCAGAAAATTGCCGGAACGGGAAGCAATGGTCATTCAGCTTCGGTATTTCCATGGATTAACGCAAGAGAGAATATCGAGGATATTGTCTGTCAGTCAGGTACAGGTATCCCGAATTGAAAAAAAGGCGCTGTCACATCTGCGGGAAATGATGGATTGCTGAAAGTTTCTCTTTACCTTTTTGCCTCTTTGGAGTAAAATAGATGCATCTTATATGTATAGACAGGTGCAATATGACAGATCATTTGATTCATAGATTTATAGAAGCCAGAAAGCGCTATATTGCTTCTCATTTTCAAAGCTTGAATCGTATGCAGCAGGAAGCGGTAATGACAACAGAAGGTCCGCTTCTGCTTTTGGCAGGTGCGGGAAGCGGCAAGACGACGGTGCTTATCAATCGAATTGCCAATCTGATCCGGTTTGGTCGTGCCAGTGATTCCGAGGATGTACCGGATACCGTAACAGAAGAGGATGTGCTTTTCTTAGAGAATCTTCCGGTTCCAATGACAGAGTTTGACCGCAGCAGGGCGGAGTATCTGTGCGCGTTGGAGCCTGCCGCGCCCTGGAGCATTATTGCCATTACCTTTACTAACAAGGCTGCCAATGAGCTGAAAGAGCGTCTCGAACGGATTCTTGGGACGGGCGGTCAGGATGTATGGGCAATGACATTCCACTCAGCCTGCTGCCGCATTCTGCGCAGAGATATCGAGCGCCTTGGTTATTCCAGAAGCTTTACCATCTACGACACCGCTGATTCTGAGCGGCTGATGAAAGATGTTATTAAAGACATGGGCCTCGACGACAAGACATTCCCCGCAAAGTATGTCCTGTCCGTTATCAGCCGTGAAAAGGACAAGATGGTAACACCCGGTGAGCTTTTGGATCGTGCGGAGACAGCAGGGGATATTCGGCTGCTTCATACTGCAAGAGCCTATAAGATCTATCAGACCCGCCTAAAAGACAATAATGCACTTGACTTTGATGACATTATTTTTAAAACAGTTGAACTGCTGCAGGATAATGAGGATGTCCGTACATACTACCAGAGGAAATTCCGCTACGTCCTTGTGGATGAGTACCAGGATACCAACCACATGCAGTATCTTCTGACCTCTTTGCTGGCAGGCGGATATGAAAATATCTGCGTTGTGGGTGATGATGACCAGAGTATTTACCGCTTCCGTGGCGCAACGATTGAGAATATTTTGAACTTTGAGAAGCAATACCGTGGTTCCAGAATTATCCGTCTGGAACAGAATTACCGCTCTACACAATCCATTCTCAACGCTGCCAACGCGGTGATTGCCCATAATCTGGGAAGAAAAGGGAAGCGCCTGTGGACAGCCAACGGACAGGGCGATCCCATCACTGTTTATGAGGCCTATGATGAGGGTGCGGAAGCGAATTTCGTTGCCGGTCAAATCATTTCCGGTTCAAAGGGTAAGAATTTTAAGAATTACGCGATCCTGTACCGTACCAATGCCCAATCCAACGCGCTGGAATTTGCCATGAAGCGCAACGGTATTCCTTACCGTGTTATCGGAGGTATGCGTTTCTTCGAGCGGGCCGAAATCAAGGATATGCTGTCATATCTTTCTGTGATCAACAATCGTGACGATGATCTGCGTTTGCAAAGAATCATCAACAATCCACCCAGAGGTCTTGGCGCGAAAACCATGGATTCCGCGCAGCGTCTGGCCCAGGCGGAAAACAAATCCCTTTACAGTGTCATATCCGATCCATATTCTTACGGTCCCTTGGAGAAGTCTGCCAATAAGTTTCTGCAGTTCAGCGTATTGATCGAAGAGCTGGATCAGCTTTTGGAGGACGGCATGAGTCTGCCGGAATTCTATGATGAGCTGCTGTCCAGAACCGGCTACGCAGCTATGCTGGAAGCAAAACCCACCGAAGAGAACAAGACCAGGTTGGAAAACGTCCGCGAATTAAAGTCCAGCATCCACGCCTATGTGCAAAATGCGGATGTGCCTACCCTGGCCGGATTTTTGGAGGAAATTGCGCTATACACCGATATTGAACAGTACAATGAGGGTGATGACGCGGTTGTCATGATGACAATGCACTCTGCGAAAGGATTGGAATTTCCTCATGTATTCCTGGTAGGATTTGAAGATGGTCTATTCCCGGGCATGCGTGCCATCGGTGACTATGAAGAGATGGAAGAGGAACGTCGTCTTTGTTATGTAGCGATCACCCGTGCCAAGGAAACGCTGACCATCTCCTATGCAAAGCAGCGTATGCTCTACGGCAGAACCAATGCGTCTTTGCCATCACGCTTCCTGCGGGAAATTCCGGAGGATATGACAATTCGAAAAGGTGCATATTACCGCAAACAGGAACAATCAGACTTTGGCTACAGCGCTGCGCCGTATACTGTACCAACATATCAAGAGACAATACGCAAGCGGGAAATTCCTGCTTATGCGGCTTCTGCTCCCAAGGCACTTTCTCTGGAATTGAACAAAGGGGATATGGTGCAGCATACTGCGTTTGGACGTGGCATGGTTCTTTCTGTCATGAAAATGGGAGGTGACGCTCTCCTGGAAATCGCCTTTGATGACATCGGCACGAAAAAGCTGATGGCAAAAACCGCCTCAGCGCATATGAAAAAATTGTAATATGTTGCACTTGCGCGCATAATCTCCACAGGGGGGATTATTATGCGCCGATGGCTTCGCCGCAGTTTCGCGTTTCTTTTATTCGCTTCATTTTTGTGCATAGTCCTGTTAACAGTTTTTCGAATTCGCTACCACAATGCGATTCGTGACCTTGCTCAGACGCAGGTAAAAAACGCTACTTCTGACTTGATAAACGATGCAATCGATAAGCAGATCGACCTTGGAAATATCCATTATGACCGGATTGTCTTTTTTGAGAAGGATCTGGACGGGCGGATCACTGCGCTGAAGACAAACATGACAGAAGTCAACCGCTTGAAGACTGCCATTCTGAATTTGATCAATGATGAGATTTTGGCATTGGACACATCGGACATAACCATTCCCATCGGCAGTTTACTGTTGCCGGAAATTTTTTCCGGCAGAGGTTTTGGAATCCCGATTCAGATCCTTTCCATCCGAAATTCTGATGCGTCTTTTCACAGTCATTTTTCAGAGGCCGGGATCAACCAGACATTACAGCAGTTGACAATGGATGTAATTGTGGATGTTTCGGTTCTCGTCCTTGGAAAAACAGAGAGCTTTACCGTCAGCAGCCAGGTCGTGGTTGCGGAAACCATTATTGTGGGTCAGGTGCCCGATACTTTCTTTCAAACCGGAGGATAACGATGAACGCTAAAGAGAGAATACAGGAACTTACAAAGCTTCTTGTAGATGCAAATTACCGCTATTATGTACTGGATGACCCGCAAATGCCGGATTTTGAGTATGACCGCCTGCTGCGGGAACTGGAAATTCTGGAAGCAGAGCATCCGGAGCTGGCTGCTGTCGACTCTCCCACCAAGCGGGTTGGCGGCCAGGCTTTGAGTAAGTTCGAGAAAGTGTCCCACCCGGTTCCGCTTATGAGCTTGCAGGATGTGTTCTCTCTGGATGAATTGGATGATTTTCTAAATAAGATTCTTGACGCCTATCCCGGCACGGAGTTTTCCGTTGAACCAAAGGTAGATGGATTATCTGTTGCTTTGGAATATGAAAACGGTGTATTTGTCCGTGGTGCTACCCGTGGTGATGGTGAAACCGGTGAGGATGTAACCGAGAACCTGAAGACCATTAAATCCATCCCTATGACCCTTACCGGAGCGCCTGAACGGCTCATTGTCCGCGGTGAAGTGTTCATGCCCAAGAAAAGCTTTGAACGGCTGAATGCCCAACAAGAGGCTGAAAGCAAGCCGCTTTTTGCAAATCCCAGAAATGCTGCCGCGGGATCTTTGCGTCAACTGGATTCCAAGATCGCGGCAAAGCGCGCCCTTGATGTTTATATTTTTAATATTCAGCTTGCCGATGGTGTATCCTTTGAAACCCATGCGCAATCCTTGGAATATCTGCGTACGCTTCATTTTAAGACGATACCCTTTGCGAAATTGCAATCCGTTGATGAGATCAATGATTATGTTTTGTCGATCAATGAAAACCGTGAGCAACTGACTTGTGACATTGACGGCGCTGTAATCAAAGTCAATGACCTTGCGCTGCGTCAGCGTCTTGGAACAACTGCAAAATTCCCTCACTGGGCAGCAGCATATAAGTATCCGCCGGAAATCAAACCGACAGTCGTGGAAGATATTATTGTGCAGGTTGGCAGAACCGGTGTGCTGACACCAAAGGCAGTGGTCAGGCCTGTGCGCCTGGCCGGTACAACCGTCACCAATGCGACACTGCACAATCAGGATTTTATTACGCTGAGGGATATTCGTATCGGCGATACGGTGAGTATCCGCAAAGCCGGTGAGATCATTCCGGAAATTCTGGAAGTTGATTTTTCTAAACGACCCGACGGTACTTGCGCATATGTGCTGCCTTCCAGATGCCCTGTCTGTGGTGCCCCTACTGCCCAGGATGAGGACGGCGCATTCCTGCGCTGCACAGGTGCGGAATGTCCTGCGCAGCTTAGCCGTAACATTGCGCACTTTGCCAGCCGTGATGCCATGGACATTGAAGGCCTGGGCGCTGCCATCGTCGACGCGCTGATTGAAAAGGGTCACCTACGAACTGTTGCCGATATTTATTATTTAACGCTGGACCAAGTAAAGAGTCTGTGGCAAAAGGGCGATACCGCCGCAAAGAAGCTACTTGCGGCCATAGAAGCCAGTAAGGAGCAGGATCTTAGCAGGTTGATCTATGCTTTGGGTATTCGTCAGGTTGGCGCAAAAACAGGTAAGGTCCTTGCTGGTGCTTTTGGTTCACTGGATGCGCTCATGAATGCAACCGAAGAAGCGCTGAAGCAGGTGAATGATGTGGGTGACGTCACAGCCTCGTTCATCGCGCAATGGTTTGCCCAGAGTCAATCCCGTCACTTGATTCAGAGGTTAAAGGATGCAGGTGTCAATTTTGAGAGCAAACGGGTGTTGACAGACGCAAGATTCTCGGGAATGACCTTTGTGTTGACCGGCGCTTTGAGTAAGTTTACACGGGAGGAAGCAACGGAAAAAATCGAACTTTTTGGTGGTAAAGCCTCCGGTTCGGTATCGAAAAAAACCACATATGTTATTGTTGGAGAGAATGCCGGTTCCAAAGAACGAAAAGCCAGGGAGTTGGGTATTCCTATCCTTTCTGAGGATGACTTCTTATCAATGATCGAATAAGCAAAGAAAGCAGTGCCGCAGCACTGCTTTCTTTGTTTATAGAGAATAATCCTTGTCGTCGTACTTGCTGAAGTCCAAAGCTTTTGGTTTTGCTGGGATGCGCTTACAGGGATCGTAAAAGAACTTTCTGCATTTTCCCGTTAAAGGAACAACACCTTTTTTGATGCAAAGAACCTGTTCATCATCAATTTGCGTGCCGTAAGCACAGTAAGTACAGGATTTTTCTATTTTTTTCCGAAACAGCATGTATACAGGTTCCTTTCTTGTTTTGTGTTATTATATACCCGATTGCTAAGAAATGCTACTGTTTTTTTGCAAATACACAATATACATAGCAGCAATAGGGATACAATTGCAATGAGAGCGATTGGGTTGGCGTTTTTGATGAAAAGAAAATAGGCGGTTATGGAAGACAGAACAAAGCTAAACAGAGTTTGCAGGATTTTTCCGGGAAAATACCAGCCCGTGCCTAGTTCAGCGGTTACATATACTGTTTGCATGCCGACACATATACCGCCGAAACCCAGAACGACAGAGCATATAATATAGCGAATCAATTCGGATTGAACCTGTATAAGACGAATACAACCGTTTGCAGCTTCCAGAAGCCCCATTGTCAGTATTCTAACTGATTCGGGAAACATCCAAATAAACCAGCGGTCAATAAAAGCGATCAATACGCGAAAAACGATGATCCACCCGCACACACCGGCCATAATACGCAGTGCCTTCCACAATGCGTCAGGAAGTGTAACCGGTGCTGCTTCGTTCGTTTCACATGTTCTTCCTGTTTTCCCAGGTATGATCGCTGCGACGATGATCGCCGATAAGATATGTATGATCCAAAGAGAAAGTACCGTTGTCTTTGAAGAAAACAGGCATCCTGCAAGTCCAAAAAAGAAGGATGGACCGGCATTACTGCAAAATCCCAGCATGCGGTGCGCCTCTTGCTTTTTCAAATGCCCGCTGTGATATGCCTGCGTGACCGTTTGTGCGCCTACTGGATAACCGCCCAGTAAACCAACGAGCAGAATATGCTCAGAACCTTTTGGTATACCGCATACCGTACCTACCCCACGAAGAAAGGGGATGTTGATTCCCGATGCGGTGCTTGTCAGCATAATGGACAGAACAAAAAACGGTAACAATGCTGGAATCACTGTCCGCAGACACATTTTGATTCCCTCCGTTGCACCCGCCACAGCGGTTTTGCTGTCAAGTATCAATATGATCATTCCGCATGCGGACAATAATGCAGTGATATAATTTCTCCGTCTTGCCATTGCGATCACCTCACCGGAAAATATGCACATTCCAAGGAAAGAATTACCGCTTTCTTCATAGGATTTTTCAAGGGAGGTGCTGGCGCTTGAAGCAGCATAATAACGCATGGCATCATTTGAAAAATTTGCTTGATCTGTCTGTACCAACGGTGGCTGGTATACCAATTGTAGAAATGGCGGGAAATCAACGGGTACTGATTGAAAATCACAATGGTGTTGTAGAATACGGCACTACCAAAATAGTTATCTTAGTGAAAATTGGGAAAATCGTCGTCAGCGGTAGCAATATGGAAATTTGTCATATGTCACGCCAGCAGTTGGTAATCACAGGATGTATTGATTCGGTTTCTGTTGAAAGGGGATGTAATTGATGGATAGCTCCCTTAGAGAAATTGTGATTATTGAGATTATCTGTGCGGATATTGGAACTCTGCTTACACAGATCAATAGACATGGCATAACCTTTCGGAATATTCAATATGCGGATTCATTAACAATAAGAATGCAGATTCACCGGTCTGATTTACCTGCAGTGAAGCTTTGTACGGCGAAACTTGGCGGCAAGATTAAAATCATAAGAAGCGGCGGATTGTACCGTAAACTGAAAGGGCTTTCCAGAAGACCTATCCTGGTTGCCGGTGCTGTTCTTGTTCTGTTTCTGGTGATATGGGTTCCTACGCGGGTGTTTTTTATTACGGTTGAGGGAAATGAAAAAATCCCCGGCCGCTATATTATCGAACAGGCGAATCTTTGCGGTATTTCCTTTGGCGCATCCCGCAGAGAAGTCCGCAGTGAGAAAATGAAAAACAGTTTGCTTGCAGCCATTCCGTCACTGCAATGGGCAGGAATCAATACCAATGGGTGCACAGCTGTAATCTCTGTGAAAGAGAGAGCAAATAATGAAACTGAAACAGAACACCCGCAGGTCGGCAGCATCATTGCGATTAGAAACGGCATTATTGAATCATGTACAGCATATCGCGGAAGTCAACAGTGTAAACCGGGTCAAGCTGTGAAAAGCGGCGATGTGCTAATTTCGGGCTATACAGATTGCGGTATCAAAATAACGGCGACCAGAGCGGAAGGCGAAGTAATTGCGCAAACCAGGCACAATCTGGAAGTATTTGCACCAACGAATTACAGGAAGAATGGGGAAATTACCGGTGTTGAGAGAAAATATGGTATCATTATTGGAAAAAAACGAATAAATTTCTATAAAGGTAGTGGAATTTTGGGTGCAGGTTGTGATAAAATATACAAGGAATTTTGTTTGAAATTGCCGGGAGGCTTTCAACTGCCGGTTTCAATATTTGTCACAACAATCAGCAGACACAATCAAACAACAGTTTCTGCTGCCGGAGATATTGCTGAAGCTTCAGCATGTACTTACGCGCAACAGTATCTTTTGTCACAAATGATTTCCGGCAAAATCCTGCAGAGTATTTCATCAACGCAATATCAAAATGATGTGCTTGTTGTGCGCGGTGAATACATTTGCAGTGAAATGATCGGAAGAGTACGATACGAGGAGACGATTGATAATTATGGCGAAGATCATGGAGAGAATCGTTAATGCAGACAGGGTAGAGGACTTGATCGCCGTCTTTGGTTCCTTTGATGAAAACATAAAGCGTATTGAGGACAGTTTGCATGTTTCTATCGTAAATCGAGGTACCGACTTAAAAATAACGGGTGATGAAGAGTCGGTCGATAAAGCAGCCAGAACTTTGGAAAGTTTGCTTTCCCTGTCTGCCAAGGGTGAAACCATTGATGAACAGCGGGTGCGGTATCTGATCACATTGGTTCAGGAAGGAAATGACGCCCAGGTAGCGCAAATCGCCAAGGATGTCGTTTGTATTACCGCAAAAGGTAAGCCGATCAAGGCGAAGACAGTTGGTCAGCAGAAATACATGCGGGCTATTGAAAAGAACACAGTTACCATCGGTGTTGGTCCTGCAGGCACGGGTAAGACCTATCTGGCAGTGGCGGCTGCAGTAGCGGCTTTTCGTGAACGTACAGTGAACCGTATCGTCTTGACCCGTCCGGCAGTTGAGGCCGGTGAGCGGTTAGGCTTTTTACCTGGCGATCTGCAGACAAAGGTTGACCCTTACCTGCGTCCGCTGTATGACGCACTGTACGATATGCTGGGCGCTGAGACCTTTCAAAAGTATCAGGAGCGTGGCTCTATAGAGGTGGCACCTCTGGCGTATATGCGTGGCCGTACACTTGATGACAGCTTTATCATCCTTGATGAGGCACAAAATACCACCAGCGAGCAAATGAAAATGTTCCTGACCCGCCTTGGTTTCGGTTCTAAGATCGTGATCACCGGTGATATCACCCAGATCGACCTGCCCGGTGATAAGACAAGCGGTTTGAAAGATGCGATCCGTGTGCTGGAAGGTGTGAACGATATTGCAATCTGCCAGCTGACTTCTGCCGATGTTGTGCGTCACGCATTGGTACAGGAGATCATAAATGCTTATGAACAGGCAGCGAAAAAAAGAGAGATTCAAAAACCGGCCCACCAATTCCAGGGCCGTTACCAGAGGAAGAACGGTCATGAGTAAAACGAAGATTAATATTACTTTTGATATTTTTACACTGCGGCAGCCTATTGTGACTTCGATCATACAAAAATGCATTGAAGCAGTTTTGGATGCGGAGCAGGTGAACATTCCCTGTGAGATCAATGTATTTGTTACCAACGACAAAGGCATCCGTGCAATCAATGCCGCCAGCCGTAATATCGATAAAGCGACGGATGTGCTGAGCTTTCCTATGTTCCAACTGACACCGGGTCAGCTCCCTGAGGATTGGGATGAATATCTGGATCCGGAGACCGATATGTGTCCGTTGGGCGATATGGCCATTTCTATGGAACGGGCCATTGCCCAGGCAAAGGAATTCGGCCACAGCACCCGTCGGGAAATCGGTTATTTGACGATCCACTCTGTTTTGCATCTGTTGGGTTACGATCATCTGGATGAAGGCCCAATGAAGGCACAGATGCGGGAAAGAGAAGAGGCAATCGCGGCAACCATCCCGGGTATGAGCAGGGATTGAGAACCATTTACTTAAGGAGAAAACATATGACTACCAAAACCGCAATGATCACCATTGCCGGACGGCCCAATGTAGGCAAGTCCACCCTGACGAACTATCTTGTGGGTGAGAAGATCGCTATTGTCTCCAACAAACCCCAGACCACAAGAAACCGCATTTGCGGTATTGTAACGAGAGATGATACCCAGTTTGTCTTTGTAGATACCCCGGGATTCCATAATCCCAGAACGAAATTGGGAGACTACATGATCAATGTTGTGAAAGAATCAGTTGCGGACGTGGATCTGACGATTCTTGTTGTGGAGCCTGTTGCCAATGTAGGACAGCAGGAAAAGGCACTCATCGGACAATTGAAAGCCAGAAAGTGTCCTACAGTTCTTGCAATCAACAAGATTGATACAGTTGAGAAGGAGGCGCTTCTTGAGGTGATCGCCACATACTCTCAGCATGCGTCCTTTGATGAGATCATTCCCATTTCTGCGAAAACCGGTGACGGTGTTGAGGCACTGCTGGATATTTGCGAAAAGTATGCTGTAGAAAGCCCGTTCCTGTTTCCGGATGATTTGACCACAGACCAGCCGGAACGGCAGGTGATGGCGGAGATCATTCGTGAAAAGATCCTCTGGAATCTGGATAGGGAAGTACCTCATGGCACTGCCGTGGAGATTACCAGATTTTCCGAGCGGGACAGTGGGATCATTGATATCGACGCAACGATCTATTGTGAGAAGGCCAGCCATAAGGGAATTATTATCGGCAAGCACGGTGATATGCTGAAAAAGATCTCTTCTATGGCAAGAATGGATTGCGAAAAGTTTATGGGCACCAGGGTGTATTTGACTACCTGGGTAAAAGTCAAGGAGAACTGGCGTGACAGTGATTTCCTTGTACGCAACTTTGGGTACAGCGAATAATTTCCATGGTTATCCCTCTGTGAAACGGTAAATCCTATGAACGGAGGGATGAAAATGAATGCGCAAGACTATTGGAACATTTTTATAGAAACCGGCGCTCCGGAGATGTATTTGCTGTACAATCAGGTGCGCAGGATGGAGGAAGCAAATGTATCTGACGACGCAAGGGTTGGTTCTGCGGGTCTCGGATTACAATGATCATGATGCGCTGCTGACGTTACTGACCCGTGAATACGGTCGGATTACTGTCAAAGCAAGAGGGTTGAGAAGGAAAAACAGCCCACTGTCTGCGCCGTGCCAATTGCTTGCTTACGGTGAGTTTACGCTGTTTGAATATAGGGGTATGCACACCGTCAACGAGGCGCACAGTATCGAATTATTCCACGGTTTGAGAAGAGATCTTGTAAAACTCTCTTTGGGAACCTACTTCGCACAGGTGGCTGAGGTTATCTCACAGGAGGATACACCCAGCGGACAGCTTTTGTCGCTGGTGCTGAACTGCCTTTTTGCTCTGTCAAAGCTGAAGGAATCGGAACACAAGGTCAAGGCGGTTTTTGAGCTTCGGTGTGCCTGCATTGCGGGATATTATCCGGATCTGAGCGCCTGCCATTTGTGCGGTAATGAATTACCGGACAGGCTCGACGCATCTGCCGGTGTGCTGGAATGCAGCCGTTGCCGCAGTGCGGAATCATCAGGTCTTCGTTTGCCACTGTCCCCGGGTGCTTTGGATGCAATGCGGTACATCGCTGCCTGTGACAGCAAACGATTACTTGCCTTCGATGCGTCGGAAGAAACCCTTGAGAATCTTTCACAAGTAACGGAAACGTATTTGATTACTCAACTTGAACGGGGCTTTTCCACTTTGGACTTTTATAAGTCGCTGTTCTTATCATGCTGAGTTTACATTAGGAGTTTAACATGTCTGAATTATACGAAAAATCTTTGCTGAAGCTGGAGCTTGACCAGGTTCTGCGTCTTCTGGCAGAGTGTGCAGGGAGCCACGAAGGCAAACATGCCTGCATGTGCTTGCGCCCTGCCAGTGATCTGGAGGATGTGCGTGAGATGCTGGCACAAACTACAGCCGCCTCCGATCTGTGTACAAGAAAAGGAAATCCAAATTTTGGAGACATCCACGACCCCACTGCTTCCCTTGAGCGTGCGGACCGTGGCGGTACATTGCAACCCAAGGAATTGCTGGCGATTGCCGGTGTGCTTCGCTGTGCCAGAAATATCAAAAGCTATCAATCCGATGATGAGAATCCAACCATACTGGATCCTCTCTTTGGAGCGCTGACAGCTAATAAATATTTGGAGGACCGGATTTCCGGTGCGATTCTGTCGGAGGACGAAATAGCCGATACAGCAAGTACAACCCTTGCTGACATCAGACGCCACATGCGTATTCAAAGCGCCAAGATTCGTGATAGTCTGCAAAAGGTGATTTCATCACCTGCCTATTCCAAATTCCTGCGGGAGCCGATTATTACTATTCGCCAGGGGCGATATGTCGTACCTGTGAAAAGCGAATGTAAAAACGATGTTCCCGGCCTTGTCCATGATGTTTCCGCAACAGGTTCGACTTACTTTGTAGAACCGATTTCCGCGGTGAACGCAAACAACGCGTTAAGGGAACTGGAACTGAAAGAGAAGAAGGAAATCGAAAGAATCCTAGCGGAGCTGTCTTCAGAGGCTGCCGCGCACAGGGAGGACATCGATCAGGACTTTCGGTTTCTGGTTAAACTGGATGTGATCTTTGCAAAGGCGAAGCTGGCGTACCGCATGCGTGCCTGGGAACCGCTGATGAACGATCATGGTAGGGTAGAGCTTCGTAACGCACGGCATCCTTTGATCGATCCCAAAACCGTCGTGCCGATTTCTTTGCATATCGGCAAGGACTTCGACACCATGATCATTACCGGCCCCAATACAGGCGGTAAGACCGTAACATTAAAAACCATTGGCCTTCTGACATTGATGGCTGAGTGCGGTCTGCATATTCCTGCAGGCGACGGAAGCTGTTTGTCCACTTTTGATGCAATTCTTGCGGATATCGGTGACGAACAATCCATTGCACAAAGCCTGTCCACGTTTTCCAGCCACATGCGTACGATTGTTGATGTTGTTGCGCAATGCGATGACCGGACCTTGGTCTTGTTCGATGAGCTGGGCGCAGGTACTGACCCTGCGGAAGGCGCAGCCCTTGCCATTGCTCTGATTGAATTTTGCAGAAAAATGGGCAGTAATGTTGTGGCAACAACACACTATGCGGAATTGAAGCTGTATGCCATGCGTACAAAAGGTGTCATCAATGCTTCCTGTGAATTTGATGTTGAAACTCTGCAGCCTACCTATAAGCTTTTGATTGGCATCCCCGGTAAATCCAATGCTTTTGCTATTTCCAGGAAACTGGGCCTGTCTGAGGATATTTTGAAAGAAGCATCTGACTTGGTTGGCAAGAGCGACAAGGATTTTGAAGATGTATTGTCTCAGCTGGAACAGCAGCGGCAGCAAATGGAAGCCGCACGGTTAGAAGCTGAGCGGCTGAAGAAAGAAACGGAGAACATCAAAAAACAAAGTGAAGCTTATAGCGAACAGCTCCAAAAAGAACGGGATAAGGCAATTGAGCAGGCCCGTAGGGAGGCACAGGCGATCATTGAGGATGCCCGGCGCACTGCGAATGCTGCTGCTGAGGAGCTGAAATCTCTGCGTAAACAGCTAACTGAGTCCGCTGACACGCAGGGTATCAATCAGCGGCAAGCGGAGCTGCGCAGAAATCTGAACGATGCCGAGAGCCGTATTCTTGCCAATCAGCCGACTCAGAAGCGTCCAGAGCCTACAAGGGGTATTCTTGTGGGTGATACGGTGGAACTTTTGAAGCTGGGCACCAAAGCCAGTGTCATTGCTATCAACAAGGACGGAACGTACCAACTGCAGGCAGGTATTCTGAAGCTGAACGCGAAAGCGGACGAGATCTACCTGCTGGAAAACGAGAACCCGTATAAACAAAAGGGTGGACGTCCTGCTCACTCCGGCCGTGAAATGAAGATGTCCGCGATGTCTACAGAAATTGATCTGCGCGGAATGGATTCTGTGGAGGCCATTTGTGTCCTTGACAGATATCTGGATGAAGCAATGCGTTCCAATCTGCAATCTGTCCGAATCATTCACGGTAAGGGAACCGGTACCTTGCGTGCGGCTGTTCAGCAATCTCTGCGTAAAAACAAGTTTGTGAAAAAATTCAGACTTGGTGTTTATGGAGAGGGTGAAGACGGCGTCACGATCGCAGAATTTGCCTAACCTTAAGACGCATAATATTTTGTATCGACCGATAATTGTACGGTCTGTCAAATTAGAGTTGACTTTTTTGCTGAATTTGCTTATGATATATAAACAAGGTCGCATATAATTGCGTCTCGCTTGCCAAAGGAGTGAATATTATGTTTAGTAAGGAAATTGTAGTTTGCTGTGAATCCGGTTTGCATAATAAGCAGGCTACATACTTTGTGCAGAAAGCCAACGAGTTCGATAGCAGCATTTGGCTGGAGTCCGGCAGCCGTAAAATGAATGCCAAGAGTCTTCTGGGCATTATGTCATTGGGAATCGTCACTGGTGCTACCGTCACCCTGATTGCTTCCGGTCCTGATGCTGAAGATGCTGTGAATGCTTTGGAGGCACTGCTGCAGCGTGATATTTATTGATAGTCGGACTTGCCGCCTCAGTACTTATGTAACTGGGGCGGTTTCTTTTGGAGGCCAGCATGACTTTTGATGAACTGAAAGACAAAGCCTTAACACTTCCGTACGCACCCGGTGTCTATATTATGCGGGATAAGCATGACCGTGTGATTTATGTGGGCAAGGCCAAGAAATTAAAAAACAGGGTTACACAATACTTTCAAGATACGGCCTCACACACACCCAAGACCAGATTAATGGTATCCTGCATTGATCATTTTGATGTCATTGTAGCGGCCAGTGAGTTTGAAGCATTGGTGTTGGAGTGCTCTTTAATCAAGCGCCATATGCCCAAATATAATATACTGCTGAAAGATGACAAAGGTTATCCGTATATTCGGCTGGATATGAAAGCAAAATATCCTACACCATCCATGGTCAGTAAAATTACCAATGATGGGGCAGTGTACTATGGACCTTATGGCAGTCGTGGTGTTACGCAAAGCATTCTGGAAGCCATTCGAATCACATTGAAGCTGCCGTCGTGTAAAAAACAGTTTCCCAAAGATATTGGCAAGGGCAGGCCTTGCCTGCATTATCACATGAATCAATGTGCCGGCTGGTGTCAGCCAGGGATCGCATACAGTGAATACCTCTCACGCATCAGTCAAGTCAAACAACTGCTGGATGGTAACTATAAAAGCGTTGCCAACGACATTAAAATGCAGATGCTGGATGCGGCAGAGAGAATGGAATTTGAATTGGCAGCCGGCCTTCGGGATCGATTGAATGCGGTTGAAGCGTTGGGTCAAAAGCAACTGGTGACAGCCGGTACCCTTGCGGACACTGATGTGATTGGTTATGGACAGACGGAAGCAAAGGCATGCTTTACGGTTCTTCATTACTGTGGCGGTAACTTGCTGGATAAGGATTTTGAAACATTTTCGCTTCCGGATGACCCGGAAGCAGCGGTCTCCAGCTTGTTGAAACAGTATTATCTTAGCCGTGGTTCGGCACCCAAAATTGTTTTACTGCCGTTTGCTGTGGAAGACAGTGAGCTTTTTGAGCAGTTATTGGAACAGCAATGTGGAAGAAAGACCCGTCTGCGTGTACCCCAAAGAGGCGATAATGCTGCACTGGTCGCTTTGGCGAATAAAAACGCTTTGGAAGAAGCGGAACGCATTTCCTCCAGAGATGAGAAGATTTCCGGAACACTTCAGTTGTTGGGGAAGATGTTATCATTGGAACCGCCAAGGCGGATAGAGTCTTTTGATATTTCTAATATATCAGGTACCGACATTGTTGCAAGTATGGTGGTTTTTGAAGATGGGAAACCGAAAAGAAGTGCTTACAAGCGCTTTAAAATCGATAATCTGAAGGAACAGGATGATTACGAATCTATGCGGCAGACTGTCAGTCGCAGATTTGCGCATTTTGTGCAAGAAGACAATGGATTTGAGTCCAAACCCGATTTGGTTCTGATCGACGGCGGTGTTTCTCATGCAAAGATCGCGGAGTCGGTTCTGGATGGAATGGAATTGACAATACCGGTCTTTGGTATGGTGAAAGATGACCGTCACCGCACTCGGGCATTGGTGACTCCCAATGGCATGGAAATCAACATTGATTCGCAGCCGGCAGTGTTCTCTTTTGTTGGTAATATTCAGGAGGAAACCCACCGCTTTGCCATTACCTATCATAGACAGTTACGCAGTAAACGCTTGAAATATTCGGAACTAGATAAAATTGATGGAATTGGGCCGAAACGAAAGCAGGATCTGTTGAAGCAGTTTAAATCCATTTCATCGATTTCCCATGCAAGCTTATCAGAGTTAGAGCGTATACTGCCCCAAAATGCCGCTTTATCGGTTTATCAACATTTTCATACAGATCATGAGAAATAGGTGTTAACATGAGAGTGATTACAGGAAAAGCAAAAGGCATAACCCTTGCGACACCGAATGGTATGCTGACAAGGCCAACCAGTGATCGTGTCAAAGAAGCATTATTTAGTATTGTACAGTTTGATTTGCCGGGCGCAAGGGTTCTGGATTTGTTTGGCGGCACCGGTCAGCTCGGTATTGAAGCGCTGAGCAGGGGAGCGTCCAGTGCAGTATTTGTCGATTCCAGAGAAGATGCCTGCAGGCTTATTCGCGAGAATCTTCGCAGGACAAAACTGGAACAAGACGGCAAAGTTGTACGTTGCGATTATTTGGATTATTTGAAGCGTTGCAGGGATAGGTTTGATATTGTCATTCTGGATCCGCCATATGCAGAAGTTTTTTTGGAAAATGCACTAAAAACGCTAACGGAAATTGACATTTTGCAATCCGGTGGTATAATAATCGCAGAGCGCCCGTTAGGGAAGGACTTGCCATGGGATTTTGAGGGTTATACCCGTTCCCGTGATTATAAATACGGTAATACACTGCTCACGCTTTACCGCAAAGATTGATTATTGAGGGATTTTTCATGAAAATCGCAATCTACCCCGGAAGCTTTGATCCGGTTACCAGCGGTCATTTGAACATTATTCGCCGTGCGGCATCTATTTTTGACAGATTGATCGTTTGTGTTATGGTGAATTCCACGAAAAAACCAATGTTCGATCAGAATGAACGAGTAGATATGATTCGACGTGTTACAAGCGATATTCCCAATGTTGAGGTGGATTCATCCAATGAGCTGCTGGCGGAATATGCCAAACGCAAGGGTAGCTGTGTGATCGTGAAAGGCCTGCGGGCCGGATCAGACTTTGAAAACGAATTCCAGATGGCACTGATCAATCACAAAATCAATCCAAGTCTGGACACGATGTTCTTAACGGCAGAACACCAATATATGTACCTGAGTTCCAGTACCGTTAAGGAACTGGGTTACTATGATGTTGACCTGGCGGACTTCCTTCCGGAAGAGATCATTCCGGATTTTAAAAAGCGCATTACCACCATTCGTCAAGGAGGAAATAGATAAATGAACGAACAGCATATTGAGGATATTATCACTACCCTGTATGACATGATTCAGGATGCCAAGAGCCTGCCTCTGGGCGCAGATAAATGCATTCTGGAACGGGACAGAGCGTTGGATCTTCTGGATGAGATCATTGCGCAGTTGCCCGCAGAGCTGAAGCAGTCCCGGACAATCGTCGAGTCTCGCAACGAGCTGATCGGTCAGGCGCGCCGTGAAGCTGAGGTTATTATCCGTCAGGCACAGGAAAAGGCTTCTCGTTTGGTAGAGGAGGAATCTATCTATCAAGAGGCAAAGCGTCAGTGCCAGGAAATGGTTCTGCAGACCCAAGGCCGCCTTGCTGAGCTGCGTCAGGCAAGTAACGCCTATATGGATGATGCTTTGATGCGTACTGAAGAAGCTATGGCACAGGCTTTGGCCGAAGTGCGCGATACGCGTACCAAGTTTAAGGCTCTGGCTGATGCACAGGAGAAAAAATCCGCTATCAACGTAGAGGTATAATTGTATTTTCAAGACAGCTCAAAAGCATATTTTGAGCTGTCTTTCTAAAATGAATTTAGGGGTGTTTATATGAATTATTTGGATCGATATCAATTTTGGTGCAATGCTGACCTGCCGGAAGAAGTCAAGCAGGAATTAGATAATATTGCGAATGATGAGGAAGAGCTGAAGAGCAGATTTGGAAGTGACCTGCAGTTTGGTACCGCAGGCATGCGTGGCATTATGGGCGCGGGCAGCAACCGCTTGAATAAATTTACAGTTCGCAGAGCTGCCCAGGGTATGGCTGCTTGGCTGTCTTCTACGGATCTTCCTAAAATCGCTGCCATCGGTTACGACTCCCGTCACAATTCTCAGCTGTTCGCTGAGGTTTGCGCGGTTGCTTTTGCTGAAGCCGGAATTCATACTTGGCTGTATGACCGCCTTGCACCCACTCCTATGCTGTCCTACGCAGTGCGTGAACTGGGATGCGGCTGCGGTATTGTCATCTCCGCAAGCCATAACGCAGGCGCATACAACGGTGTGAAGTGCTACGGTCCTGATGGTTGCCAGATGACGGATGAACCTGCAGCTATCGTTACAGAAAGAATCAGTGAAATTCCTTTCTTTGTCCTTGAAGAGAAGAGCTTTGATGCATTTATGGCAGAGGGCCTTATTTCTTACATCGGTCAGGACGTGTGGGAGAAATACTATCAGACGGTTTTGGCTGAAGCGGTAGATCCGGAAATGCTTCGCAGCTCTGGCTTAAATATCGTGTATACACCTCTCTGCGGAACCGGCAATGAGCCTGTCCGTGAAGTTTTGGGCAGGTTAGGCGTTAATATTGCGGTTGTGGAGTGCCAGGAGCAGCCTGACGGCGATTTTAAGACCTGTGAATATCCGAACCCGGAAACAGATGCTGCCTTAAATGAGAGCTACAAGGTTGCTAAGAATGTACCCTGTGATGTGATTTTGGGCACAGACCCCGACTGTGACCGTGTTGCCATTGCTGTTCCTAATGGTGACGGATTTGTAAAGCTTTCCGGTAATGAGCTCGGTTGCCTGTTATTGGATTACATTCTGAAGGCCCGTAAAGCAAAGAATAATATCCCCGAAGGCGCGATCGCGGTCCGCAGTATCGTATCCTCTCCTCTTGCTGATAAAATTGCTCAGCAGTACGGCGTAGAGATGAAGGCAGTTCTTACCGGATTTAAATACATCGGCGGCGAGATCCTTGAACTGGAGCAGAAGCACGAAGAATACAAATATATGTTTGGCTTCGAAGAGAGCTGCGGCTATCTGAAGGGTACTTACGCAAGAGATAAGGATGCTGTTGTTGCTTCAATGCTTGTGTGTGAAATGGCCGCTTTCTTTAAGAACCAGGGTAAGAATATTCTTGATGCATTGAATGAAGTCTATGCAACTCATGGACATTACCTTGCATATGTTCAAAGCATTGAGCTGACAGGTTCGGACGCTATGGAAAAAGCCGCAAAGATGATGGCTGATTTGCGCGAATCTGTTCCCGAGACGATTGGCGGGGCGAAAGTGACTATCTTCCGTGATTATCGCAGTAGAGTTGCTAAGGATATTCTAACCGGTGAAGAAACGCAGATTCAGTTGCCTAAATCCAACGTTCTGGAATTCGTTCTTGGTGAAAACGGCAGTGTTATTGCGAGACCCTCCGGAACTGAGCCAAAAGTTAAGTTCTATTATACAGCCGTTGCTAAAGACAGAGAGACTTCAAAATCTTTGCTGGATGCAATGGTCGCACAAATGTCAAAGTAATGTACGTTTCATACCGGGACAGTTTTATGAGCTGTCCCGGTTCTTTTTTTACATTCCTTTCATAGTATGTAGTGAAGGGGGGAGGGAAGAATGAGCAAAAAAGATTATCAGAAAAATGGAAAGAGCGCGGTTGCTGCTGTTTCTATCGGTGCGGTGATCAGCATAGTTTTGATGCTGATTGGAACGATGATCATTGCTTTGCTGGTTATGAATGAAACAATGACAGAAAAAGCGATTGGTTATGGAGTGCTTGCTGTTACACTCATTGCCACGTTCACAGGCGCATATGTATCCTTGACAATTTATAAAAAGAAGTATCTGATCACATCAATGTCTGTATCGATAGTATTCGCGCTTATCTTGTTGTCGTTGACAGCTCTGTTCTTTGACGGTCAGTTCAATGGTGTGCCGGCTACATTGCTGGTCATAATATGCGGTGGAGTCAGTGCAATGCTTGTAGCAGGCAAGGGGAGGCACCGGACTAAGCAACACCGGAAAAAGTTAAAATTGTAAACTTGTACAAAATACACGAATAGGTAAATAAAATTTACCACACCGTAAGAAAAGTGCAATGTTTCTTGCAAAACAACATTTGGTGGTAGTACTTATGGTTTATCACAGTATGTTGTTTTTCTTATCATGAATCGAGGATATTTGATCACAATGGTTTCTTTAGTTTACATAATGATGTTTACATAAAAATAGTCATAATTTACAAAAATCGTAAAAATACCCAAAAGTGCTTGAATTTTAGTATATTTTGAAGTATAGTATTCATGCAATATGATTGTTTGAGGGGTTTTTGCGCCCCTCTTCACTTTCTCCTGTATGAATTCTTTGTCTTTTGGAATGAAACGTACTTGGAGATTTTGATTTTATGTCTACTGATCGCATTGCTGATTTTGTTTCTTTTCACCGCAAGGATAAATTGTTTCTTCTTGCATTTTTTTCTTTTTGCGGTACTTTTTTGGGCACATTAACTTCTTACCAATTAGACTCTTTTATTCTTGCTTTGATGCGCAGAGGATCACTTGCTTCTGTGTCGATCGTTGGTCTAATCGTTGTTAACTTTCTGCCTTTTCTAATCACATCTGTTGTTATATTGCTGTCAAAGCCATCGCTGTTTCTTCCAATTGGCTTTTTAAAGAATTTTTCTTTTGCTTTTTTTCGAAGCTTGATCTGCATTTCTTATGGTCAAGCCGGTTGGTTGGTCGGAACGATCATGCTGTTTTCAGATACTATTGTTATTGTCTTGTTACATTGGTTTTGGATTCGGCATATTGATGGCATTCGGGTTTCTGCTTACAGAGATTTGGCTTTTTGTTTTGCGGTCTCCTTTGTAGCCTGTATTTTAGATTACATTTGGGTTTCCCCATTTTTAATGCAGCTTTTGATTGATTAGAAAGGACTCATTGTTGATGTTAGACCTGGTACGTGCATATGAGAATTACCTGACTAAGGTAAAACAGGCATCTGCAAATACCGTTTCTTCTTATATGAGAGATATTCGACAATTCTCTCAGTGGCTTAACGACAATGAAGAAACAGATATTCTGGATGTCAGCCAATTGAATATCAGCGCTTACCTGGAACATCTCGAAAATGAGGGTAAGTCTGGCGCGACTTTGTCCCGCTGTTTAGCCAGTCTTAAGAATTTTTATTCATATCTGGTTTCTACCGGATTCCTTGAGAAAACACCGGTAGTTGAGATCCATGTTGACAGAGGCGAAAAGAAAGCGCCGCAGATTCTTTCCGGTAAGGAGATCGAACTGCTGTTGTCGCAGCCTGTGTGCGTGGATGCAAAAGGCTATCGTGATAAGGCCATGCTTGAGGTAATGTATGCTACCGGCATCCGTGTAACAGAGCTGATTAGCCTCAATGTGGATGATGTCAATCTGGATGTTGGTATCATCAAATGCGTCAGTGGCAGAAAAACACGTGCAATTCCGTTGTATCCCGCTGCACTGCGTGCTTTGACTCAGTATCTGGATAGCGTTCGGGGCGGAATGATCGCGGATCCTGAAGAACCTGCTTTGTTTGTCAATGTAAACGGCATTCGTATGAGTCGCCAAGGTTTCTGGAAAATATTGAAGCATTACCAGAGTACCGCCCATATTGATAAGGAAATCACACCGCATACTTTGCGCCACAGCTTTGCTGTGCATTTGCTGGAAAATGGTGCCGATGTTGCGTCTGTACAGGAACTAATGGGGCATAGCGATATTTCCTCTACACAGATGTATACTCAGATGATCAACCAGAAAATCAAATCTGTATATGCGAAATTCCATCCCAAAGCATAAAACCTCTGTTGAAGAATGTACTTCAACAGAGGTTTTTTAATAATAGGGGAGAAGAGACGATCAGATACCGGTCATAGCACTGAGCACTTCTACTTCCATGTTTTGAATTCCTTTTTGCATGGTAAGACCTTCCTCGATATCGATATCACGGTAACTGCCTTCGCTGGTGCAGACGATTCGATTTGTTTTGCCTTGCAGCAGCAACTCAACGGCGAGAAAACCCATTTTTGTTGCATTCACACGATCTCTTCCGGTGGGACTGCCACCACGCTGGATATGTCCCAAAACGGTCACACGGGGATCCAGATCAATGCTGTCCTTGATGCGCTTGGCAATATCTGCCGCAGAGCCGGCACCTTCAGCAACCACGATCATGTAGTGCGTAAATCCGTTAAATCGTGCCTGGCGGATTTTCTCAATTACATCTTTTTCGAAATCAACCGTTTTTTCGGGCACGAGAACCGCTGTTGCACCAACTGCTAAACCGACATACATAGCCAGAAATCCGGCGTTACGGCCCATAACTTCTACTACAGAGCAGCGCTCGTGGGATTGCATGGTATCGCGCAGTTTATCGATGCACTCAATGGCGGTGTTTGCTGCAGTATCAAAACCAATGCAGTAGTTGGTACAGTTAATATCATTGTCAATCGTTGCCGGTATGCCAATCACATTGATACCGTGTCTGGACAAGGCCTGCGCACCGCGAAATGTTCCGTCGCCGCCAATGGCAACAATTCCGTCCAGACCAAGGAATTTACAAGTGGAGACCGCCTTGCGCTGACCTTCATCGGTCATAAACTCCTTACTGCGCGCAGTGTACAGAATCGTACCGCCTCGGTTGATAATATGTCCAATATTTTTCTCGTCCAATTTGACGATGTCACCATGAATCAGACCATGCCATCCACGGCGAATTCCGTAGCATTCAATACCGTGATACATAGCGGTACGAACAACACTGCGAACGCAAGGATTCATTCCTGGGGCGTCGCCACCGCTGGTCAGTACACCAATTCGCTTAATGTCCATAAATTACCCTCCTAATATATCGTCTTTGACATCATTTTACAAAAAATATCTGAAAATGTAAAGTATTTTCGTAAAATGAAAATACTTCTTGACTGCAAACCCGATTTATCGTATAGCGTGAAAGCAGATAGGGGAGTGCGATATGTAAATACATGTTTTTAGCGCAGAGGAGCCTGAATCGAGCAGCGATTTGCTTCAATATATAGATAATTGATTATAACTTGCCTATATATGAACAGGAAAGTTTTGTTAAAGAAAAACTTTTTTAAATGCCCGTACATCTGTATGAAATCATTTTTTGCACCTGTCAAAAAGAAATATTGCTACCGTGCGCGTGGATGAGAGACGGCAGCAGCTGCAGCAGCTTGTTTTTTTTAGGAAGAGAGCGGGAGAAGCATTGCCGGTGCTGCCTACGATACCTCTTTACCGAACGCAACAAAATAAAAATTTTGTTGCGTTTTTAGTGTAGATATGCTATAATGATTCTATATCAAAGGGTCAATTTAAATTACAAATATAAATCACACCGATAATCCACCAGTGCGTCATTCAAAGTGCTGTGCTTGAGTCTAAGAATGATATTCTCGTTTCCTTAATTCACGCTGTCTGCTTTTTGTAAATTCGCACGCTATGTTCAGTAATTATAATTAGTGATTGTGTTAAGCTAATTCTGGATTACGAAGCAATCCATTGACACCTTCAAAATGCTTGTCAATACACTCTTCGCATGCAGCTAAATTTTGAATCCTGCGATAATTATTATAGAGAATGCTCAGATCAATGTCTTGTGGTCTAAACGAGTCAAAATGTGCGGTAGGGTTTTATATTATGAACATTTGTGATATATTTTTAATTTTGACTCAAATGTTCGGATAAAGTTTCGATTATACAGTATCAATTTGTATAATTGCAATAAATTGCTTAAAATGTTTAAATTTCAGCAAATTACAATAGAAAATGCTTCTATTTAGATTATCTATGTTAGGAGAATTAAAAAATGAGGAAATTTAGTGACTGCCCGCAGGTATTAAAAGACTTTTTGATTTATCATGAGAATATCAAAGGACAATCGCAGCTTACTATTTCGGAGTATTATTTGGATTTGCGGATGTTTCTGCGTTTTATTAAGTTGATGCGCAACGATATGCCGATTGATACTGCCTTGGATGATATCGACATTCGTGATATCAACCTGGAATTTGTAAGTAAGATAGATACCACAGACATATTTGATTTCCTATCTTATCTTGCCAATGACCGTACAACAAACGGCGACTCCCCTGCCCCCGATTATGGCATTTCTGCTTCCGCAAGAGCAAGAAAGCTATCTGCTATCAAATCATTTTTTAAATATCTTACACTAAGAACAAAGCAATTGCAGGAAAATCCTGTGGCTGACCTGGAATATCCAAAAATCAGAAAAAGTCTTCCCAAATACCTTACGCTGGATCAATCCGCTTCCCTGCTGCGGTCTGTGTCCGGTCCCAATGAGAAACGCGATTATGCCATTTTGATGCTGTTTTTGAACTGTGGCATACGTCGCAGTGAGCTTGTAGGTCTTAATATGACTGATGTGTATGAAGACAGGATCCGTGTAGTCGGTAAAGGCAATAAGGAACGCTTTGTTTATTTTGGTTCTGCTTGCAGAAAAGCGATCGATGCTTATTTACCCGAACGGAATAAACAGGTATTGAGTGATAACCGTGCACTTTTCGGCTCCAGAGATAACAATAGAATTAGTGTTTCAGCGGTACATAGATTGGTCAAAAAAGCGCTATTGCAGGCAGGTTTGGATGCTACGCAGTTTTCGGCACATAAGCTTCGACATACGGCAGCAACCATGATGCTTTCGGGTGGTGTGGATGTAAAAACCGTGCAGGAAGTCCTTGGCCACGAAAACTTGAATACGACGCAGATCTATACACATATTGAAAATACTGAACTGAAGCTTGCTGCTGAGGCAAATCCCTTATCAAAGCTTGATTTTTCAGATATGAATGATTAAATAAAGCGCGCTGTTCCATGTTGACACAGGAACAGCGCGTTCTTATTATTTATTCTGTAACTTTTCGAGACGTTGAATATCACGAAGAACAGCTTCAAGTTCTTCACCGGAGATATTCCATTGCGTTTGTATTCGTTCAGCCTCTTCCCTTCTTGCTGCAATAGCTCCCGGAATATCACCGCGGATTTCACACAACTGTGCAATTGCCTGTAGCGGATCCAAAAGCGGTGGAGCTTTCTGAATATCCAGCGCTTTACGATAATATTTAAGACCTTCTTCGTACTGACCGAACCGAACCAGATAGTCACCTATATTATGCCATACGCACCATTCATCTGGATAGTCCAACTCCATTTGCTTCCAAATAGAAAAGGCTAGTTCTCTTTCTCCTTTTTGCCAGGCAATGATGCCACGATACAGTGGCACACGATAACTGCTATCGATGTCCGCAAATTTGTTACAGTATTGTGTTGCTTCTTCCAAACGATAATCATCGATCAATTGATCCATCAGCCACATATATGCGCGCCAATTATCAGGGTGATCCCTGATAAAATCCATATAGTAGGAAATCTGCAGATAATGATTACATCCGTTCCAGTCGGGATTGCGCCCTCCCATAGCACGATTCAGTTCTGCATGCGCAATTCTAAGCTCAGGATCACGGCGAAGTGCTTCCTTTGCATAGTATTCAGCTTTTTCTGAATGTTCAGCGGCTAAATGATTTTCCATTTCGGCTAAAAGTTCATAAACTGCTCCATTCTGAGGCTCTTTACTTCCTTTTTGCAGAAGAAAAGAACGGGTAGTTTCCACCTCGTTAGGGTCATAATAACGGTCATCCCACAGCATATTTCTGATTCGCTCCATGCGTGTTTCATCAGAAATATTGAAGAGTTCATCAATTGTGACACCAAAGAATGCGGAGATATCCGGCAGCATAGTAATATCGGGCGTAGTGATACCGCGCTCCCACTTGCTGACCGCTTGTGCTGTTACATTTAACTGTTGTGCTATGGCCTCCTGCGTAATACCGCGGCGAAGACGAAGCTGCTTGATTTGATTACCGATTTCCATAGTTCGTTCTCCTATTGTGTATTGCAAGCTTGCTGGAATTAGCATAGCAATTTAGGAAGAAAATTACAATGGCTGAATCTGCTATCGTTCTAAACTGTTGGTTGATTTAAATTGAGACTTCGATCGCTTCGCGGATATTTCTAACCCGATACACGGTCAATCCTTCAGGAATTTCAAGTTTCTCTGCGCCACCACGAGGAATGATGCATTTTTTAAAGCCAAGTCTGGCAACTTCCTGCAAACGCTGGTTCATGTGAGAAACACTGCGGATCTCCCCTGTTAGGCCAACCTCACCAATGGCAACAACATCATCAGCGATAGGTGTGTCCCGATAGGATGATGCAACAGCCAAAATGACAGGAAGATCAGCGCCAGGTTCATCAAGGCGAAGTCCACCGATGACATTGATATAGGCGTCAAAAACATTCAGCTTCATTCCGCCCCGTTTTTCGGCAACTGCCAAGAGCAGCGCAGCACGGTTAAAGTCAAAGCCGTCAGCAGTGCGCCTGGGTACATTAAAGGTTGTTTTGGAGACCAGCGCCTGTACTTCAGCAAGTATAGGTCGGGTGCCTTCCATGACACAGGAAACACATGTACCCGGCGCTCCTTCGGGTCTGCCGGCCAATAGCATCTGAGAGGGGTTCGGAACTTCCACTAATCCGCTATCCATCATCTCAAAAACACCGATCTCATTTGTGGAACCGAAACGGTTTTTGGCTGCCCGAAGCAATCGATAGGATGTATTGGGGTCTCCCTCAAAGTATAGAACACAGTCCACCATATGCTCCAGAACTTTAGGCCCCGCAATGGCGCCATCTTTATTGATGTGTCCTACAACAAAGACCGTAATCCCCTGCGATTTGGAAAGCTGCATCATCGTCATAGTGCAGTCTTTCACCTGGGATACACTTCCGGGAGAGGATTCGTTGTCTTCGTTATAGAGCGTTTGAATAGAGTCGGCAATCAAAATAGCCGGTTTGATTTCATCCACGCACTCCATGATGTCCGAAAGTCTAGTTTCAGACAGAATATACAGTTCATCCGGCTGCACACCAAGACGCTGCGCCCGAAGCTTTAACTGCCGTTCGCTTTCTTCACCGGATACATACAGAACACGGCGACCGGCGCACAGACTATTGCAAATCTGCAGCAACAATGTTGATTTGCCAATTCCGGGCGCACCGCCTACAAGGACCAGAGAGCCTGCTACAGCACCGCCGCCCAAAACACGGTCAAGTTCACCCATACCGGTAGAAAAGCGGATCTCATCACCTGTATCGAGCTGAGAGAGCTTTTGGGCTTTTCTTGTTGTACCAACCGGTGTGGATTTTGACTTACCGGAGGCAGCAGGTTTCTCAATATGTTCTTCCATGGTGTTCCATGCGCCGCAAGCAGGACATCTTCCCTGCCACTTTGGCGTTTCATTTCCACAGGCGGTGCAATAAAAAACAGTTTTCGCTTTAGCCATGGTGTTTCTCCTTTTTAAGTTCCTATATCTATTATAACTATGAACCCAGAAAGGGTCAAGTCAGAAAACGATACTGATAATAAGACCCCTGTTTCCGCATTACAAAGGAAACAGGGGTCTTATTATATGCGTTTTAGCACTCAGCGAAAGGAAATTTTCAGATAACCTCAAGCAAGCAATTTCGTACGTTTTCGTCCATTTCAAACTCTGCTAGAGAAGCTTTAAGATTTTCATTCCCTTCAGTTAGCATGTTCCAAATTGTATTCTTGAGATCATAGTCCATTTGTGCTCTATGCAAAATGTTGTAGCATTGTTTTATGTTGTTGTTGATTATTTGAAGCGGAGTATTAAAGGAAACGATAACATCCTTTGCAATCTCGGTTTCCGGGATCGTGATTGTGAGACGATTCAGCGCTTCGTTGTAGGATGTTTCCACATTCAGAAGGCATCCGCCTGCTGTAACAGACAGCACTGAGCCGACCGATACATTGTTTGCTGCAATATTTTCCACTGCATGAAAAATCAGATTCCAACGTCTTTCCTTAGGAATAACTGAAGTATTACCTTGCGCTGCACCAATTGTAAATACTTGTTTGTCCCACTTTAATTCTGTGGATACCCAGTTGCTGTCCTCGTCTGTCGGGGTGTTTCCTTCATCTTCCCACAAAATGAATTTACCATTTTCAGCTGGGAAAATATGAACATCCATGATCTGGGGATTCTCCACAGAATTATCGCACATATCCATATTTTTCATAGGAACAATGGCACCGGCTTTCATAAGAACCGGCATATCATTGACAGGTCGCCACATATCGACCATTCTGCCACCATTGTAGATCATACCGGTAAACATATCGACCCACAGACCCTCAGGAAGCCATGTCTGGGCTTTGGCAGCTCTCGATACAGAATCGGTAGGAGTTGTTATCGGTGACACTAAAAGCTCAGAACCAAAATAGTATTCATTGGGGACCTGGTACGCCTCTTCCCGTTCAGGTTCAGCATAGTACATTGGTTGCACCAGAGGCAGATTCTCTCTACTGGCACGTCTGTTCATCGTATACAAATAGGGAATCATGCTATGACGCAGCCTTAGGAATCTATTCATAACAGATCTTGTTGTGGCATCATAATTCCACGGCTCTTTACCCACAAATGGATTGTTGGAGCTATGAAGACGATTGATCGGCGAGAATACACCGTACTGGACCCATCGGGCCAAAAGTTCATCGTCACGGCTTCCCCACATATGACCGCCAATATCATGGCTCCACCAACCATAGCCTATATTGCTGGCAGTATTGGTGAAGTAAGGTTGATATGCCAGACTTTCCCACGTAATTGCAGTATCTCCGGAAAAACCGATTGGATATCTGTGACTTCCAATTCCGGCGTATCTGGAGAACGTCAAAGAACGTGTTCCCTTCCATGCACTGTCCAGATAGTGGTAATGATTCAGCATCCACAGCGGATCCAATCCGGGAATACCGCTCTCTTTCCCCTGCTGCCAATCAATCCACCAGAAATCAACACCTTGTTTTTCAAGATCATGACATAGTATATCAAAGTATTTTTCCAAAAACGTTGGATCTGCCGGATCAAATTTAATAGGCTGTTCAGTAGCAGGGTCTATTCCCAGTGCCTGTGCCAGCTTAGGATAGATTTCCTCAAAAGCACGGACACCATCTGCAGGATGCACATTTAGTGTGACCTTCATGTTCTTATCGTGCAGCCAACGCAGGAATTCTTCCGGATCAGGAAAAAGCGCACGATTCCAGGTGTAGCCCGTCCAGCCACTGCCATATTTACGATCGACCTCTTTAACCAGATGCCAGTCCATATCTATAACGGCAACGGTAAACGGTAAATCCTCTTGCTCAAAACGAATCATCAGTTCCTTATATTCTTCCTCCGAGTAACGGTGGTATCTGCTCCACCAGTTTCCCAAAGCGTATCTTGGCAGTAGCGGTACCCTGCCGCACAAATGGTAGAAATCGTTTAAAGCATCCAAATACCGATGTCCGTAACCAAAGAAATACAGATCAGTGCATTCTTTTCTGGGTTCAATCCACCCATCCTCGGTCAAAGCCATGGACTTGCTGTCATCGAATAAAGAAAAACCCTCTCTTGATATTACACCGTGTCCAAGCTTGAGTTTTTCCTTCTTACCATCGGGGTATATGTAGCAATCGCCGTCTACACGGTCCAAGGTACGGTATGTGCCCTTCAGATCATGTAATTCCTGACCAAAGTGCCAATTGGTGCCATCCAGATCCTTGATTTGGATCTGCAACCCTTCAGAGGAGAAAGGCTGGCCATTGTAACGCAGAAGAATGTTATCCGTTTCGATGATCAACCATTCAACACCGGACGCTGCTTCATGCGAAACATGAAAGCTTGGTACCTCAAAGCATCTGTTTATTACGGATTGTGTGGCCCGATCTTCAAAATACCCATTTTCGCTATATTCCAAGCGCAGTAAAGACGGGGTCAACACAGTGATTCGGTAATTCTTTCCCTGTACGATTGCCTCTTTTTTACTATTACCAGCCGTTGGAAGCCTGTAGTTCATCATATATATTTCCCTTCTTCCGGTTATGCGCAGTTAGTATTCTGCAAAGTCTATGTTCGGTAATTGTTGTAGGATTGCATTCCCGTGTTCATTATAGTGCTGAAGCAAATTGAAGTCAAGAAAGATAACGGCTTACAGTACTAACTATAACACAACTTACCTTTTTCTGGTAATTTTCACTTCGTAACTTGGCTTCTTCCTGACGGTTGGACAGAAAACCGCACTCAATGAGAATTCCCGGACATTCAATATGATCCATGAGATACACACCGGATGCTTTCTTTGCCTGTCGGTTGCTGCCGGGATTTAGTACAGATACGATCTCTCTTTGCATTGATTTCCCTAATTCCTCGCTGCCGTCTGTTGTAGGAAAGAAAACCTGAGCACCACTGTAGCGATCATCAGAAAAATAGTTCTGATGAATACTGATCAGTAAGGCGTTTTCTGTTTCGTTGGCAAGGGATACACGTGCTTTTAAGTCAGAAGCCTTTCGTGCGGCAATGGTGTCTCCCTGTGTATGGATTGCTGTGTCTGTTGTACGTACCATAGCTGTATCGTATCCGAGATAGTGAAATAAATCATTGAGCCTGAGTGCGATCTCCAAATTGATATTACTCTCCAAAACACCGGTGCACGAGGTGGCTCCACCATCCTCTCCGCCATGCCCTGCGTCAATAATGATCGTATGTCTGCCATCGAGAGGTGCTGCTTGCGACCATACCATGATCGCTTTGCTGCCGTATAAGCTGACAAACAGTACACCAAGAAATACAAGTGCATAGACAGGTATCACCGTAAAATTAAACTTCGTTTTATTCAAGGAACACACCCCCTCCCTATAGTTATGCCACGCCATCCGGAATTTGAACTAATTTGCACCAAACGGCATAGTATGACACGGAATGTCTGTTCCAAGTATTTATTCTCAGGAGGTATCAAAATATGAATGTAAGAAAAATGGCATCGGGTACAGAAGGCAGGCTCCCAGCAATGGCACCTCTTGCAAATCCGTACGTGCCGTTCCAATTGGAGAACCCACCCAAATATGAAGCACGAAAAGGATTGATCAGAGGAACGCTGTTCCCGGGACTGGATCTCCCTTTTATGGGAATGGTCAACACAAAGGAAAAGGCAAACACCCCATTGGTTGAACTGCAGACGATGGCCTTTGCCATTCAGGAATTGGCTCTGTATCTTGACACGCACAGAGATGACAAAGAAGCTCTTGAATTGTACCAAACGTACCAGAAGCTATACCATGATGGCATGATGGCATACACAAAGAAATGTGGGCCGCTAAACCATAAAACTCCCACAGAAGGCCCGTATAAGTGGCTGGATGATCCGTGGCCTTGGGAATATTGCGCGAATAAGGAGGGTTGATCATGTTTGTTTATGATAAGAAGCTTCAGTACCCAGTGAAAATTGACAAACCAAATCCCCGTCTTGCCAGTGTGATTATTTCCCAATATGGCGGCCCGGACGGAGAGCTTGGCGCATCACTGCGCTACCTCTCCCAAAGATATTCCATGCCATTCGATGAACCGATTGGTTCAAACGGAAACGATTTGACAAATCTGTGTCGCAGTGGTATGATTTGTTTGTTTTTCGACACAATCGCAGGAGGAATGAACCACTGTGCAGATTATAGATTTTCATACACATATTTATCCGGACCCCATCGCCCCAAAAGCGGCTGAGAGTATTCGTCAGTTCTATCAGATCAGTGGCAGCAATATGGACGGCACTGTGCAGCAGCTTTTAAACCACGGCAAAGAAGCTGGCATAACACGATATATCGTGCTTCCTGTTGGATTGAAACCAAACCATGTTTCTCACATCAATGATTTCATTTGTGAGCAAGTGAAGCTTCATCCCGAATTCACCGGTTTTGGTACACTTCATGCCGCTATGGCTGACCTGACCGATGAAACAGAGAGAGTACTGGATATAGGCCTGCGTGGCATTAAAATGCACCCTGATTCTCAGGTGTTTGACATTGACGATCCCCGCCTCTTCCCTGCTTATGAGATCCTTCAGGGTAAAGCGCCTGTGATCCTGCACATGGGCGATGTTCGATATGACTACTCCCATCCCAGAAGATTACGCCACGTTTTAGAACTGTTCCCTAAGCTGGATGTTGTTGCTGCTCACTTTGGCGGTTACTCTATGTATCAAACAGCCTTTGAAATTCTAAAGGACACAAACTGCTACTTTGATATTTCAAGCTCCATGATGTTCATGCCAGAAGGCATTGCAGAGAAATACATCCGCGCATATGGTCCACACCGCCTAGTGTATGGTACCGACTTCCCTCTGTGGGATCCAAAAACGGAAGTCAAACGATTCCTGGAATTGAAATTAACACCGGATGAAATCGAACAGATCGCATATAAAACAGCGTTACATATCCTAAAAGAGGACTAAATTAAGACCTCCTGCTATCGCAGGAGGTCTTTTGACTTTCAATTAACCGTAAATCAGAGACTCAGCAAAGCGGGTAGCAATGACACCCTCAGGCTCACCGGTCTTCTTGGATTCAGAAAGGATATGCTCGATGGAATTGTAGATGTTGTCCACCTTTGCCAGAACAGCCTGCTCATTGTAAGGACCGTCCACCTCAGCTGCAGCATTGATGACGCCGCCGCCATTGATAACGAAGTCGGGAGCGTAGAAGATGCCACGGGCCTTCAGCGCAATACCGGAAGCGTCGTCAAGAATCTGGTTGTTCGCGGCACCGGCAACAGCCTTGCAGCGCAGGTTGGGGATGGTGGTGGGGTTCAGAATAGCACCCAGAGCGCAGGGAGCCAGAATGTCGCACTCGGCGCTCATGATCTCGTTGGTACCGACAACGGTAGCACCGAACTCGTCAGCAGCCTTTTCCAGAGCTGCCTTATTGCTGCGGTTGCCAACGATCAGCTTAGCGCCGTCCTTGTGCAGGTAACGGCACAGGTCGTAGCCGACCTTGCCCAGGCCCTGAACTGCTACGGTAACGCCTTCCAGGCTGTCACGGCCCAGTGCTACCTTGGCGGTAGCCTTAATGCCCTGCCATACACCTCTTGCGGTAAAGGGAGAGGGGTCGCCACTGTTCTGAGGCAGACCACAGATATAGTTGGTTTTACGCAGCATGATCAGTGCATCGTCACAAGTGGTATTGACGTCCTCGGCAGTGATATAATCGCCGCCCAGATTGTTGACGGCCTCTGCAAATGCTTCAAACATCGCTTCGGTCTTCTGGGAAGGATCGGCAATGATGACACCCTTGCCGCCGCCGTGGGGCAGGCCTGCAACAGCGTTCTTGTGGGACATACCGCGGGAAAGACGCAGAACATCGAACAGAGCAGCATCATAGGATTCATAGGGCCACAGACGGCAGCCGCCGATAGCAGGACCAAGATTGGTGTTATGCACAGCAATGATTGCCTTCAAACCGGCCTTCTCATTGTTGACAAACAGAACTTTTTCGTGACGGTATTTGCTCATTTCAGTCATTGCGTTCATAATATTACCTCCAAAAAAATTGAATAATTTAGGGTTTGTAAACTTTACCAAGGTTCAATGCGTTCATGTTCAACTCCACAAGTGCAGCCTTAGCGGGAGGAACAAGCTTACTAACAACAGCATCTACTCCATCAAAGGAAAGTTCCGGGTGGTGCTGCAGCATATGACCGATCATGATCATATTTGCAAGAGAGCTGATTCCGTTGTCTTTGGCCATCTGTGTGGCGGGTATATAAAATACTTCCACATCGGTTCTCTCGACTTTCGCATCGATAAGAGCGGAATCCACATAGATCTGTCCGCCGGGCACAACAGAATTTTCATACTTTTGCAGGCTGGGCAGATTCATGGCAATCAAAACATCCGCATTGGTAACGATCGGACTGCCAACGGGATCATCGGAAATGATCACATTGCAGTTTGCTGTGCCACCACGCATCTCAGGACCGTAGGAAGGAAGCCAGGAAACCTGCAGATCCTCCATCAAGCCCTTATATGCAAGGAACTTACCGGCAAACAGAATGCCCTGCCCGCCAAAACCCGCAATCAGGATCTGTGTAGTCTTCATATCAGACACCCTCCTTTTCGGCAGATCTGTCCTTATATACACCGATGGGATAGTAAGGTAGCATATCGCTTTCTACCCATTCCAGAGCCTTCTGCGGAGTCATACCCCAGTTGGTAGGACAAGCGGAAACAACCTCCACCAAAGAGAAGCCCTTCCCTTCCATTTGGTTCTGGAAGGCCTTTTTGATGGCTTTCTTAGCTTTGTTCACATTCTTTACATTATTCACAGCCACACGGGTGATGTATTCAGGACCTTCCAATGTAGCAAGCATTTCGCAGACCTTAATTGGCCATCCACAATGATTCACGTCACGACCGTAAGGACTGGTCTGTGTCACCTGTCCGGGAAGGCTTGTGGGCGCCATCTGGCCGCCGGTCATACCGTAAATCGCATTGTTGACAAAGATAACTGTGATATTTTCATTTCTGGCTGCAGCGTGGACGGTTTCAGCCATACCGATGGATGCCAAATCACCATCGCCCTGATATGTAAAGACGATATTCTCCGGTCGGCACCGCTTGATGCCGGTTGCAGTGGCAGGAGCACGGCCATGGGCAGCTTCGATCATGTCGCAGGTAAAGTAGTCATATGCCATAACTGCGCAGCCAACAGGCGCAACACCAATGGTGATGCCTTCAATGCCCAACTCGTCGATTGCTTCCGCAACCAGACGGTGAATGATGCCATGGGGACAACCGGGGCAATAATGCAGCGGAATATCAGCAAGTGATTTCGGCTTTTCAAATACAGTTGCCATAATCAGAACTCTCCTTTCTGCGCGTTGCGGATCTTTTCCAGCACCTCATCGGGACTGGGGATCATGCCGCCGCAGCGGTTACACAGTGCAACAGGTTTCTTGCATTGGCTGTACAGACGCACATCCTCAATCATCTGGCCCATGCTCAACTCCACGCTGATGAAACCTTTCACATGATCTGCAGCCGCAGCCACTGCTTTCTTGGGGAATGGCCAAAGGGTGATTGGACGGATCAAACCAACCTTGATGCCCTCTTTCCGGGCTGCCACGATAGCATTCTTTGCCACACGGGAAGCAATACCAAATGCTACTACGCATATCTCAGCATCTTCCATCATGTATTCTTCCCACATGGCTTCGTTCTCTTCCACGATCTTATAACACTCGTAACGCTGGAAATTCTTCACTTCCAGTTCATCGGGCTTCAGATACAGGGAATTTACGACGTTGTGCTTTCTTTCGCACTTTGTACCGGTTAGTGCCCAGGGCTTGTCGTATTTCTCAATCTCAGCATCTTCAAAGGAGATGGGCTCCATCATCTGACCGATGGTGCCATCCGCCAGAATCATAGCTGTCATCCGGTATTTATCTGCCAGGTTAAAGCCCTTAATGGTCAAACTTGCCATTTCCTGTACGGAAGCGGGTGCCAGTACGATCATCCGGTAGTCACCGTGTCCGCCGCCCTTGGTTGCCTGAAAATAATCCGACTGGGAAGGCTGGATTCCGCCAAGGCCGGGGCCACCGCGCTGTACGTTGACGACCAAAGCAGGAACATCGGAACCTGCGATGTAGCTCAAACCCTCTGCCTTCAGCGAGATTCCGGGGCTGGAGGAAGATGTCATAACGCGCATACCGGCAGCGGCTGCGCCATAAACCATGTTAATGGATGCGATCTCACTCTCCGCCTGGAGGAAGACACCGCCGATTTTAGGCATTTTCTTTGCCATATAAGCAGCGATTTCTGTCTGCGGTGTAATGGGGTATCCAAAATAATGCCGACAGCCGGCACGGATGGCAGCTTCAGCAATGGCCTCGTTGCCCTTCATAAGTACTCGTTCAGCCATAATTTTGCCTCCTTACTTCTCTACAGTGATGATGCAGTCGGGGCACATGGTTGCGCAGAAGGCACATCCGATGCATTTATCCTGATCGGTTATGACAGCGGGAGAATAGCCTTTCTTATTCAGCTGATCTGCCGCAATTTTCAGGATTCCCTTGGGGCATGCATTGACACACAGTCCGCAGCCCTTACACCAATCCGTTTTAAATGTAACTTTTGCCATTGTGAATTCCTCCTTGGGTTGTTTTATCCCCACATAGGCCGGTTTCCCGGTGCTTGTGCCGGAAGGTCGAAATATTTTTTCTGCAAATGCAGAGGAAAAACGTTGGGTAGTTGTTCGCTGATTGCTTCGTAGATATCTGCTTTCACTGCGTGATACCACACAGGCAATCCGGTCAATTCGCTGAGTTTTTTGATAAAATCAAGAGATTTCAAAACCGTTTCCGGAGTCGTCTCGTCGCCGAGATTTGTGTTATTTATCAGATGTGTGAAACGCATGGAGCAAGCTGCCTCAATCTCGCGCAGCACTTCCAAAGCGTCTTCCGGAGTTGCTGTCAGCGGTCTGCAGCCGTTGACAACATACACCATTCGGTAGTTATCCTCTTGCAGGATCGACGGTGCATACCGGCCAAGCGCATAGGCACCCCGATCGTCGCCGCCGATATCCATAATACCATATATGGATTTGTCAGCAATTAAGCGGTATGCCTCGCTTGGTAGCGCGGGTAAATCCACATTGGAATTGGCAAATTGCGGTGCTATCAGCGTAACTCCGGCATCTGACAGTTCTTTTTTACTGTCTGCTGTTCGGAAATAGGGATTTACAATATCCAGATCAGCGATGCAGACCTGTTTACCCTCCCCTGCCAATCGCAATGCGTAGTTAACCGCAATGTTGGTTTTACCACTGCCGTAATGCCCGGCAAATAAAGTCAGTCGCTTGTTTTCCATAATTACAGCTGCTTTCTGATGATCTTTCCGCTGGTGGTTTTAGGCAGCGACTCCCGGAATTCCACAATTCTGGGATATTTATAAGGTGCGGTTCTGGATTTTACATAGTTCTGAATCTGCTTTGCAAGCTCATCGGTTCCCTTAAAGTCTTTAACCAGAACAATGCTTGCCTTCACAACCTGTCCTCTGACTTCATCAGGGGCTGCGGAAACGCCGCATTCCAGAACATAAGGCAGTTCCATAATCACATTTTCAATCTCAAAGGGTCCGATACGGTAACCGGAAGATTTGATTACATCATCAGCACGGCCTACGTACCAGTAGAAGCCCTCTTCGTCGACCCAGGCCAGATCACCGGTATGATAGAATCCGTCTTTCCAGGTGCTTGCAGTTGCCTCAGGGCTGCCTTCGTAGGCATAGCTCAGACCGCAGGGCAATCCGGTGCTGATATCAATACAGATCTCACCGGTTTCACCGGGTTCTGTGGGTGTGCCGTCGGCGGCTAAAAGTTTTACGTTATACAGAGGAACAGGCTTGCCCATGGATCCAATCTTATGGCTGTCACCGGAAAGATTCGCAATAATGACCGTGCTTTCGGATTGACCAAAGCCTTCCATTATTTCAAGACCGGTTGCTTTCTGGAATTGACGGAAGACTTCTGGGTTCAATGCCTCACCGGCAATGGTTGCGTGCTCAATGGAGGAAAGGTCAAATCTGCTGAGATCTTCCTTAATAAGCATTCTGTACATAGTCGGCGGTGCGCAGAAGGTAGTAATGTGATACTTGGCAAAGAGTGGCAGAATCTTACCTGCGTCAAAACGGTTGAAATCGTAAACAAAGGTGGCGGCTTCGCACAGCCATTGTCCGTAAAGTTTGCCCCACAGCGCCTTTGCCCAGCCAGTATCAGAAATAGTCAAGTGCAGGCCGTCAGGATTCACACAGTGCCAATACTTGGCAGTGATGAAGTGTCCCAGGGGATATTTGTAGTTGTGTGCAGCCAACTTGGGATAACCGGATGTACCGGATGTAAAGAACATCAGCATGGGATCGCTGCCGCAGGGGGCATCTTCCGCACGGGCAAAATGGCTGCTGTACATAGAGTACTCGTCGTTGAAATCATGCCATCCTTCCCTGCTGCCGCCAACAAGAATCTTAATGGCAAGAGAAGGTGTCGCAATGGCTGCTTCATCTACAGAAGCTGCGGTATCGCCATCTGCGGTACAAACCACAGCGCGGACATTTGCAGCCTGGAAACGGTAAGCAAAATCCTTGGCCAGCAGCTGATTTGTGGCCGGAATGGCAATCGCACCCAACTTATGAAGGCCCAGAATGGAGAACCAGAACTGGTAGTGGCGCTTAAGAACCAGCATTACCCTGTCGCCGCGCTTAATGCCCAGAGACTTGAAATAATTCGCTGCTCTCGCGGATTCACGCTTCATATCCCGGAATGTAAAGCGTCGCTCTTCACCATTCTCGGAAACGTGGAGCATCGCCAGCTTATCGGGTTTTTCTGTTCCCAGAGCATCAACAACATCGTAGGCAAAATTGAACTTCTCTTCATTTTTGAAGGAGATCGCCTTTAAAAGGCCTTGGTCGTTTTCGATGGGAGTAATAAAATTATGATATACGCGCTGCTGCAGGTCGGCATTTGCTTTACCTTCGTGGCGGATGGCTACTTCCGCAGCCTGCTCTCCTTCTCTTGCAGCGGAATTGCTTAATACGATAGCATAGAAGGCACAATCTTCGCCATCCACAGCAATCATGCCGTGAGGTGTTGAAGAATCGTAGTAAATGCAGTCGCCTGCATGGAGAACTTCGGTCTTGCCGCCAATCTGGATCCGCATATGACCGCGGATGACAATATCACATTCCTGTCCTTCGTGGGTGGTCAGTTCGATATCTTCATACTCCGCGCCCGGACGGTAGTTCAGCTCCATGTACAGGGGCAGTGCAATACGGTTACGGAAACCTGCAGCAAGGTTGTAACCAACCATGTGATGCGCTTCTTCGATCCTTTGCCCCTCGCCCTTTCTGGTCAGGGCGTAAGAACGCAGTTTTGGACTGCTGCCTTCCAGCAGGTCGCCCATATCAACACCAAAACTAAGGGTGCAGCGATACAAAAATGCAATACTGAGGTTTTGATTGCCGGATTCGCATGCAATATATTCACTTACAGATACACCGGTTCTTTCCGCCATTTCCTCAACGGTCAGGCCGGTGATCTCGCGCAGTTCCCGGATTCTCCCTGCAACCTCTTTCAGTTTATAGTGCATTCCGGTCATGCTCTGTTCCATATGTTAAACCTCCGGTAATAATAAAGCTCGTCTCAAGATGATTTCTTGAGACGAGCTGTGAAACGCAACCCGCGGTACCACTCAACTTGCACCTGCCTTGGGGCAGATACCACTCATGAAACAGACCGTTTCCGGCACTGACGCAGCCTGCGCGGAAGAGTTCTACTGGCCTGGGCGTTCTTCTCTTCAGCTCCGGAAGGACTACAGCTTTGAACCTGCCATGGTTTGCACCAACCACCAATTCTCTGAGACAGCATTTCAAAGGTACTTTCCATCATAGCTTTTTTGTTTTAGAAATCATAACACTTCAATGTTCAGTTGTCAAGGATTTATAACTGATTACGAATGATCTTACCGCTGATGGTCTTGGGCAGCTCATTGCGGAAAACGACAATTCTGGGATACTTGTATGGCGCGGTATGATGCTTGACGTAGTTCTGGATTTCCTTTTTCAGTTCTTCTGTGCCTTCCACGCCGGGAACCAGAACAATGCTTGCCTTAACGACCTGTCCTCTCACCTCATCGGGTGCAGCAGATACACCGCATTCCAAAACATAAGGCAGCTCCATAATCGTGCTTTCGATTTCAAAGGGTCCGATACGGTAGCCGGAAGACTTAATAACATCGTCAGCGCGACCAACATACCAGTAGTAACCGTCTTCATCCCGCCATGCCAGATCACCGGTATGATAGATACCGTCATGCCAAACAGCATCGGTCTTTTCCTGATCTCTGTAATAGCCCAAGAATACACCGCAGGTAGGCTTGGGATCTGTACGTATGACGATCTCACCGTTAACACCGTCTTCCACGGGATTACCGTCAGCATCCACCAGATCGATTCCGTATCCGGGAACAGGCTTACCCATAGCGCCGGGCTTCAGCATTGTTCCCAGCAGATTGGCAATGCCCAGAGTCATTTCTGTCTGGCCAAAGCCTTCAGCGATTTGTAATCCGGTTGCTTTTTCAAACTGATAGAATACTTCGGGATTCAACGCTTCACCGGCGGTCGTAGCGTGGTGGATGGAGGACAGATCAAAGCGGCTGAGATCCTGCTTGATCAGCATGCGATACATGGTAGGAGGCGCGCAGAAGGTTGTTATGTTATACTTCTTAAACATCGGCAGGATCTTCTCTGCGTCGAATCTGTCAAAGTCATAGGTGAACACAGCAGCCTCACACAGCCACTGACCGTAAAGCTTGCCCCACAACGCTTTGCCCCAGCCGGTTTCGGAGATTGTAAAGTGCAGACCGTCCCGCTCGGCAAGATGCCAGTACTTTGCGGTGACATAGTGACCCAGGGCGTACTTATAAGAATGCATCGCGATCTTGGGATAACCGGTAGTTCCGGAGGTGAAGAACATCAGCATGGGATCGTTGCCGCAAGGAGCATCTTCATCTCTTGTAAACCTGCGGCTGAACAGATCGTATTCTTCGTCATAATTATGCCAGCCAGGTCTAGCACCGCCAACCATGATTTTGGTTAGGTGAATACCGTTATTCTGTTCTGCCAGCTGGATTTGATTCCATGTATCTCCATCAGCCGTGCAGATCACGGCACTGACACCGGCAGCGTCAAAGCGGTATTCAAAATCATGGGCAACCAGCTGGTTGGTGGCCGGAATCGCAATTGCGCCCAGCTTATGTAATCCAAGAATTGCAAACCAGAATTGATAGTGACGCTTCAGCACCAGCATGACACGGTCGCCCTTGTGAATTCCCAAAGATTTAAAATAATTGGCACTCTGAGAAGAAGCATCCTTGATATCCTTGAAAGTAAAGCGCCGTTCACTCATATCATTTGCAACATGAATCATAGCCAGCTTATCCGGCTCACGACGGGCGATAGCATCAACCGTATCAAAGGCAAAATTATAATTGTTTTCGTCCATGAAGCTGATGTCGGTCAGCGCGCCATGGTCATCTTCGGTCGCTTGGATAAACTTCTCGCAAAGCAGAGGCTGACCCGCATTGGCTTTGCGGCTCTGACCAATGTATAGAGGTTTATCCGTTGTATCGCTTGCCATGATCATAGCAAGGAACACACAATCCTGACCATCAATAGCGATCATGCCATGTGGTGTGGAAGATTTGTAGAAGATACTGTCGCCTTCACGCAGAACTTCTTCATGGTCACCGATACGAATGCGCATGGCACCTTTGATCACAAGGTCAAATTCCTGACCGGTATGGGTTGTGGTGTGAATGGGAAGATTCTGCAATTCTTCAGAATACTGGTAAGTTACCCAATATGGTGTAGACAGTTTTTTCCGGAACATAGGCGCCATGTCCTGAATGGTAATACCGTCCTCACTGGCAGTCACAAGTCCCTTTCCACGGCGGGTTACGGTGTAGCCGGAGAGCTTTGCGCTGTGGCCTTCCAGCAGATCGGTAATTTCCAGACCATATACCTTGGCGCACTTATGCATAAAGGAAAAAGGAAGGTCAATCGTACCGGACTCATACATTCGGTAGGTTTCTTCCGACACCTCTGTCAGGGATGCCATTTTTTGCATACTGTAACCAAGAATCTCTCGCATCTCACGGATACGCAGAGCAATTTCCTGTAGCTGATTGGCAGTAGACTGATTTGTCATAGTTGCACATCCTTCCATAGAAAACAAAAAACGTCTCAAGCAGATAGCTTGAGACGAGTAAAATATACCCGCGGTACCACTCAAATTGCGACAGTACGTCGCCACCTTCAGACTCTAATAAGCCCTATCCTTTAACGCAGGCAAACGGGAGAAACCTACTGGGCAACGCTGTTCAGATCTCCGGCTCAGAAGTGATAGGTTTTCGGATACGGAATCTATCGGTTTGCACCAAACACCGACTCTCTGAAAGAACCAGATCCAACCGTCTTCGTCAACGCCTTTTATATTGCGACCACTTTATCATGTACACCATAAAAAGTCAAATGTTTTTTTCGCAGAAATAAAAATTTATTGGGAAATACGAAGAGGAAAAATATCATTGACAAATCAGAATAAATATGATTAAATTACTAGAAATTATAAGTAAAGACTTTGATGGAAAATTCGTCATTATATGTGCGGCACAGAGAGCTGACGGTCGGTGCGAGTCAGCGCAATCGGTTTTGACGATCTGGTTCCTGAGTTGGCCTTGTGAACACCTTTTCGGTCATTAATAAGGCTCGGTCGCCCCGTTATCGGCTGGGATTCTGTCTGGAGTCCGAGAGTGATTCTTCTTCATTGGAAGAATAATCAGGGTGGTACCGCGAATGTAGATTCGTCCCTGAGGCATAAGCCTCAGGGACTTTTATCATATCTGGAGGATGATTGGGATGAAACATATTAGAATCAGTGATGTAACCATGAAGCAGGCCTCAGATGCCTTCTCCCTTTCTTTTAGGGAAAAGATTGAATTGGCAAAATTACTGGATAAGCTTGGTGTGTCGGTCATCGAACTGGAAGGCATCAGCACGGCCAGGGTTGACAGCCTTCGTATCAAGTCCATTGCTGCCGCTGTGAAGGATAGTGTCGTGGCGGTACCTGTTGCGCTGGATCGTGAGAATGTGCTTCAGGTATGGAATGCACTGAATCTTGCCAAACATCCCAGAATTCAGGTCTGTGGAGCTGTCAGCTCGGTGCAGATGGAGTATATCCATCATAAAAAGCCGGATGCTATGCTGTCGGCAATTGCTGAGATCGTTTCTTTCTCCAAAACTCTGTGCGCTGATGTAGAATTTGTTGCCGATGATGCCACACGGGCGGACAAACAATTCCTTTCTCAGGCTATTCAGACAGCAATCGAAAACGGTGCGACCACCGTTACAGTATGTGACACGGCAGGTGTTATGCTGCCGGGCGAACTGACAGCGTTTATGGATTCTCTTTATGCTGCGCTCCCCTGTCTGCATGATGCTGATCTGGGAATCTGCTCTGCAAACACCCTTGCCATGGCCGATGCATGCAGTATCGCCGCAATTGCGCAGGGTGCTGTAGAGGTTAAGGCGGCTTCTTATCCTGTCAACTGTGCTTCCCTGTCCAATATCTCCAGAATTATTTCTGCGCGTGGTGACAGCTTCAATGCCACATGCGGAGTCAATGTAACGCAGCTCAGCCGTACGATCAATCAAATTGAACGGATGTGCCAAACCGGTCGCAGCAAGAATTCTCCTTTTGACAATGGCGTGCAATCCGATGACTCCGGAATCTATCTTACTTCCCATGATGACCTTTCCGGTGTAATGAAAGCGGTTTCCCTCCTGGGCTACGATCTTTCCGAGGAGGATGGAATTCAGGTATTTGAAGCATTTCAAGCGATTGCGTCAAAAAAGGATAAGGTATCTGCAAAAGAGCTGGATGCGATCGTCGCCTCAGCCGCTATGCAGGTTCCACCTGCCTATGTTCTGGATACCTATGTGATCACTGCGGGGAACACCATTTCCGCAACTGCACATCTTCGTTTACTGAAGTCCGGTGTCACGGTGGAAGGTGTCTGCATCGGTGACGGTCCGATTGACGCTGCATTTTTGGCTATTGAATCCATTACTGGCCATCATTATGAACTGGATGATTTTCAGATTCAAGCGGTTACCGAAGGTCGGGAAGCAATGGGACAAACGGTTGTAAAGCTTCGTTCCGGCGGCAAGCTTTATTCCGGAAAAGGTATCTCTACCGATATCGTAGGTGCCAGTATCCATGCCTATCTCAGCGCGCTGAACAAAATCGTTTATGAGGAGGAAGATCTATGAACCTTTCCTTTTCGACCCGCGGCTGGCCCGATCTGACATGGGACGAGATGATTGATTCAGCCTTAGAAATGAGCTTTAACGGCATCGAAGTATACAATCTTCCCAAATTCAATCCCCTGCTGGAACGGGGTGGTCCGTTTCATAAGTATCAAACCGCAGCAACAGTTCGCCAGCTCAGAGAGAAAAAACTGAAGATTCCCTGCTTTGATACTTCCTTTGATATTTCTCTTAACAGTGATTGCTTATCGAGCTTAAAGAATTTGATGGATGTCGCGCGCAACATGCAGGTATCATATGTGGTGTCCTGTGCGCTTCACGAAGATGAGACCCAAGTTTATGAGAATTTGCGTGAACTGGTTGCATATGGTGAAAGCGTAAATGTAGTTCTGCTTATAAAAACCAGCGGCATTTACGCGGATACGGCCAGACTCCGCAAAGTCTTGGATCATTTTGCCAGCGACTATCTGGCTGCCCTCTGGGATGTACATCATACATTCCGGGATTTTGGCGAATCCGGAGATACAACAATCAAGAATCTGGGCAGTTATGTCCGCCATGTCCATCTTCGTGATTCCGATGACGCCGGTGTCTACCAACTGATTGGTGAAGGAACGCTCCCCGTGGATGATTGTATCCGGGCGCTGTCCTCTGTCAATTACGACGGTTTCATTTCGCTGGAATGGAAACCGGAGTGGATGGAAGATCTTCAGCAGCGGGATATTATCTTCCCTTATTTTGTTAACTATATGAACCGTTTCGGCAGTACCCGGGGTATGAAGAAAACCCTGTACTTCAATCACGACGGTACCGGGCAGTATATTTGGAAAAAAGATGAACTGATTCATTTAACATTTCCCCAAGTGCTTTCACGGGTGGCTGAAGAGTTCCCTGATCAATATGCGTTCAAATATACAACACTGGACTACACGCGTACTTATCAGGAATTCCAGCAGGATGTAGATGACTTTGCAAGAGCGCTGGTATCGCTGGGCGTAAAAGCAGGCAGCAAGGTATCCGTATGGGCGACCAATGTTCCTGCATGGTACATTTCGTTCTGGGCCTGTGCCAGAATCGGTGCTGTACTGGTTACAGTGAATACGGCTTATAAGATCCACGAAGCAGAATACTTGCTCCGTCAATCGGATACCCACACACTGATCATGATTGAATCCTGTCTGGATTCTGATTACCGTAGTATTATCAACGAGATTTGTCCCGAGATTAAGACCAGTAAACCCGGCCAAAGTCTGCACTGCAAACGTCTGCCGTTCCTTCGCAATGTGATTACTGTTGGTTTCCAGCAGCCCGGTTGCCTTACCTTTGAACAGGCAATGGCCCGCAAGGAGCTGGTCAGCCGTGAACAGGTGGCATCTATGGCTGCTGCGGTGCGGCCAGAAGATGTGTGTAACATGCAATACACCTCCGGTACCACCGGCTTCCCAAAAGGTGTTATGCTCACCCATTACAATGTGATCAATAATGGCAAGTGTATTGGTGACAGAATGGGATTATCTACCGCGGATCGCATGATGATCCAGGTACCGATGTTCCATTGCTTCGGCATGGTGCTGTCTATGACATCCTCCATGACCCATGGCGCAACCATTTGCCCTCTCCCCTATTTCTCTGCAAAATCATCCCTTGCCTGCATTAACCAGGAAAAGATCACGTGTTTTAACGGTGTTCCGACAATGTTTATTGCCATGTTCAATCATCCGGATTACCGAAAGACCGATTTTTCCCATATGAGAACAGGAATTATGGCAGGTGCCGGCTGTCCGCCGGAACTCATGCGCCGCGCCGCACAGCCGGACGAAATGAACATGCGGGGCATTGTCAGCGTATACGGCCAGACGGAATCCTCTCCCGGATCAACCATGTCTTCCTGGACTGATCCGCTGGATGTACGAACAAATACCGTTGGTTATGCATTTCCTCATGTGCGGTGCAAAATCATTGATCCGGATACCGGACTGGAGGTTGGACCGGGGGTTAACGGTGAATTTTGCTCCCAGGGTTACAACACCATGAAGGGCTATTATAAAATGCCCCAGGCCACTAAGGATACCATAGATGAAGACGGATGGCTGCATTCCGGAGATCTTGCCTGTATGGATGAAGACGGCAATTTCCGGATCACCGGCAGATTGAAGGATATGATCATCCGTGGCGGCGAAAACATCTATCCCAAGGAGATTGAAGAATTCATCTATACCCATCCGGAGGTCCGGGATGTTCAGGTTATCGGTGTGCCGGATAAGAAGTACGGCGAAGAGATCATGGCCTGCATTGTACTGAAAGATGACGCTGCCGTTACTGTTGACGAAATGCGCAATTATATCGCGTCCAGTATGGCCAGACATAAAGTTCCCAAATATATCGATTTCGTGGAAGGCTTTCCGATGAATGCCGCTGGCAAGATATTAAAATATAAGATGCGTGAAGACGCAGCAAAGCGGCTGGGTCTAACCGGCGACGGTGCGGATACAGGAAAGAATCCAACAGCATAATATTTGAAACCGGCACTCGTTTTCTTGAGTGCCGGTTCATTATATCTTCCGGTGAAATATGATAGTACGGGAGGTGGTAAATTGAAGTATCATTCATTGGAGCGTGGACGCCTTGGAGGATAAATGGAATGCTATATATGCCAGGCAATCGATCGATAAAGCGGACAGTATTTCAGTAGAAAGTCAGATAGAATTCTGCAAGTACGAAACACACGGAGAGCCGTATGAAGTGTTTATTGATAAAGGTTACAGTGGAAAAAATACCGACAGGCCCCAGTTTTTGAAAATGCTTAACGCGATACGAAACAGAAGAATCAAGCGTGTTATTTGTTACAAGCTGGACCGTTGCAGCAGATCGATTTTGGATTTTACAAAACTAATGGATGAATTCATGCAATATGATGTTGAATTCGTTTCCTGTACAGAAAAGTTTGACACCTCTACCCCACTGGGAAGAGCGATGCTGAGTATTTGCGTGGTATTTGCGCAACTGGAACGGGAAACGATACAGCAGCGAATTTATGATACTTATCATGCCAGATGCAAGCACGGATTTTACATGGGCGGAAGAATCCCCTTTGGATTTTGTTTGGAACCGCATGTCATAGATGGGAAAAAGACTGCGCGTTATGCACCGGTGCCGAATGAAACCGCACTGCTTTTGAAAATGTATGAACTATATGGGGAGCAAAGAATGTCACAGGCCGATGTGGCACTGACTCTGAACACGCTTGGATATACGAATCCAAGGCATAAAGACGGAGTCTGGCAGCGTACACACATTGCAAGGTTGCTGAAGAATCCCATTTATGTCAAAGCTGACCATGCGGTGTATGATTACTTTTCAAAGCGCAATGCGCATATACAAAACGACTATCATGACTTTATTGGCAGCAATGGGTGCTATTTGTATCGGAAAGATGGAAGTAAATGCCTGGTATTAGCACCACACGAAGGAATCGTTTCGTCCGATGTCTGGCTGCAATGTGCCAACAAGACAAGGAAAACTTATAACAATACATGAACCATTTGGTGAACTGAAAGGCTTACTGACCGATATCGGCACAGAGGAACTGGGCCATCTGGAAATGGTTGGCGCTCTGGTGCATCAGTTAACACGCAACCTGAAGGATTCCCAAATACAAGATTCCGCATTCGCCCCCTACTTTGTGGACCATACCACCGGTGTTTATCCGACATTTGCATCCGGCACACCGTGGACAGCGGCAACCATGCAGGTCAAGGGTGACCCCATTGCCGACCTGACAGAAGATCTGGCTGCAGAGCAGAAAGCAAGAGTAACCTACGATAACATTCTGCGTTTGAGTGACGATCCGGATGTAAATGATGTCATCAAGTTCCTGCGGGAGCGTGAAGTTGTTCATTTCCAGCGTTTTGGTGAAGCCATGCAGCTCTTGCGGGAAAAACTTAACCAAAAGAACGTCTATTTTATGAATCCTGCTTTTGACATGTGAGCCGGTAGCTGGAAAAAATTGATTCGTTGAATCAACTGCAATAGAAAACTGGACATTACATAGCGTAATGTCCAGTTCATTGTATTACTGAAGTTCGTAATGCTTACAAAAGTCGAATTCCGTGCTTTTCACAGGCATCCAGCGTGGCGGCATCCCATACGCTGGATTGCACCTCACCGATATGGGCGCAGCCTAACATAAGCATACTGAGACGGGACTGTCCGATACCGCCGCCAATGGTCAGCGGCAGTTCGCCAGCCAACAGCATTTTGTGGAAAGGCAGATTTCTTCGTTCATCGCAACCGGCAAGCGTAAGCTGACGGTCCAAAGATACCTCATCCACGCGGATACCCATAGAAGAAATTTCAAGAGCCTGACCCAGAACACTGTTCCAGAAGAAAATATCGCAGTTTAACTGCCAATCATCATAGTCGGGAGCGCGTCCGCCGTGAGGCTTACCGGAGCGCAGCTTTCCGCCGATCTGCATGATGCAGGCGGTAGGATGATCCTTCACATAAGCGTTTTCTCTCTGGTGATCGTCAAAATCAGGATACATGTCCTCCAGTTCCTGCGTCGTAATAAAGGATACTTCCCTGCTCAGCTTTGTGTGCAATTGGGGATAACGGACCTGGAGCCGGTCGTTGGTATTGCAAATCGCAGTGACGATTGCGTTGACGATCAGCTTCAAATAATCCAGATTGCGGTTTTCTCTTGTAATGATCTTTTCCCAGTCCCACTGGTCAACATAGATGGAATGAATGTTATCCAGCTCTTCATCCCGCCGGATTGCATTCATATCCGTATACAGGCCATTGCCAACACTGAAATGATAACGCTTCAAAGCCAAGCGCTTCCATTTTGCCAGAGAATGGACAACCTGGACATCCTCCCCAACTGCGGGCACATCAAAGGTAACCGGTCGCTCAAAACCGTTCAGATTGTCGTTCAAGCCAGACTCCTCGGTGACAAACAAGGGGGCGGAAACACGTTTTAAATTCAACGCAGAGGAAAACTCCTCTTGAAATGTTTGCTTGATATACGCGATTGCCCGTTGTGTGTCATAGGCATCCAACATGGCATGATAGCCTTCGGGAATAATAATACGGTTCAAAACCATCACCGTCTTTCAATTTGTTTTCTATCTATTGTACAGATATATTTTGTAAAATCAAGAAAAATTTGCGAGTCAATCAGATATGGCAATTGCTTCGATCTCACAAAGTACATTTTTAGGCAAACTTTTCACGGCAACACAGCTTCTGGCGGGCCGCTGGGTAAAGAATTTTGCGTAAACTTCGTTGAATTCAGCAAAGTCGTTCATATCCGCCAGGAAGCAGGTAGTTTTAATGACTTTCTCAAAACTGGTGCCGGCCGCTTGCAGAATTGCGCCCACATTCTTGCAGCTTTGCTCTGCTTGTGCCTTGATCCCCTCCGGAATAGAACCGTTCGTAGGATCTACAGGGATTTGTCCGGATGTGAAAACAAAACCATTGACAATATAACCCTGGGAGTACGGGCCAATAGCGGCAGGTGCGGCAGTTGTTTCAATTCTTTTCATGATAATCCTCATTTCTGACTATTTTTAAGCTTCTAAGATACTCCTTTTGCTGCGGAGTAATACGGTAACTTTCGATTGCTTTTTGGATCGTCTTATTATGTACCCATTGCGGCAACACTCGATGCTCTATGATTTTAATAGCAGAAGGATATTGCTTTGCCAGCGCAGTGGCAAAATACCATGCGATCATCATATTCACATAATACGCATCCGAGCGGATCGCAGAAACCATCTGCAGATATTCCGGAGAAAAGGCATCATCCAAATAATAACGCATCAATACACCGATCCCATAGCGAACAGTATAAGTATCGCCGGATTCTATCCACTGCCGGACCTTCTGAATCAGAGAAGCCGGTCTTTGATTGAATGCTTTCGGTGCGATCAGATCACAGGTGGCCCAATTATCCACATAAGGAAGAAAACAGTCCAATGCGCAAACGGCCTCGTTATAATCTGTAATACCGGATATCAAAATGCCATGGAGATTATCTTCTTCATAGTACCTGTGCGGTAAGCGATTGCAGAATGGTAAGTCCAGACCATATTTCTTTATCTGTTTCGCATAGGCACGGAGTTTTGGAACTCTGACGCCAATTACCTTGCCCGGATCCACAGTGGGCATCAATGATGTATGAAAACGTTTATAATCTTCATCGGCCATAGAAATCAGCTCTGCCTGTATTCCGTTTTCAACAGTTTTCAATCTGCGCAGAATTTCCTCATCCGCCGGACAAAAATCGTAGTTATCAATTTCGGCGGTTGTGATCCATCGAATATCGTTATGCTCTATCCTTTGGATTTCACCTTCACAGATAGTTGCGTTAAAGAGCGTAAGGCGTACGGTAATGTCTGGATATTCGTGGATGAGAGACATGAATATCTCCCCTACTCTGACTTTAACTGCCAATTCTTCATAACACTCCCGAATCAGCGCATCCTGCAATTCTTCACCGGGTTCCACCTTACCGCCGACAAATTCCCAAAGCAATCCTCTGGCTTTATGTGCTGGTCTTTGACAGGCAAGGAAGCGATTATCGTCCCATATCAAAGCAGCAACAACATCAGTTATCATTGTTATTTCCTCCTTGAACAGGAAGTTCGCTGATCAATGCCGCGCCCAGGATTGCCACTGCACCAATAATTGTATACATGTCAAAAGGTTCTCTAAGGATAGTAATAGAAATAATAACGGCAACAACCGGGTCAATGTAGCTGCCCAGCGCTATACTTTGACCGCTTAAGTGTTCCATAGAACCAAAATACAGATAATAAGCAAGTCCGGTGTGTATAATGCCCGCAACTGCCAGCAGAAACCATATAGAAGGTGTAACAACAAGAGATGAAACATCACAGGTAAATAGATTGTAAGGCAGCAGCACAACTGATGAAATCAAAAGCTGGCAAACAGTTCTGTCCATTGCGCCAATGCAGCGCATCTTTTTATTCAAAAGAATCACCGTTGCATACAGGATTGCGGCGCCAAAACCAAGCGCAATTCCCATCATTTCGCCGTTATGAAGATTATTCTTATTGAAAATACCGGAAATCAGTGATAAACCGGCAAGTGCGGTTATTACGCACAGAAAGCACTTGACGGAGAGCTTCTCTTTCAATATCATTGGGGACAGCAGCGTCACGATCATCGGCGCCATATAGTAGCACAATGTAGATACAGCAACTGAAGTATACCGATAGGACTCAAACAGCAATATCCAATTAAAGCCGATGGCAATACCGGAAACCAGAAGATACGCAAAGTTTTGCTTTATCGCATTAATAGAAGGTCGTGTCCCTTTGACCACCAGGACAAACAAGAGAAAAATAACACCAACGGAGGCACGGATCAATGCTACAATGCTGCTTGGCAAAGGAATATAGCGTACAAGCAAACCAATGCTGCCAAATATCAGCATCGACGATACTAATTTAATAAAAGCGACTCTCTGTCTATGCACATAATCACCACCTTGATTCCCTATTATATCGTCACTGATTCAAAATGTAAACCCCGGATGGCGGATAAAGGTTTTGCCGCAAATGTCAATAGAAATTTCCCTGGCTGTTTTCAGCCAGGGAAATCTTAGTTGCGTCTTTCGGTCAGACTTTCTGCCAAAGCGACCATATGCGCGTTATCGTCAAAAACACTAAGTGCTTCAATTGCCACATTGGTATAATGCCGGACAAGCTCCTCGCATTTTTCAAGACCGTAAATGCGGACAAATGTATTTTTCGTTGTATCCGTGCCAACACCCTTGCCCATTTCCTCAGGGGTTCCGATTTGATCCAGCATGTCATCCCGGATCTGGAACGCAAGGCCCAACGTACCGGCAAATCGGCTGGCGGCTTCGATCTGTGCTTCGCTGGCGCCGCCTGCAACGGCACCCAGAACACAGGCCGCATTGATCAGCGCACCTGTCTTTCTGGACTGAATTGCGATTACTTCATCTTCCGTACATTCCCGTTCTTCACTCAGAATATCGAGAACCTGCCCGCCTACCATTCCCAAAGAACCGGCGCATTCGCTAAGTACACCGATTGCAAAAGCTAACTTCGCAGGGTCAGAAAGTTCTGCCGTCGCTGCGACAGCAAAAGCATCTGTCAAAAGTGCATCGCCTGCAAGCACAGCCATGGCTTCTCCGAAAACCTTGTGATTGGTAAGTCTGCCACGCCTGTAATCGTCGTTATCCATACACGGAAGGTCATCGTGGATCAAACTATAGGTATGGATCATCTCAATAGCAGCCGCAAAAGGTGCCGCAACTTTCCAGTCCGTGCCGCACATACGGCAAAACTCAAACGCAAAAATAGGCCGCAGCCGCTTTCCGCCTGCTAAAAGGCTATACTCCATAGCATCAAACAGGATCTTTTGCGGTTCTTGATGAAATCTGGTGTACCACTGCTGAAGATACGATTCGATATATGTTTTATATTCCTTGTTTCTTGTCTCAAGGTTCATCGGCAAAATCCTCCTCTACAGGGTTACCGTTGCTGTCTGTCATGATTTTCTTCACTTGCATTTGGGCATCGTCCAATAGTTTTCCGCAGCTTCTGACGAGCTCTGTGCCCTCCTGGAAGAGTTTTAATGACTCCTCTAGGGCAACATCGCCCCGTTCCATGGCACGAACAATCTGCTCCAACCGCTGCATGTTTTCTTCAAAAGTTTTATTACCGTTATTCATGATCATTCTCCTTAACATCAGAAACAGAGGCAAATACGCTGCCATCACTTAGAGACACGCGAATCTTGTCACCGATCTTTGTTTGCTTTACGGAACGAAGTAAACTACCGTCCTCTGTTTGCGTCATCGCGTATCCACGGGTCAATACCTTCAGAGGACTCATTGCATCCAATTTTGCAGTGAGTCCCACAAAACGCTGGCACTTCGCATTAACACTTCTGTCTTGCGCCGCGATCATCCGATTGGCTATAGAAATCAAGATATCTCTTTTTTGCTGCAGATAAGCCGTTGGACTTCTCAGACAATTGCTTGCGGATAACATCTGTAAATGCTGACGGGATACCTTCAAATGTCTGTTAAGCGCAGTAGCCATAGACTCCGCCATGGAATCCAGTGTCTGCCTCAGCGTATCCTGATCCAGAACAGCCAATTCGGCCGCATTGGAGGGTGTCGCCGCGCGCAGATCGGCTACATAGTCCGAAATCGTAACATCCGGCTCGTGACCTACCGCAGAGATCACAGGGATTTCAGATTCATAAATGGCATACGCAACCCGCTCGTCATTGAATGCCCACAGATCTTCAATGGAACCGCCTCCCCGTCCGACAATCAACAAGTCGGCCAGTCGATGACGGTTGGCATAGCGAATTGCAGCCGCAATCTCGGGTGGAGCTTCAACACCCTGCACCCGAACAGGCAGCAGCCGTACTTTGGTCAGCGGATACCGTTTCCTCAATATACGGAGCATGTCATGAACAGCAGCACCGGCTGAGCTTGTGATAATACCGATGGTGTCAGGATATTTGGGCAGTGGCTTTTTATGGGATTCATCAAACAATCCCATAGCGCCAAGCTTTGCTTTCAACTGTTCAAAAGCCGCGTGAAGGTCGCCTACACCATCAACGGTCATTGACGTGCAGTACAATTGATAAGCACCGTCCCTGGGGTAAACGCTGATCTTTCCCATGGCGATGACTTTCATTCCGTTTTCCGGTCGGAAACGCAGTCGCATTGCATTGCCCTTGAACATCACACACTTTAATGCCGCGCCCTCATCCTTTAAAGTAAAATAATGATGCCCGGAGGGATACATTTTATAGTTGCTGATCTCTCCGCGAACGGCAACACCTGTCAACAAAGGGTCTGCGTCCATGGCAGAGCGAATGTATTCATTGATCTGGGTAATCGAAAGAATGTTCTGTGACATATTATCTCTCCAAATACCGTTTGGTCAAAACGGCAACGCCCATAGCGTTGTCAGTTGAAAATTGCGGCTCAGAAAAAATAGATGATAATGGAGCAATTCTATTACGCAGCAGTGTATTGGAAGCAACGCCGCCGGAAAATACCACCCGTAATCCGGGATTCTCTTTCAGTGCGTGATCCGTGGCAATAAATACCGCTTCCGCTACACAGCGAAGACAGTACGCAGCCGTTTCACACTTGTCCCCTACCCGATCATAAAACTGCTGAACTTTATTTTGAACACCGGAAAGCGAAAAAGCAAACTCAGGGCACTTTACGCGAAAAGTTTCTGTCAGCTGTGACTGTGCGCTAAGGGCATCAATGTGCTTTCCCGACGGAAACGGCAATTCCAGCAGCTGGCCGGTTCTGTCGATAAGCTGTCCGGCAGAAATATCCGTTGTTCCGCCGATTTTTGTACATTTCACATTCCAGCCATCCGGCTCAACCAGAAGCAATTCCGTGGTACCTCCGGAAAGATGCCACGCAAGATGTGGTGTATCCAGCAGTTCCATATGTCCAGCACTCCAAAGGGAAGCTGCCACATGGCCTTGCTGATGGGAAACCTCAGCAAGAGGAACGTGAAGCTGGTCACTGAGCAGTTTTGCGTGGGAGTAGCCCACCATAAAGCACGGCATATAACTGCCTTCCACTGCCCTGGGGCGTGTGCTTACACCAACCGCGTCGATGCTCATATTACCCATATCGGAAAACAGCCTGCCGGATAGCTCCGGCAGGCTCTTAATATGGGCAAATACGGCATCGCTTTGGCGCAATCCAAGTTCTCCCTGCTTTACAGGCAGTAATTTGGAGCAGTTTACACCGTCCGTTCCGTCAAAACAGGCAATCGAAGTGGTGTAATTGCTTGTATCAAAGCCGATGACAGCCATAAATTACTCCTCTTCCGCGGACTTTTCCGCCTGCATAGCTCTGGAAAAAGCACCAAGAATACCATTGACGAAGGCACCGGTGTCATCGCCGTCATATTTTTTCGCAAGACGAACGGCTTCGGAAATGGCAACACCGGTAGGAACATCATCCACATACAGAATCTCATAAATTGCCAGTTGCATGATAGATCTGGCCAGACGGGAAATTCTGCTGACATCCCACCCAATAGAATACTTCTGGATGTGCTCGTTTAAGTCTTCCGTACGGTTCGCCACACCGGAAACAACGTTGTCAATATAGGCAAGCTGCGCACGGCTGGGACGTTCCGTATATATTTCGTTTTCCGCAGAAAGCTTATTATAATATTCCTTCTGTAATCTGACTTCAACAACGCTCTGCGGAGTATCGCCGGTAAAATCACGGCCGTAAATCAAATGTACTGCCAGTTCTCTGGCATTTGCTCGTGTCATATGGACCACCTTACTGCTGAACGATACCGCAGATGTTTACATTGACAGAAGCGACCTTAACGCCTGTCATGGATTCCAGTGCGTTGGTTACAGCAAGCTGAACGGCATTTGCAACAGAAACGACGCTCTGACCATATGCAACAACAACATTGCAGTCAATGTAGACTTCTTCGTCTTCACCAATGGTAATTTTCAATCCCTTACCCCAGTTCTTCTTGCCAATGATATCGACAATGTCTGCACCGGGTTTCGTGCTCAAGCCAACGACTCCTTCTACCTCGTTGATAGCGTGTTCAACGATCGTTGTGACAACGTTCTCGGAGATCATAACCGTTCCGTTTTCCTGGATTTGAGAAATATATGCCTTATTATCAGCCATAAGAATACCTCCAAATTGTTCCAAACATCAAAGATGGACATTTTTTTCTATTGTATCACATTTTTATAAAAATACAACTATTTTCTGTTCGCAAAAAACAACCCCAAAGAAATTACCTTTGGGCGGACTCACATAGGGATTTGTACGGTTTTGTCTGAATATTCGAGTGAGCAAAAATCTTCAATTCAAAACTGCGCAGCACTCCAAAACGAGAGGTTTTCGGCAAGACAAGATAAAAAGCCATGGCAAGGCTGACGCCTGCCATGGCTTTTTAACGCAGTATTGCGGGAAAATATTCGATTTGGAGCGTATAAATCCCTATGTGCGGCCGCCCTTGGGATTGCTTTTACTGCACTTCTACTACATGAATATCTGCCAAATCAAAATCAGATTGTGTCAAAACGATATCGGCGATAACCGCGACATCGGTTTCATTCAAACCGCCCTCCGGTGTAGCAACCGCTACGGATATCCCGCCGTTGCTTATATAAGCGACACATTCGGCATATCCTTTTGCAATTACAAGACTTTCGATTTGTGCCTCACACAAAGCAATCTGAACCAGTTCTTCAAGCTGCTCGTTGCTTTGTGACATTTCTTCATCCTGACTATATGCCATTGCCTCCTGCAGCAAGGATACAGCACTGTCACGAGCCTGCTGCCTGGACAATCTTACAGCGGCAAAATAATCCGTTAATGTAGAAGCTCCGTTGGAATTTTCATCTTCCCCCATCACTAAAGTATCTGTGGATAAAACTTTCGAAGCGTCCAAGGTGTCTTCGAGATTTGCGGTCGCTTGATCTTCCGTATAAAGCCAGTTCAAATAAATACCTGCGCAAACAGTCACCAAAACGGCAGCTGCCATCAAATTCTTTTTCCACTTTTTCAAAATGAATCCCTCCATCATTTCATTTTTAACACAGAAATCTTATCAGTTCCCAGACCGGTTACTTTAGATACGGCTTCAATCACAGCATATTTGACCGATGGATTATCTGCCCCCTGGCAAACAACAACCGCGCCGGAATATACCGGTGGATTGACCTGCCGAATCAAGCCGGTTTCGCTGCGCTCAGATCCGGTAATCGTTACGGTATCTCTCTTTACGGATGATTGATCTGCGTTGTTTGAATGGCTTTCATCTGTCTGGTACAGCGTTTCCTCTCCGGTGGCAATACTTAACATCACCTGCACTTTTCCGGCCCCCTTCACAGAACTGAGGATCTGCGACAACTGGTCTTCTACCGATAGTATATTGTCGGTATTCTCAGTTATAACCTGTTTTTGTTCTTTTGTACCGGAAAGCGGTGGCAGTAAGAGCAGGATCAAACCGATACCCAGGATCAGCGCCACATATTTATTCTTTTGTAAAAAATCTGAAACTTTCCTGACAATAGTCATCCTATCCACAACTGGTCCTCCAATGAAATACCGATATTCGCTGTTATGTAATGAGAAAGCTGTTGCTTTGTGAACGGAGAAACAGCGCCGGATATTTGAACAGAAGATGGTACAAGGTCGTCTAAATAGAACTCTACTTTTATGTCAGCACCGAGCGTTTTCGCCTTCTCCAAAACATATGCACTGCAACGTTCCTTTATGTGTTGTTTCATTTCCTCTTCTGCCGCGAATTGGCCAACCTTCACTGCGGTATCCGCGTCAATAGACAGCGATTCAAAATAATCCAACGCCTCACTTAGACGAATGTCCACAAGCGGATGCAAAACCGTTACCGTCATAAACAAGCCGGCCAGCAGTTTTACAATTGAAGAAATCGCCCCACTCTTTTTTGTAATACCAACAATTATGCCAGTAATGATCGCTGCGGCCGCGATTGATATCAGATAATCCTTAATCCCATCCACTATGCTACTCCCTTCATAAAGCAGACAATGCTGATTAAAAGCAGTAAACAAATCGTTCCTGTCATGGCAAGCAGCAAACCCATAGCGGACGCAAAATCCTGGATCAGCTTACATTCGTGTTCTACTGCAAATGTTTCGCATATTACGCCTGTTAGTTTTAGCAGAAGGTACTGTGCGCCTATCTTCAAAAAAGGACCGATCCAGATAGCAATTAACGCAAGAAGTCCGTAAACACCAACGGAATTCTTCACGATGCCCGCACTGACCAAAACTGTTTCCGATGCGTCAGACAATATGCCGCCAACTACAGGAACAACACCTGATATCGTTAGTTTTGTTGCTTTAATTGCAGCAGCGTCTGCACTTCCGCTGATAACTCCCGTAATTCCCATGAATCCTGAAAAGCCATACAAAACGATTTTAAGAACCCATGTGATCAGCCATTTAAAAAAGGTCTTGATCTTATCCAACACTTTTTCATTGATTGCAGCAGAAGCAACAGAAATACACAGATATATGTATGTCATAGGTATGATGATCGATGCGATAATGGAAGAGAGAACTGAGTTAAAGGCCACAGCTGCAGTATACAGCGCCGCTGATCTCGAAACTCCACCGCTTGCAGCCAGTGCCGCAGTCAAAACAGGAAACAACAGCTTCCCGTAGTCACTTAATTCCCGAATCGTATCAGCACCAAGATTAATTAATGTATTGGATGGTTTCAACAGCAAATACCCGATAAACAGCGCACCGATCAATGCAACCATTTTCGCGGAGTTGCCAGGTAAAGTCTTTACGATGGAACTTAAAATGACAGATGAAATAACAGAAAGGCATATTACGCCCGCACTGGATATGGACGGTTTTGCGTGAGATATCGCTTCCTTTATGATTGACCAAAGTCCTGCTCCAAATGATTGGGTATCATCAGGCATATATGCTTTTCCGGAATCAGGTACCGCAGGTGCCTCAAACTCAATTCCATGAACAGGCGTTGCAAGCAAAAGGACGATAATAATGATAAAGAACAAGCGTTTCATGCTTCACCAAGTATTTGATTGATCAAGTTCATTAATTCAGACAATAGAGGTATTGCGGTCCAAAGGATGATGCAGACAGATACAATTTGAATGGTCTTTCCAAGAGCAGAGTTTCCTGCGTCGTTACAAACCAACGTAGAAATCTCTCCAATTAAACCGATCCCAACGGATTTTAGCAGCACTTTTAAGAAGGAATTATTTAGCTGCCCAATCCTGGTTAAATCCCATATGAAGTCAAGGACCTCATCCAGGTAGCTTATCGCTAACACAGTAACCGCGCAGCATGCCGCCAGGGATACCAAAACCGCAATATCCTTGTTTTGCTTCTCCAGAAACAGATATAGCACCACACATGTCATTGCGATGCCAACGACCTTAAGAATCATAGTAATTAAAAATCAAAAAGTGTTTTTACAAGCTGGAACAAATCAGCGATTTCCTGAACAACAAGCATTAAGACCACAACCAACCCTGCTAAAGAAGTCATAGTTGCCTGCTCGTCCCTGCCAGATCTGGCAAGCACCTGATTCAATATGGAAACAACGATACCGACTGCTGCAATTTTAAAGATTAAATCAATATTCATATTCAAATAAGTAATATTGCCAATGCGACTCCTGCGCATATTCCCAAAGTTTGATAATTCCGTATGCGAATATCTTTGTCTTTTTCCAGCACCTGTAATTTTTGGGTGCATTTTTTCCGGACTGCATCAATCCCGGTTAGTTGTCCTTCTAAATCAAATTTCCCAAAAGAACATCCAAGCTCATTCAAAAATTCTGTAACATCATTACATGTGTTCCTACTCTTTTGGATGGCTGCTTTCATACAACATTCGACATTGGTAGAGACTTGCGCATCCATCTCATCAGCGAAATGATAGAACAGTTCCGCCAGCAATTTACCCTGTGCAGCAGAAAGCCGGCATAGCTGCGGTAGCGGAGTGAGCCTATAATTCAGCTCACATTCCATGAAATTCAGTATATCAATCAGTTCTCTGAAAGACTTAATTTTCAGCCGAACGTCGGATGCGTATTTAAAACCGCAAAGACTGCAACCGGCAATTAACAGCACAACACCAATCAAACGCAGTTCCATGCTACATCCTTTCCACTTTCCAGGATTTATCCCGCTGCAAAACGATGAGCGTATCAAATAAATGATTGGAAATCAAAGGCTTGTAAATTGGCCTTGAATACAAATCGTTTTTGCTTCCTGCATGGGCGGTTGCCAACAGCGTTACACCACTCCATCCCGCATTCAAAAGTGAACGACAATCCCCCTCTTCGGTTATCTCATCCACTGCAATACAGCTTGGACTCATTGTTCTGAGCAGCATGTCAATTCCCTGCTGTTTGCCGCATCCTGTGAGAATATCCGTATTATTACCTAAGGAATAGCACGAAATGCCATTGATAATGGGGAAAATTTCTCCACGCTCGTCCATCACTGCTACACTTCCCTTTTCCCTCACAGAACGAAGCCTGATCAAGTCACGAAGAAGGCTCGTCTTTCCACTGCATGGCGGGCCGATTATCAGAATGGATCCGTCGTACATTGCGGCATCCCGGGCAATTCCCGGAAAATCCCTGGCAACACGAACGCATAATGATGTGATTGTCCGTACGCCTGTCACAACCCCATTATGAACGACAGTTTCTCCGCATATGCCGATTCTGTGCCCACCACTGGCGGTGATATAACCTCTGGCAATTGTGGATGCTGCCCAGGGAGAGTATTGTGACGCAACATTAATCACATAACTGATATCATCGGGCACTGTTTTCCTGTCTAAATACATTTTCGCATCATTCGTGATAAGAGCCGGTGGTTGTCCACTTCGAATACGCAATTCCTGCAAATTGTCCCGACATCGCTCATCCACTTCTTTTCGCAGCCAAACCGGCAATAATTTTAAATACTCTTGCCATGCGCACATCATTTGCATCACTCCTTGCCTAATTCTATGCTCAGCATTCCAGGATATGCAAAAAAGCAGACGCTCTGTGAGCGCCTGCTTAGTCAGTGATATCATGAGATTATATGGACTTTCTTACCGCTTTGACGATGGTGTGACCAGCGGGACTAAAAACTACATTAATGATCAGCTCGGGAACAAAATTGATCAGAACAATTCCGGAGAGCATATAGGCAAGAATATCTCCACCGCCAGCCCAGGCGCTAAGCACATCCTTAAAGAATAATGCCATGCATCCAAGAAAAACGCCGGTATTTACAACGGGACAAACGATTGCCGCCAAGAGCATACCAATGAGTTCATTCCATTTGCACACAAGCTTGTAGACAAGGCCGGAAGCTGATCCGGCAAGAATACCCTTTAGCATGACAACAATTACACACAGCAGCGGATTGGCCTGGAAAACCATAGCACCGCCCTTATCAAAACCTGTCATGCAGTTGATTGCCACAATGGCACCGAATGTTCCGCCAAGAAGTGCTCCTGTACCGGGTCCATAGATTGCGCTGCCAACCACAATGGGCAGCAAAACCAGAGAGATAGAAAACCCTCCGATGGTTGGAAGTGCAGCACTGACAAATTGAAGAACAATGACCATTGCCATCAAAAGCGCAGTTGCTACCATCCGCTTGATTTTTTTGTTTCTCAAAACGATTCCTCCTTGTTGTTGCTCCGGCTGTCCGGATGCAATACAAATGTTGCCGTTTCCGGCTGGTTCTCAAACGGTATTAATACCGGTTCAGACTTAGAAAAATTCGTCTATGGGTTCTTGGTTCTGCTCAGTGAGATCATCGAAATCCATCTGCTCATCACTGCCGGAACGCATCGCCTGCCACTGTTCCTTGGTTATCAGGATAGCACGGGGCTTACTGCCCTGGAATGGACCAACAATTCCTTTTTCTTCCATTTCGTCCACAATACGAGCCGCTCTGGCATATCCAAGTTTCAAACGGCGCTGCAACATAGAAACAGAAGCCTGGCCTGTCTCCAAAATGACATCCACTGCGGCTGGAAGCATTTCGTCACCACTTAATTCTTCAGCAGATGGTTCCTGTTCGGTCACAGCGGACTTGTTGCCAGTCTGTGCCGCTTTCATTTCAATTTCCTCCATAACCTGCTGGTCGTAAGTAGTGGAATAGTGGTTCTTTACATAGGTAGCAACCGCTTCTACTTCAGGATCGCTGACAAAACAACCCTGAACTCGCTTCGGTTTTCCGTTACCGATGGGCGCATAAAGCATATCGCCCTTACCTACAAGCTTCTCTGCGCCCTGTGTATCCAGAATAATTCTGGACTCCATTGCGGAAGCAACAGCAAACGCAATTCTTGAAGGGATATTTGCCTTCATCAGACCGGTAATTACATCTGCAGAAGGTCTTTGGGTAGCAATAATCAGGTGAATTCCGGCAGCACGGCCCATCTGCGCAATTCTACAGATAGATTCTTCTACTTCCTTAGCTGCAACCAGCATGAGATCAGCAAGCTCATCGATGATTACAACGACCTGAGGAAGTTTCTGTCCCTCATCTTCGTGTTCGACGATACTGTTGTAGGATTCCAGATCTCTGACACCGGCATCGGACATTGCCTTATAGCGCCGCATCATTTCAGAAACAGCCCATTGCAGAGATCCTGCAGCCTTTTTCGGATCCGTCACAACAGGAATTAACAGATGCGGGATCCCATTATAAATGCCCAGTTCGACCATCTTGGGATCGACCATAATCAATTTCACTTCATCAGGACTTGCCTTGTAAAGCAGAGAAATGATGATGGAATTCATACAAACGGATTTACCGGAACCGGTAGTACCGGCAATCAGCATGTGGGGCAGCTTCGCAATGTTACCGACAATGCAGGTACCGCCGATATCCTTGCCAACTGCAAAGGAAGACTTAGACTTTGCTTTTGCGAATTCCTGAGAATCGATGACTTCGCGAAGAGAAACAGTTGTAACTGCTTTATTCGGTACTTCAATACCAACAACAGAAATTTTACCGGGAACCGCAGCAATACGCACGCCGGAAGCACCCAAACTAAGCGCGATATCGTCAGCGGCGGTTGTTAATTTACTTAATCTGACACCCTTTTCCAGTTCAACTTCGTAGCGGGTTACGCTGGGACCGCGGGTCACATTGATAATGTGTGCTTCTATTTTAAAGCTGGCAAGGGTTTCGTTTAAACGACGGGAGTTCTCACGCATTTCTGCTGTTCCATCTACACCACCGGACCCAAAGTCTTTCAGCAGATCGATGGGAGGATAACAGTATTCAGGCTTCACTTCCGCCTCTGCCTGCGCAATTTCCTGTGCAACAAGCGCAGCGGATTCATCCGCTTCTTTTGCAGTGACTTTTCTGGGTTTTACAACTTGAGCGGGTGCAGCCGTTTGGTTGTCGATTTCCAGGACTGGCATTTTCTTGGGAATTTCTTCCGGAACGATCCCGGTAATCTGTTTGACTTCATGCTCGTCCTTCGCAGCGATCCGATTCTGTGCTTCAACAAACTTGGGAACGAGAATCTCATCTTCTGATTCAGGAGAAACATTGACAGATGCCGCGGCAACGGGTGAATCAATGGAAATATCAATCTGCCGCATCATATCAGATACTTTATCCTGCTTCCTGGATTTCTTCTCCACAATATCAGTAGGAGGATTTTGGGCTTCTTCCTGTAATTGTTCCCTTTGTCTGCGCTGTTCAGCATGGGCGATACGCTTTGCAGCAATGTGATTAACCACAATGGCAGCCGGTTCCGCCGGTTCTTCTTTCTCCTGGTCCTCCCATTGCGCACGGGGACGGTTTTGCACTGCACGGATAATGCTGGGAATCGTAATGTGCATAGCGGCTAACAAAGAGATGATCGCGCTGACAATGTAAATGATATATGTAAGCACTGTACCACACAGAAGGCGGATGAGCATGGTAATACCGCCGCACAAAACACCACCGGTTGTGCCGTTACCGCCTCCTATATACAGCTCTTTTATGAGAGAAATATCGGAAGATAAACCTTGAGGATCCAATACCAGGTGGGCAATTCCTCCGCAGATAAACACAAACAGTCCAACGCAGATGCTCCGTAAAATGACCGGTCTTTTTCCGCTGAACGCATGGATGATGAACAAATACAACAGTGCGGGGATAGCAATAATAAAGCCAACGGATCCAATCAATCCAAGCACAACGCTTTCAACAAGCGTTGTCAGCGCACCTTCAGGATTCAGAGAGATCACCAGCATCAAAATAAAGGCCACAAGAAATACTACAGATGAGATAAAACGTACCGGAATCTCCCTTTCCTTCTTCACCTGCGTGTTGTTTTGCTTTTCTTTTTGAGCAGGAGTACTCTTTGAAGCATTTCCCTTCTTGCCCTTGCCGGAAGAAGCCTTTTCAGCCTGGGATTTATACTTCTTATCTGCCATGGTAACCTCCAATCAGTACAAATACAGAATAAACGCAAACAATGCCACACCCCAGCAATAGTAGGAAAAAGCAGCAAGTCCTGTTCGATTCGTCAAACTTTTCAAAAATACAATAGCCAAGGTTGCGCTGAAATAGGCGCATACGCCGCTCAACAGACACTTAACTAAAAAGATCAAATCAAGTTGTGCAACTCCACCTGCAAAAACAAAATACAAATCAAAGCAGGTCAATACAAGAAGCACAGGCACGCTTAAAATCAGCGTCCATTTATAGGCATGCTGTGGATCTGCCCCTCTCATTACTGCTACGTTGTATCCCCCGCCAATACGGGAAACACCGGGAAAAACTGACAAAGCAGAGCCAATGCCGAATAAAATGCCATCAAATGCGCTCATGTGTCTGGAATCCTTATTTCCCCGGGCCATATACATGGGAATTAACAAAAGAATACCGTTTAACAGCATAAACAGCGCTACAATGGGGGTTTTATCCGCCCAGTGAAATGTTTTTACGTAGAATATAAAGCTGACGAGAACCGGTACGCATGCAATTTTCACAAGCCGGATGTCAAACACGGATTGCATGTTCAGTTCACGCTTTCTGCGGCGACGGTTGTGCTTACTCAATTGATACTCGTTATACATTCTCTTGATATAGCCGCCGGATGTAACGAGCAGTGCGGCATATATGCCAATATGTACGAAAAAATTTAAAAGGTAATTGGGATCTGAACATCCAAATAAATTGAGCAGAATCATTTGATGTGCCTGGGCAGAGACAGGCAGAAATTCAGTTATTCCGGAAACAATGCCATAAAGAAGCACTTCAAGCCAATTTAGTTCCATGCCTATCCCTCCCATTTTGATATCCTATATCATAGCACACTTTTACTGTAATTTCTACCCCAAATTTACTTGGGTTCTTAATTCCTGCTTTTCTTCTTATCGATCATTTTATGAAGTGCGTTCAGAGCATCATTTAAACCACCAAGTTTATCGATCAAGCCGGATGAAACCGCTTCTTTGCCATATAAGATAGTTCCGACATCAGTGGCCATTTCGCCTGTTGCCATCATATATCCCTCAAATTTTTCCCGGCTGATACCGGAATTTGCGGTTACAAAGTCCGCGATTTGCTCCTGAATGCGCTGAAAATACCGAAATGTCTGTGGAGCGCCGACCACCAATCCGGTCATTCGTACGGGATGCACCGTCATGCTCGCTGTTGGTGTAATAAAGGATTTTTTTGTACAGACGGCAAGCGGAATACCAATGGAGTGACCGCCTCCTAACACAAGGGAAACGGTTGGCTTTTTCATACCGGCAATCATTTCGGCAATCGCCAGACCTGCTTCAATGTCACCGCCTACTGTATTTAACAAAAGCAAAAGACCGTCGATCTCATCGCTTTCTTCAATTCCGGCCAGTAATGGCAGAACGTGTTCGTACTTTGTTGTTTTCGCGTTATCCGGTAAAACCTGGTGGCCCTCCACCTGACCAATGATTGTAAGCGTATAGATGTTCCCGTGTTTTGTTTTTGAAACATCTGAACCAAGCTCAACAAGCTGTTCACGTTCGTCTTTTTTAACATCTGCTTTATTTTGATCTTCCATATTGTTTCCTCCGTTATTTTCTGATAGTTTACCTCAAAAATAGCAAATGATTCTCTTGAAAGAACGGAAACAATATCGTATAATAAGTCAGGTGATGAACGTGGCTGGAAAAACAAATGCTGTGCGGCTTGTTGAACAGGCCGGTATCTCATGCAGAGAAGCTTTCTATACATACGATGAAAATGATCTCAGCGGCAATCATGCTGCTGAGGCCATTGGATTCCCTCCGGAACAAGTATTCAAAACACTTGTGACCAGAAGCGCTAAGAAAGGAATTCATGTATTTTGCATTCCTGTTTGCTTTGAACTGGATCTAAAGAAAGCTGCCCGTGCAATTGGTGACAAGAACATTGAAATGGTTGCGGTGAAAGAATTACTGAACCTGACCGGCTATATCCGTGGTGGCTGCAGTCCGGTGGGGATGAAAAAACATTACCCGACTCATTTTGACGAAACTGCCCAATTGCATGAAGAAATTGCTGTGTCAGCAGGTGCCAGAGGTCACCAAATGATACTTCCACCGGATGCTCTGGTTTCTTTGGTGGACGGAGATTATCATGATTTAATACAATGACAGAAAGGAAAAAAACAATGCAGTTTGAGTATAAGACAAAAGGAACCTGTTCCCAGCACATCCTGTTCGAAATTGAGGATAATAAGCTGAAGAATGTCCAGTTTATCGGCGGTTGCAACGGCAATCTGAAAGGCATCGGTTCTCTTGTTGACGGCATGGAAGTGGACGAAGTTATCACCCGTCTGGAAGGAACCACCTGCGGCATGAAGGCAACTTCCTGCCCTGACCAACTGGCACAGGCTCTTAAGCAGGCAAAAGAAGAACTCAATAAGTAATTTCATGTAAAAGATCCGCACTTCATAGCGAAGTGCGGATCTTCATTATTATTCTTGGATCGCCGCAAGCACACAGTGTACAAGCTCTTCTTTACCGGTTCCCTTTTCCGCGGAAAACGGGATCACCCGGCATTCTATCGGTAATTCCAGATCAAGGCGAATTCGCTCCAAATTCGGATCGATTTCGCTCTTTTTCAGCTTGTCCAGCTTATTTGCAACAACAACAAAAGGACAACCGCTGTCAATAAACCAACGTGCCATTATAATATCGTTGCCGGTAGGTGCATGACGGGCGTCTACGATCATAACACCGAGGGTAATACGGTTAGAGGCAAAATAATCCTCCATCAGTTTGCCCCAACGGTCTTTTTCCGATTGGGATACCTTCGCATAACCATAACCGGGCAAATCAACAAAATAGCAGGTTTTATCGATCACAAAGTAGTTAACATGAATGGTTTTACCAGGCTTATCCCCTACCCGTGCAAAGTTTTTTCTGTTCAACAAACGGTTAATAACAGAAGACTTGCCTACGTTGGACTTGCCGGCAAAGGCAATTTCCGGCAATCTGTTCTTAGGAAAATCCTTTGGTGCGGCTGCGGATATTAAAAATTCTACATTATTAAAGTTCATCCGCTTACCTCACTGCCGGATATCCGGCTTTCTGTTTCTTTGTTTCAATTCACCAGGTATTTCAGAGAGAATTGTTGGCACAATCTCAGCTCTGTGATTCAGTGCGGCATCCAAAACAGTGTCGACCGTTTGTGCGGTAATAAAGTTTAAGGCTTTTCTCACCGTCTGATCGATTTCTGCCAAGTCACGCTCATTGTCCTTTGGAATAATGACGGTGGAAATGCCATGACGAAGGGCCGCCATTGTTTTCTCTTTCAAACCGCCAATGGGAAGAACCCTGCCACGAAGAGAAATCTCGCCGGTCATAGCCACATCACGTCTTACAGAAACACCCGTCAAAGCGGATACCATTGCGGTGCAAACTGTAATACCGGCGGAAGGGCCATCCTTCGGCACAGCACCCTCAGGAAAATGCACATGGATATCCTTGGTTTTATAGAAATCTCCTGCAATCCCAAGCTGTTCGGCATGAGCGCGAATATAACTCAGCGCAGCATGGGCAGATTCTTTCATAACATCGCCAAGGTTACCGGTCAGCTCCAGCTTTCCGGTACCGTCCATGACATTGACTTCGACCTCAAGCGTTTCGCCGCCTACACTGGTCCAGGCTAAACCTGTAACAAGACCAATTTGATCCGCACCGTGGAGTCTGTCAGGCAGGAACTTCCGAACACCAAGGAATTGCTCAATATTTGTGCCTGTAACACTGATCTTTCTGGAAGTTTCCTGCTCCAAAATCTGAACGGCGGCCTTTCTGCATACCTGCGCCACCAGGCGTTCCAAGGTACGGACACCGGATTCTCTGGTATAGCACTGGATCATTTCACGAATGGCATCATCTGTCACACGAAGCTGTGCTTTCTTAAGACCGTGCTTCTCAAGCTGCTTGGGAATCAAATGATTCTTTGCGATCATAACCTTTTCTTCATCGGTATAGGACCCAAGCTCGATGATTTCCATTCTGTCAAGCAAAGGTCTCGGAATGGTATCGAGGGTATTGGCTGTGGTGATGAACATGACTTCGCTTAAATCCACGGGGATTTCCATGAAGTGATCCCGATAGGTTTTATTCTGCTCCGCATCCAGAACCTCCAGAAGCGCGGCGCTGGGATCTCCGCGGTGGTCAGAACCCATCTTGTCAACTTCATCAAGAAGCAACAAAGGATTTCTGCTTCCGGCTTGCGTCATTGCGGTAATGATTCTGCCGGGCATGGCACCTACATAGGTTTTTCTGTGTCCACGGATATCAGCCTCATCGCGAACTCCACCAAGGGAGATTCTTGCCATCTTACGATTCAAGCACTTGGCGATGGAATAGGCAATGGAGGTCTTACCAACGCCGGGAGGGCCAACAAGGCAAATGATCTGGGGCGGCATATGGGGTGCCATTTTTCTGACAGCAAGTGTTTCAAGAATACGTGCTTTTACTTTTTCAAGGCCAAAATGATCACGTTCAAGGATCTTTCTGGCAGTGTCAATATCAAGCCGTTCCTTCGTTGCGGTATTCCAGGGAAACTCCAGAACAGTATCCAGATAATTGCGAAGGACGGAAGCTTCGGATGATCCAAAAGGCTGCTTTTTCAGACGCTCCAGATCTTTTAGCAGCTTTCTTTCCCAGGATTCCTCCAGGTTTAAAAGCAGTATCTTTTTCTCAAACTCGGAGAATTCTGAATGCTCATCACTTTCACCCAACTCTTCCCGAATTGCTTTGATCTGCTCTCTCAGGTAGTAATCCCGCTGGTCTTGATCAATGTGCGCACGGGTCTTCTCCTGAATATCCGACTCAATTTGCAGCATTTGGATTTCCTGGCGCAGCATATGCAAAGCATGTTCCAATCTGCGCACTGGATTCAGTTGACAAAGCAGCTTTGCTTTTTCTGGATATTCAATACCGGAATTTTGCGCAATGCTATCCGCAATGAACCCGCAATCATCCGAATCCAGCATTCGCAGCTGAACGGATTGAGCAGGACGTTCAACAAATTCCAGATAGCTTGCGTACAAGGCATTTGCTTCACGCCGCATGGCACGGTTACGCAGGTTATCATTGGTTTCAACTTCTAAAACTTTCTTAATTGTGCCGCTCAGAAAAGGTTCTGTCTGCGTCAGTTCCAGAATCTTTGCGCGATACAAACCGGCAACAAGAACACGAATGTTCTCACCCTGAGAACGCAGGATCTGCTTTACTTTTGCAACACAGCCGATGGGATACAGGCCGCTCAAACCCGGATCGTCTTCATTAATGCGCTTCTGAGGTGCCAGGAACAGAAGCTGATCGTTCTTCATGGCATATTCCAAAGCAAGGGCAGATTTTACTCTGCCAATATCAAAATGAACTGTCTGATCCGGGAAAACAGTCATTCCTCTCAATGCCAAAACAGGCATTTTATTATGAATGATAATTTCGCTCATAGTCATTCCCTCCAGGGGTAACGGACAAAGAAGAGGGTAGTTCCCTACCCCCTTCTATACCTGATTGTTAGTTTGCGCCGATTTTCGCACGGGGGTGTTTCGCATCTCGAATGATCATCGGCTCACCGCCGGAAACGCACTCCGGTGTGATAATCACTTTTTTAATGGACAGATCAGAAGGAATCGCAAACATGATACGTGTCATCGTTTGTTCCATCACTGCCCGTAAGCCACGGGCACCGATCTGACGGTCAATTGCCTTTTGCGCAATGGCATCCAGCGCATCCTCTTGAATCTCCAACTCAACATTGTCCATTCTAAGCAGAGCCTGATACTGACGGCTCAGCGCATTCTTGGGTTCGATGAGAATTCGAATCAAATCATCCTTCTTGAGATCACGCAAGCTGGTGATGACAGGCAATCTGCCAACCAGTTCCGGTATGATACCAAACTTCAAAAGATCATCCGGTTCTACTTGCGCCAAAAGCTTACCGACATCACGCTTTTTACGGCTTTCTACCGGCGCATCAAAACCGATGGCAGAACGGTCAGTTCGGGCTTCAATGATCTTATCCAAACCGTCAAAGGCACCGCCGCAGATAAACAGAATGTTGGTCGTATCGATCTGGATGGTTTCCTGTTGAGGGTGTTTTCTGCCTCCCTGAGGAGGTACACCGGCAACTGTGCCCTCCAGCAGCTTCAACAGCGCCTGCTGCACACCTTCGCCCGAAACATCTCTGGTGATGGAAGTGTTCTCGCTTTTACGGGCGATTTTATCCATCTCATCAATATAAATGATTCCATGCTCAGCAAGATCAATATCAAAATCAGCAGCCTGAAGAAGACGAAGAAGAATATTCTCAACATCATCGCCAACATAACCCGCTTCTGTCAGCGTAGTTGCATCCGCGATCGCAAAAGGAACATTCAGAATCTTGGCTAAGGTTTGGGCAAAGAGGGTCTTGCCGCTACCGGTGGGGCCAATCAGCAGAATATTGCTCTTCTGAAGCTCTACATCAGCCTCCTGTGAGAAATAGATCCGCTTGTAATGATTGTATACAGCCACAGCCAGAGTGATTTTCGCATCTTCCTGTCCGATGATATAGCTGTCCATATAGGACTTGATCTCAGCAGGTGTAGGCAGGGATTCAGGCTTGCGCAATTCCCCATTCTCATCAACCTGCAAGTCGTCACGCAGCAGTTCACTGCACGCCTGGACACAATCACTGCAAATGTAAACTCCGGGACCGGCAATCAATCTGCCGTTTGTCTCAGCTTTTCCGCAAAAACTGCAGCGGATCGGCTGTTCATCTTTCTTTGCCATGGACCACTACCGCCTTTCGAATCAATGGCGGTCAAGTACGCGGTCAATAAGACCAAACGCCATAGCTTCATCAGAAGTCATAAAGTTATCACGTTCACAGGCAGCAGTGACTTCTTCGACACTTTTGCCTGTGTTGTCTGCCAGAATACGGTTCATACGTGCCTTGATGGTTTCCAGACGCTTCATATGAATCGCCATATCTGTAATCTGACCCTGAGTACCGGCGGAGGGCTGGTGGATCATAATTTCAGAATTGGGCAGAGCCATACGCTTACCCTTTGTACCTGCGGACAGCAGGAATGCGCCCATAGACGCGGCCATGCCGACACAGATAGTCGCAACATCACATTTAATGTACTGCATGGTATCATAGATGGCCATGCCGGCTGTGACGCTGCCACCGGGGCTGTTGATATAAAACTGGATGTCCTTGTCGGGATCCTGTGCTTCCAGATACAGTAACTGGGCAACAATCAGGCTCGCTGTGGTATCATTTACCTCTTCTGACAAGAAAATAATTCTATCATTGAGCAGACGGGAGAAAATATCATAGCTGCGCTCACCGCGGCTTGTCTGTTCAACAACATAAGGTACTAAACTCATGGTCAGATCTCCTTTCTGGGTTTAAAACATTCTAACCATTTTACTGGAAGGTTATTCCTAAATAATCAGGCCTCTTCCTTCTTGGGAGCAACGGCAACAGCGGAATCAACGATTGCCTTGACAGCCTTGCGGGTCTCCAGGCTGACCTTGATCTCGTCAGCGGGGACCATGCCCTTGATCTTCTCGATCTCCAGGCTATACTGCTCAGCCATAGCCTTGTACTCTGCTTCCATATCCTCATCGGACACAGTGATGCCTTCGACCTCCACGATCTTTGCCAGAGTAACATTGATCTTAGCCTGCTTTTCAGCAGCGGGACGGAATGCATTGCGCATGGTAGCCAGATCGCCGCCCATCATCTTTGCGTACTGCTCCATGGAGTAGCCGCTCATCTGCAGCTGGTAGCCAAAACGCTCCATCTGGTTGTCCAGTTCAGCCTCGATCAGTGCTGCGGGCATATCAACGGTAACATTCTCTGCTGCCTTCTCAACACATGCCTGCTCAAAAGAGGAATCCAGCTGCTTCTGCAGCTTCTCCAGCTCCTTAGCGCGGATGTCAGCCTTCAGCTCGTCCAGAGTGTCGAACTCGGAAACGTCCTTGGCGAACTCATCATCCTGAGCGGGAACATTGGTGACGGAAACAGAGTTGACCTTAACATGGAAAACAACAGGCTTACCGGCCAGCTCAGCGTGGTAGTCCTCGGGGAAAGTGATATCAATATCCTTTTCCTCGCCGGCAGCCATGCCAACGACCTGCTCTTCAAAACCGGGAACAAAAGAACCGGAACCCAGCTTCAGGTCAAAGTTCTCGCCCTTGCCGCCGTCAAAGGGAACACCGTTGTCAAAGCCTTCAAAGTTGATGTTGGCAGTGTCGCCCATTTCAGCGGCGCGCTCAACAGTCTCGGTGGAAGCAACATTCTGTGCCATACGGTCCAGCTCAGCCTGGATCTGTGCATCGGTAACCTCAGCCGCAGCCTTTTCAACTTCCAGACCCTTGTACTCACCCAGAGTGACCTCGGGATATACATCGGTAGTCAGCGTCAGGGTAACGATGTTTTCATCGTTGATATCCATATCCGTCAGGTTGGGACGGCCGATAGCCTTGAATTCCTGGCTGGCGATGGCGAAGTCGTATACCTGGGGGAAGATTTCTTCCAGGCCGTCTTCATAGAAGACGTGTGCGCCGTACATAGCCTCGATCATCTTGCGGGGAGCCTTGCCCTTGCGGAAGCCGGGGATCATGATGTTCTTTCGGGCCTTCATATATGCCTTGTTAACACCGGACTCCATCAGTTCCTTGTCGATCTCGACAACGACAGTAGCCTGATTGCCGTTTCTTTCAACGCTCTTTACATTCATTTTTTGTGTCCTCCTAAAATCAGGCCGAATAACGGCCATTCATAGAAAAATTTGTAACCACCTAATTCTAGCAAAGAAACTTTGTTTTGTCCACTATTTTCTTTAAAAAACTTTGTATTATTTAAAGAAATACATTTTTTCTTTTGAAAGTAAGCCGGATTCCTTCTCCAAAAAGGATGCCGTCAGTTTCCCGACGGCATCCATATTTACATTACTTTAAAAGGCTGAAAATTGATCTTATCGGCAGCAAGAAGCCGATAATCGATATTATCCCATACACCTTCCATCGCGAGGCCATGGCTGGCACCGTGCAAGTGGCCGTAATAACATTGACGAACTTGATATTTATGCAGGAGTTCAAGAATCGGTTCGCATGTATAACCCTTATATCTGGGCGGATAGTGGAGAAAAACCAGTTTTGGCAGATCCCCTGCCGCACGCAAAGATGTTTCCAGTCTGAGAAGTTCTCTTTTAAATACTTTTTCATCCTGATTGCTGCTGCGTTCTTCTTCGAAAAACCAGCCCCTTGTGCCGCAAATCGCCCAACCGTCATATTCGTAATGGTTGTTGTTTAGGATAAACTGATTAGAAAATCCGTTCTCGTTGCAGAATTTATAGAATTTAGACGCAGTACTCCACCAATAATCATGGTTACCCTTTAATATGATTTTACGGCCCGGGATGTCATTAATCCAGGCAAAATCCTTCCTGGCATTTTCCAAATCCAGCGCCCAGGACAAATCACCCAGCAGGATCGTCGTGTCATCGTCATTCACGCGGGAAAAGCCTTCCTTGAGTTTTTCCATATATCCTGTCCATGCGCCGCCAAAGATATCCATCGGTTTTGGCGCCCCTAAACATAAATGCAGATCTCCTATTGCATACAGAGACATGCTTTCCTCCTTAAGTTTCTATGCGCAAAGCATTGCAATCATTACTTACAGCATTTTTCCATAACCGCAAGGGCATTGTTCCAGAAAATGTTCCCGACTGTTTCCCGATCCAAGCCTTGCTCGATGAGTTTTACGGCCAGCTTTGGATAATCCTGTACACCCGCAAAGCCGGCAGGCAGCAGATCGCAGCCATCCAGATCACCGCCAAGGGCAATATGCTTACCTGTGGGATCCAGCTCCATAAAATGCAGAAAGTGCTTAGATACCTGATCCAAATCCGCTTGATCACCGATAAAATGGGCGTATTGATTAAAGCCGGCTACACCACCGACGTCGCAAATCGCACGGAACATATCGTCTGTCAGATTACGGCTGCAATCAAACACGCTGCGGCTGTTGGAATGTGTTGCAATAATTGGCGCTTCGGTGATTTTCATAATATCCCAGAAGGCTTCATCACTGATGTGGCTTACATCGATAATCATTCCAAGTCTCTGGGCTTCTTTAACATATTCCCTGCCCAGATCCGTCAAGCCGCCACCGGTTTTGTGGGAACCGCAAAGAACATTATTCTCGTTCCATCCAAGGGTTGAAATACGGAACCCAACACTGTATAGATCCTCCAGCAGCGAAGGGTCAAATCCAAAGCCGGCAGGTCCCTCAATGGTGAGGATCGCAGACATGAGACCCTTTTCGTAATGCTTCCGTACATCATCTGCTGAATACGCCAGTTGGATCATATCCCTGTTTGCTTCAATTTCCCGCAAAATCACGACCATTTCTCTTTCAAACACATCCGCAACCGTAAGGCCGGCAGGAAGCTTATCCCAAGTGCTGGTAAAGCACGCGAAGCACTGGGCATAGCCGGGCAGGGTCTTTGCCCGTTCCAGATCAATATGGTGGTTATTTTTCTTGAGGCTCCCCTCTCCACGGAAATTCTTTCCAAGAAGAGCCAGTGCGGTATCGCAATGTAAGTCAAATACAGGAAAACTCATTGAAACGCATCCTCCAAATGATTAATGATCGGCCTTTTTGTGGCCGTTCCCTCCGGTGCATATATCTCTATTACGTCGAATCGGGGCTGAAGCTCCGTAGGATTTTGCGCCAGAAATACAGACGCTGTGGTTTTAATTCGGTTTTGCTTTCGAAAATCCACAAACTCACGTGCCAGGGCAAAAGAATTTGACTTTCTCAGCTTGACCTCAACAAATACTAGGTATCTTTTATCTGCCACGATCAGATCAATTTCACCGTAGCGGCTTCTGTAGCCGGTTGCCAATATGGAGTACCGCTTTTTTCGTAAATACTCAGCCGCCAGAGCTTCGCCCCAGGCACCGGTTAAATTATTGATTCCCATACCGTTTCTTCAAAAAAGTCATTCTGTGGATATCGCACGGACCAAATTGATCCAAAGCTTCATAATGCGCTTTTGTGCCATATCCCTTATGTACTTCAAACTTATACTCCGGGTATTCATTTGCGGCCATTTCCATCCAATCATCTCTTGTAACCTTAGCAAGGATCGAGGCTGCCGCAATGCTTGCACTTAAGCTGTCACCGTGTACCACGGTCTTAACAGGAAAGCCAAAAACCTTCGCTCTGTTGCCATCGATCAGAGCATATTCCGGTTTTACCTGCAGCTGTAAAATTGCCCGTTCCATGGCAAGAAAGGTAGCCTGCAGAATATTGATCCTGTCGATTTCAGCGTGATCTGCAAAAGCAATTCCGTAAGCGATTGCGCTTTCTTTGATAATCGGAAACAACTCTCTGCGTTTCTTGTCAGATAGCTTTTTGCTGTCATTGAGACCGGGGATCTCAATATTAGGCGGCAATATCACTGCGGCAGCGCATACAGGACCTGCCAAGGGGCCGCGGCCTGCCTCATCAACACCGCAAATCCATTGGATGCCTTGCGCATACAGTTCATTCTCGATATCCCACATATCACTCATTGCATATCCTCTGGAACCTCAAAGGTAAACCTGCCCAGTTTGCCGCTGCGGTATTCATCCAGCAGGACCTTTGCCATTCTTTCCGTATTGATTTCACCGCGAGCGAGCAGATAACCACGCTTTTTCCCCGCCGATTCCAGCAATTCATATCCGGGCGCATCTACATCCGGTGCAATGCCATAACGGTCCATGACGGCCTGCGGATAGCGTTTATGGAGCAGTTCCATCAGTCTGCACGCTAACTCCTCTATATCGATTACGTCCTCTTTTACAGCCCCGGTAAATGCCAGCGCCAATCCAACATTGGGGTCCTCGAATTTCGGCCAGAGTATGCCGGGTGTATCCAAAAGAAGCAATCCGTTATCCACTGTCACCCATTGTTTGCCACGGGTGACGCCGGGACGATTCTCTGCTTTCGCACCCTTCCGACCGGAAATCTGATTGATAAATGTAGACTTACCCACATTTGGAATTCCCACGATCATAATGCGAATAGACCGGTTCATACCTCTTGCGGCATCCCGTTCTATTTTCTCTTTCAAAATACTGCGGACAGTTGGCAGGAAATCGTTGATGCCTCGTTTTGTTTTACAATCCGTTGGGACCGCCGAAATGCCTTTGCTTTTGAAATAAGCTACCCACTGTTTTGTTGCGGACGGATCCGCAAGGTCCATACGGTTTAAAATCACGAGTCTTGGCTTATTTCCACAAATAGCATCAATATCGGGATTTCTGCTGGATACCGGAATTCTGGCGTCAACAATTTCACAAACAGCATCGACCAGCTTCAAATCCGCTTCGATCTGTCTGCGTGTTTTGGTCATATGGCCCGGATACCACTGAATGTTCATATCTTCCTGTTGCATTTAACGAATGCCTCCAATTCTGCCGAAATCCCTTACATTCATTTGCTCACCCATTCCAGGCAGGAACAAGAATAATGCTTTTCCCAGAATCTCACGCTTGTCAATTTGCCCAATGGCAGGACTTCTGCTGTCTTCAGAGCGACCTCGGTTATCACCCAGAACAAAAACACAACCTTCCTCCACAACGAGCGGGAGTTTTGTTCCTTCATCCAAGGTGGTTAAATTGTTTATATATGGCTCATCCAACGCAACTCCGTCCACATATACGGTGCCGGAAGCGAAGTCAATATCGACAGTTTGTCCCTCTGTAGCAATCACACGTTTGATGATCGGTTCGCCTTCCCTAAACGAATCCTTGCTTGCAACAATGATATCACCGTACGCTGGCGAATTGTACAGTGGGGTGCTCAGCAACAACAGATAATCTCCGTCAACCAAAGTAGGAACCATCGAGGAACCGGACACAACCACAACGCGGAAAAGCAGCAACAAAACAAGCAAAATTACAGACAGCAAATATACCAGATCGTGCAGATACAATAATACCGTTTTTGTGAAGGACAGCTCATCGCCACTGGTTCCATTGGCTTTAGAATCGTTATTCCTTGCCTCATATTTTCCACGCCGCACTGTCATCACCTCAATTCCCTTTTTGTCGTTATATTATACACGGTTTCTTGCTGTATGAAAAGAGCATTTTAAAAAATAGGCAAATAAAAAAAGAGGGTTTCCCCTCTTTTTTTATGAAATTCAGAATTAGACCTTCTCCTTGATCTTAGCTGCCTTGCCGAAACGATCACGCAGGTAGTACAGCTTTGCACGGCGAACCTTACCCTTACGGACGGTCTCAACCATAGCAACGTTGGGAGAATGAACAGGGAAAACCTTCTCACA